>NZ_JBBMEO010000111.1:0-14735 GCF_040096515.1 Faecalibacterium tardum | reverse complement strand
TGCTGCCCGGGGATGTTCTCTTTTGACACCAAAAGAGAACCAGAAAAGTGCCAGCGATTTCGACGCGCTGGAGCCACGAAAAAGGGGCTGCTCGCCCCTTTTAACCCCAAAGAGGAGGGCTACACCGGAAAAAACTGAAGATTCACGCCTGTTCGGCGTGAAGATCTTTTAACCGTTTTTTCCGGCTCCGCCGATTTGCAGCCCCTCAGTCGCTGCGCGACAGCTCCCCCAAGGGGGAGCGGCACGCCCGCAAACTTTGCGCTTGAGCCGGAAACTGTACCGCCATGCCAAAGGCTCCCTCCCAGAGGGAGCTGGCAAAGCCGCAGGCTTTGACTGAGGGAGTTCACACCCCTTTATGACAGAATTATGAATCTTTATAAACATTTTTGCAAAGGGCTTGACAGCAGGGCAAAAACGGTTATAATGGTCTTAGCACTCAGGAACAAGGAGTGCTAAACAAACAAAAGCAATACAAAAAGGAGGCAGGCGCTATGACGATGGATGCACGCAAGCAACGGGTCTTGCAGGCGATCGTGGCGCTGTATGGCCTTGAGGGCGAGCCGGTGGGCAGCAGCGTGCTGGCAAACTACTTTGATATGGCAGTGTCCAGCGCAACGCTGCGCAACGAGATGGCGGCGCTGACAAAGCTGGGCCTGCTGGAGCAGCCCCACACCAGCGCGGGGCGTGTGCCCAGCGCCAAGGGCTACCGGTATTATCTGGACAACCTGCTGACCGATGATCAGCCGCTGGACCGCGTTACCCGCGCCCGGGTAGATGCGGTGTTCGCCAGCCTTGACCACGAGCCGGAAAAGCTGGCACAGGGCGCTGCCAAGGCGCTGGCCGCCATCAGCGGCTGCACCGCCGCCGTCAGCACCCCCTGCGCCGAGGATCTGTGCATCGCCCATTACGAGGTGGTGCAGGTGGGCCGCAGCGCAGCCGCTGTGCTGGCTGTGACCACTGCCGGTTACGTCCGCACCCGGGTGGCGCGGGTACGCACCGGGCTTTCCCGGGAAAATGCAGCTGCCCTTGCGGCGCTGCTCAACCGCAACCTTACCTTTGTGGCACCGGTGGATCTTTCCACCCGGATGCTCAGCGAGCTGTGCAGCCAGATCGCACCGGAACTTGTGCCGGTGGTCAGCGCCGCAGCCGCAATTTTGCAGGACAGCGTAAAGCCCCATGTATTTCTGGGCGGCGAGCAGTACCTGCTGGACTGGCCGCAGCTGGACGGCCGGGTGGGTGATATCCTTACCCTGCTGAACGACGAGGAACAGGCCGCAAGCCTGATCGCACCCCCGGAAAACCGCAGCGAAAGCGTGCTGCTGGGCGAGGATCTGGAACCGCAGATCCCCGGGCTGTGCATCGTGAGCGGCCGGTATCTGGTAGGCGGCGGGCTGTGGGGCTCCATTGCCCTGATCGGCCCCACCCGGATGCCCTTCCAGAAGCTGATGCCCCTGCTGCACGAGTTTGCAGACCAGCTGGGCGAGGGCATGAGCGGCAAACGAAAAGACACCCCGCAGGCTGCCGTACCACGGCGGACTGTGATCTATAAGGAGGATCTGGAATGAGCGAAGAAGCAAAGAACACGGTGCCCGAGACCGAGCAGCCGGAAACTGCCCCCGAGGAAAAGACCGCTGCCGCAGCGCCCGAACAGGCTGCTGCCGAAGCTGCTACCGAAGAGGACAAGAAGAAGGACGGCGGCTGGTTCAACAAGAAGGCCCGGGAGATGGAAGCCATTAAGGCAAAGCTGGATGCAGCGGAAAAGAACGCCGCACAGGCCAAGGATCAGCTGCTGCGCATGGCTGCCGAGTACGACAACTACCGCAAGCGCTCCACCCGCGAGGCCGACCAGAAGTTTGGCGACGGTGTTTCCCATGCAGTGGAAAAGATCATCCCCATTCTGGATACGCTGAATATGGCTGCCAACGCCCCCACCACCGATGAGAACTACAAAAAGGGCGTGGTCATGACGCTGGATAAGGCGGCAAAGGCACTGGACGCCCTCCATGTGGAGGAGATCGAGGTGCTGGGCAAGCCCTTTGACCCCAACTTTATGAATGCTGTGCAGCAGATCCCCGCCCCGGACGGGCAGGAGAGCGGCACGGTGGTCACCGTTTTCCAGAAGGGTTACAAGCTGGGTGACAAGATCATCCGCCATGCAACCGTTGTGGTGGCCGAATAAATAAGCCGAACCTCCCGCAAGGGAGTTTGCAATAACATCCGCTTGACATCATCATAAGCATCATATAAACAAGATTTGTTCTTTCGAGAGGAGACTTCATTATGAGTAAGATTATTGGTATCGACCTTGGTACTACCAACAGCTGCGTGGCTGTTATGGAGGGCGGCGAGCCCGTTGTCATCGCCAACTCTGAGGGCGCCCGCACCACCCCGTCCGTTGTCGGCTTCACCAAGACCGGCGACCGTCTGGTAGGTCAGGTTGCAAAGCGTCAGGCTATCACCAACCCCGACAACACCGTTTCTTCCATCAAGCGTCAGATGGGCACCGACCATAAGGTGACCCTGAACGGCAAGGAGTACACTCCCCAGCAGGTCAGCGCTATGATCCTGCAGAAGCTGAAGGCTGATGCCGAGGCTTATCTGGGCGAGACCGTCACCGAGGCTGTCATCACTGTGCCTGCCTACTTCAACGACAGCCAGCGTCAGGCCACCAAGGACGCAGGCACCATTGCCGGCCTGAACGTCCGCCGTATCATCAACGAGCCCACCGCAGCTGCTCTGGCTTACGGTGTGGATAAAGAGGACGACCAGAAGATCATGGTCTACGATCTGGGCGGCGGCACCTTCGATGTGTCCATCATCGAGATGGGCGACGGCGTTACCGAGGTTCTGGCAACCAACGGCGATACCCATCTGGGCGGCGATGACTTCGACCAGCGCATCATCGACTGGATGGCAGATGCCTTCCAGACCGAGAACGGCATCGACCTGCGCAAGGACAAGATGGCTGCACAGCGCTTGAAGGAAGCTGCCGAGAAGGCTAAGATCGAGCTGTCCAGCGCAATGAGCAGCCAGATCAACCTGCCCTTCATCACCGCTGATGCTACCGGCCCCAAGCACCTGGATATGACCCTGACCCGCGCAAAGTTCAACGAGCTGACCGCTGATCTGGTCGATCGCACCATGACCCCCGTGCGCAAGGCTCTGCAGGATGCAGGTCTGCGCGCTTCCGACCTGAAGAAGGTTCTGATGGTCGGTGGTTCTACCCGTATCCCCGCTGTCTACGACGCAGTGAAGAAGGAACTGAACTGCGAGCCCTTCAAGGGCATCAACCCCGATGAGTGCGTGGCTGTCGGTGCTGCTATTCAGGGCGGCGTTCTGAACGGCGAGAAGAAGGGTCTGCTGCTGCTGGATGTCACCCCGCTGAGCCTCGGCATTGAGACTCTGGGCGGCGTGTGCACCAAGATCATCGACCGCAACACCACCATCCCCACCCACAAGAGTCAGGTGTTCTCCACCGCAGCCGACAACCAGCCCTCTGTTGAGGTCAACGTGCTGCAGGGCGAGCGTGAGTTTGCCCGCGACAACAAGAGCTTGGGTGTGTTCCATCTGGATGGTATTGCTCCGGCTCCCCGTGGCGTGCCTCAGATCGAAGTTACCTTCGATATCGATGCCAACGGCATCGTGAAGGTCAGCGCTAAGGATCTGGGCACCGGCAAGGAACAGAACATCACCATCACCGCTTCTACCAATATGTCCAAGGAAGACATCGACAAGGCTGTGAAGGAAGCTGAGCAGTTTGCTGCCGACGATAAGAAGAAGCGTGAAGAGGTCGATATCCGCAATGGTGCCGACCAGATGGTGTTCCAGACCGAGAAGATGCTGAAGGAGAACGGCGACAAGCTGCCCGCAGACGTGAAGAGCGATGCCGAGGCAAAGCTGGCCGACCTCAAGACCGCTGTCCAGTCCGGCAACGTGGACGACATCAAGGCAAAGCAGGAAGCCCTGAGCCAGGTGTTCGAGAAGATGTATCAGGCAGCCGCTGCCGCACAGCAGGCCGCCGGTGCACAGCCCGGTGCTGACGCAGGCGCAACCAACGCAAAGCCCAACGATGACGGCGTTGTGGATGCCGACTTCAAGGAAGTCTAAGTTTGACACAAAGCGCTGTGTCCGGCCAAACCGGCGGGCACACGCGCAATAAAGCAAAAGCCGCTCCGGTTTAGGCCGGAGCGGCTCTTGCTGGTTTATAAGTAAAAGAGTTCTCGCTGCCGCAAAAGCCTTCCCCCGGACGGGGGAAGGTGGCATGACGCGAAGCGGCATGACGGATGAGGGCGCAGACAACAGCTGCGAAAGACCGAAGCGGGAGCTTTTGAACAGGAGGAACCGACCGGGGCGTTACCCGGGGAGGGCGTTCCCGGAGAGGTGAGTGGATATGGCACAGGAAAAGCGTGATTATTACGAAGTGCTGGGGGTATCCAAGGGCGCAAGCGATGCCGAGATCAAAAAGGCATACCGCAAGCTTGCCATGAAGTACCACCCGGACTATAACCCCGGCGATAAGGACGCTGAGGCAAAGTTCAAGGAGATCAACGAGGCAAACGAGGTGCTTTCGGACCCGAAAAAGCGCCAGCTGTACGACCAGTACGGCTTTGCCGGTGTTGACCCCACTTATGCAGCACAGAACGGCGGCGGCCCCGGCGGCTTTAGCGGTTTTGGTGGCGACGGCGTGGACTTGGGCGACATTTTTGGCGATATCTTCGGCGGCGGCTTTGGCGGCTTCGGCGGCTCGTCCCGTCAGGCAAATCCCAACGCCCCCCGCAAGGGTCAGGACATCCGGGTGCGCATCACCCTGAGCTTTGACGAGGCCGTGCACGGCTGCAAGAAGAACATTACCATCACCCGTCAGCAGGAGTGTACTGCGTGCCACGGCTCCGGCTGCGCCGCCGGTACTAGCCCCGAGACCTGCCCGGACTGCGGCGGACGCGGCTTTGTCATCCGCCAGCAGCGCACCCCCTTTGGCGTGATGCAGACCCAGCAGCCCTGCTCCCGCTGCGGCGGCAAGGGCAAGCTGGTAAAGAACCCCTGCAAGGTCTGCCACGGCAGCGGCAAGGTGGCTACCAAAAAGACGCTGGAGGTGTCCATCCCCATGGGCATCGACGACGACCAGAGCTTTGCACTGCGCGGCATGGGCGATGCCGGTACCAACGGCGGCCCCGCCGGTGATGTCATCGTCATGGTCAGCGTGCGCCCCAGCGAGGTGTTCCAGCGCGACGGCTACGATGTGTGGGTCACCGTGCCCATCACTTACAGTCAGGCTGTGCTGGGCGACAGCGTCACCGTACCCTCCATTGACGGCAAGGTGGAGTACACCGTGCCCGAGGGCACCCAGAGCGGCACCACCTTCCGCCTGCGCGGCAAGGGAATCCAGTACCTGAACGGCCGTGGCCGCGGCGATATGTACGTCAAGTGCGAGGTGGAGATCCCCAAAAAGCTGAACAAGGCGCAGCGCGATGCCCTGAAGAAATTTGAGGGCACCTTGAAAGAAGAAAACTACGAAAAGCGTAAGGGCTTCTTCAAAAAGCTGAAGGATATGTTCAACGCATAAAATACCAAACGGCGGCGCGCTCCGATGGAGCGTGCCGCCGTTTTTTGTGTCTGCGCAAGGCCGATTCGTCTCACACACTTGCACTTTCGTCTAAAATGCACCCTGTTTTAGACGAAAACTTGGATACATGAGACGAAAGCTAAAAGAAAACCCTATAAAAACAGCGGAGGCGCTGCCCGAAAGGGCAGCGCCTCCGCTTGCTTTGTTCTTTGGTCTACTCCGGGAAATCAGGAGCCGAAGACGATGAGAGCATTCGGGATCAGCCACACAACACTTGCGCAGGAGCCGACAACACTGGCGGCACATGCAATGTCATACAGCAGGTTGGCAGTGCTCTTCTCCATGTCCTTGCTCAGGGCGTCCAGACCGGTCTCGGTCCAGTTGTTAGGATTCTTCTTGCGGTAGTCGCGGACAGCAGTAATGCCCTTGAACCAGCCGTAGAAGGGGATGAACCATGCGCAGGCTGCCTGAACCATGGTAGCGCCGCCTTCGGTGTAGGTCATTTCCTCAGTGGACAGGACGTTGTAATACGCGGGCATCATCATTTTTTCCATAATAACACTCCTTTTGAAACAAAGCTATCCAAAACGGTGCACCCAAAAACGCACCGTTTTTTCTGAATAAAGGGTCTCAGCGCACGACCAGCAGAATGGCGCTCAGGGGAGCCAGTGCCACTACCATGGTGGCGGAAACGGCGTCCCGTACAAAGTTGCCGGCAGATTTGCCCATATCGGCGGCAATGGCATCGGTGGCACGGCCCATCACGGTAAAGAAGTTGCCGTCCTTGTTGCCGTCCTGCTGCAGCCAGGTGCGTGCCTGCTTGATGCCCCAGATATAGCTGGAGGCCAGCACCACAGCACCTACGACCGTTGCGGCGGTAGTGGCGAGACCGGCAGCATTATCCACTGCGCCGCCGCCGGTGGTGTAGGTCATTTCTTCGTTGGAAAGTACCGCATAATCTGCGGGATAATTCATCTTTTTCATCTTCAATACTCCTTTGTCAAGGGGGAATGCCGCATTGCATCCCGATTCCCCGGCGTCCATACCCAAGGCCGATAGAGCATTGTTCTCTATATGGTCATTCTACAACAGTGGTCGGATTTTATCAAGGGGTTTTGGCACATCTGTGCAAAAACTGGCGGGACGCATGAAATTGCAGCTATAAATTTGTGAAAATAGACTGCAATAATTTCGGCATTTGGTTATTTTACCCCGTCACCCCGGCGCGGTAGAGGTAGGGGTCGCTCTTGAAGCTGTCAAAATTGTACAGTACAAGGATCTGGTCGTAGCTGTTATCGGCGATCAGCTTGTCCAAGCCGTAGTTGTAGTTGCGGAAATCCACCACGTCAATGTCGGCGTAGTTGGCGGTCAGGTAGGGCACAAAGCAGTTGGCGTAGCTGTCCTTGATGACAAGGATGCGCCCACTGCCGTTGCCCTGCACCCGGCTTAAACCGTTGTTGCCGTGCAGGAACATGGCGTATTTATCATAGACGGCGAGCTTATCTGTGTCGTACAGGCCGGTGGTCTGCCCTTCGGTGGGCTGGCCTGCCGCCGTCACGTTCCAGACCGTCAGAGTGTTGTCAAGGTCGTAGTAGGTGATCACGTCCGGCACGGCGTTCCATGTGCGCGCCTTGGCGTAGTGGGTGCCGTAAAAGCCATCGGCAGTCAGCGCAGTGTGGGCGGCGGTATCAAAGGGGGTAAGGCCAAGGGCATCGCACAGCTGGCTGTAGGCGTAGTAAGCGCCAAGGCTCGTCCAGTGGTGGTCGGTGCGGTAGTAGATATACTCGCTCTTGTGGGCGGTAAGGGTCTGGCGCACGTCCACAAAGCTGCCGCCCGCCGCCTGTACCGCAGCGGAAAGCCCGTCAAGGTAGCCGTCCTCGTCCAGCAGGGGGGCGTTTGCGGGCACGTTCTCTTTATAGATATCGCTGGCAGCGGGTGCCACCAGTACATTCACCTTGCCCGGGTAGCGCTGGCACAGCGCGGTGAGCGCCGCCGTATTCTTGGGCAGGGTGCGCTCCTCGCTGGAAAGCAGCCCGTAGGTGCGGGGGAACATCATGTGCTCCTTGCCCAGCAGGATGCCGCCGTTCTGCTGCTTTTGCAGCAGGGTGGTCTCTACCACGCTCTGCAGGCTGATCCACTGGTCGCGCCCCGCCACCTGATCCTTGACGTATTTGGTGTAGGCGGTAAAGTAGCTGTTCAGCCCCTTGGCGGTGAACTGGGTCAGCGCCGGGCGCTGGCTCAGGGTGGTATTCTCCAGCTCGCTGTAACTGCGATCCGGGGTGACCATATCCAGCGCGAACAGCCCGATGAAAAACAGGCTGAACACCACCAGCACCGGGTAGTGCAAAAGGGAGGAGGTCTTTTTCTCGTGTTTGGACATCTTCCCGCCTCCTTAAAAGTTAAAATACAGGAACGGGCTGTTGGTGCTGCCCACCACATAGGCGGTGGAGACCACCAGCAGCGCCAGGATGGCAGCGCAGCGGGTGACTACGTTCTTGCGCAGCACATCCCACAGCTTTTCGATCAGCGGGGTGCAGCACACCACGCTTACCGCCAGCAGCACGCCGTAATTCCGCAGGAAATACAGCGGCGACACCCCGCCGGAGGGGATGAAGAGCTTTTGGAACAGCAGCCCGAAGGACACGCCGGTGTCGTTGCCCACGAACATCGCCCAGCCCACCACCACAAGGAACAGGGTGTACAGGTGCGGCCACACCTTACCCTTTTTCAGGTAGGGCAGCAAAAACAGCTTTTCGACCGCCAGCAGCACAAAGTAGTAAAGGCCCCAGCAGATAAAGTTCCAGTTCGCGCCGTGCCAGATGCCGGTGAGCAGCTCCACGATGAACAGGTTCAAGATCTGCCGCTTAAGCCCCTTGCGGTTGCCGCCCAGCGGGATATACACATACTCCCTAAACCAGCCGGACAGGGTCATGTGCCAGCGCCGCCAGAACTCGGTGATGGAGGCGGAGATATAGGGGTAGTTGAAGTTTGCGGGGAAGTCGAAGCCCAGCATCTTACCCATGCCGATGCCCATGAGGGAGTAGCCGGAGAAATCGAAGTACAGCTGCAAACTGTATGCGATGATGCCCAGCCACACCAGCGGGGTGGAAGCGTTCGCCAGACCCACAAAGGTAGTGGAAGGGCTGTCGGCTACCCCGATAATGTCTGTCCACAGCGCGCCCACGGCGTCTGCCAGCAGCACCTTCTTGGCAAGACCGAAGGTGAACAGGGTCATGCCCTCTTCAATCTGTTTGAGGTTATAGCGGTGCTTGTAGACGTGCAGCTGGTCGGAGACGTCCCGGTACTTGACGATAGGCCCCGCGATGAGCTGCGGGAACATGACCACATAAGCGCCGAAGTCGATGATATTGCGCTCGGCTTTTACATCCCGGCGGTAGACGTCGATGGAGTAGGAAAGGGTCTGGAAGGTGTAGAAGCTGATGCCCAGCGGCAAGGTGCCGATGCCCTGAATTTCGGCAAAGGCGGTGCCCAGCAGGGCATTCACGCTGCGCAGCACAAAGTTTGCGTACTTGAAGTAGAACAGCATCCCCAAGCTGCCAATGAGCGCCACCAGCAGAAAAAAGCGGCGCAGCGCGGGCTTTGCATCAAAATGTTCGATGGCAAGGCCGCTGAGGTAGTTGATGAGGATAAGTGCCACCATGACCGGGAAAAAGCGCACCTCGCCCCAGCAGTAGAACACCAGACTGCACAAAAACAGCACGGTGTTTTTCAGTTTTGCGGGGGCAAGATAGTACAGCGCCAGCGTGATGGGCAAAAAGCGGAACAGGAAGATGATGGTGCTGAAAACCAAGGGGTCAGCCTCCTTTTTTACACGGAATTACAGACTCAGCCTTCCCCCGGCTGGGGGAAGGTGGCATGACGGATGCGGGCGCAGCTTCAGCAGAAATACCCCTCATCAGGGGTTTTCTACTGAAAAAAGCCGATGCCGCAGATGGCACCGGCTCGGAAGGTCAGATTCAGCTGTTCAGGGCGCTGTCCACAGCACTGTTCAGGTCTGCGGAGCACGCGTTAGAGGCAATCACCATGACCACACGGTCGCCCTTGGAGGAGATGATGGCGTTTTCCACGTTGCTCTGTGCCTGTGCAAACTCGGCGTAGTTGCCGTAGAAAGCCACCTGATCCTGCTTGTAGCTTTCCAGCGCGGTCACCACGTCCTGTGCCTTGCCGGAAGCAGCTTCCACCACCAGCACAAGGCCGGCGTCGCCGTTGTCATTGCTCTTCACGCCCTTGTAGGCGGCTACGTCCTCCGCCTTCAGGCCGAAGTCGTACTCGATGTTCATGGCGGCGATCTCGAACTGGTTGGAGATGGGGTTGGCAGCCAGCAGGGTCTCCACGGCGCTGTCCAGATCGGCAGTGCCGTTTTCGGTGGTATCCGCCGCCGGAGAAGCTGCATCGGAGACCGGTGCAGAGGCAGAGGCGCTGGACACGGAGGACGGCGCGGAAGAAGCGCTGCCGCCGCAGCCGGTCAGGGCAACAGCCAGCACGGCGCTGACGGCGATCACAGAAAGTTTTGTGCGGTTTATCATAAAATATTCCTTCTTTTGTTGAATTCATTTGTCACAGCCCGGGGCGGTATCGCGCACACGGGCAGACTGTATTTATCTTACCATAACAGCAGGTAAATTGCAACGCACCCCACAGGGTTTTCCGGCAGTTTTCATCGGATTTTAACCGGTCACGGTCTCCCCGGCGGCAATGCGCTGCAAAACGGCGATGGCGTCCTCCAGACACAGGCCGCTCTGGTTGAGCAGGGCGGCGTTTTCCGGGCCTACATAGCGCCAGTGCCACGGCTCGTAGGTGATGCCGGTCACGCTTTCGGCTTCCTTGGGGTAGCGCAGGATAAAGCCGTACTGCTCCGCGTTCTCGCACAGCCAGCGGAAAGCGTCGGTGTCGGCAAAGCCGGTGTCAAGGGTGGTGTGCTCCGGGCTGTTCAGGTCGGCGGCAAGGCCGCAGTTGTGCTCCGAGCAGCCCGGCGGGTTCACGATGGCAGCCGCCTTTTCCCGGGCGGCAGCTTCGCTCAGGCCCTTATCACGGTAGTACTGGGTCTTGTTGTCGTACAGCTTTTTCTGGTAGCTGACGCTGCGGTAGCCGCTTTGCATCCGCACATCCACGCCGTCCTTGGCGGCAGCAGCCTGCATGGAAAGAAAAGCATTGGCGGCTTCGGTCTGCAAAGTCTTGTTGATGGCGGTGGCCGAGCCGCATTCCTTGGTCTCGACGGGGTAGTCCTCCGTTATCGGGTGGGTGCGGCTGACAAGGATCATACGGGGGTCATCCAGGATGGCCTGTGCCTGTGCGGCGGTAAGGGTGCTCTGCTGCACGCCGTATTCGGCGGGCTGCTCAAGGCTCTCGGCAGGCAGCTCGGGCAGCTGCGGCACCGCAGCTTTGCGGGTGCAGGCGTAGGCAGTGCCGCCCGCCACAAAGCAGGCCAGCGCCGTCAGGCAGAGCAGACGCCGGGCGTGATGGTTGCGATGATGGGAAGAACGCATAGACTATACCTTCTTTCGCAAAAAAGGATAAGCACCCGCCGCCCCGGGCAGACTATCCGCAAAAGGGGGCGCGGGAAGATGAAGATGACAGCGCAGGAATACGCACGCCGGGTGCAGAAGGCGGGGCCGCATTCGCCGCTTCTGGCAGACTGCATGTGGGCATTCTGTGTAGGCGGCGGCATCTGCCTGCTGGGCGAAGGGCTGCGGCAGCTGTTTTTGCGGCAGGGTGCGGACGCCGAAACGGCGGGTACCCTGACCAGCTGCACTTTGATTTTGTTCTCGGCGGTGCTGACCACGCTGGGCTGGTACCAGAAGCTGGCGGCAAAGGCCGGGGCGGGGTCGCTGGTGCCCATCACCGGCTTTGCCAACGCGGTGGTCAGCGCGGCCATCGAGTTCAAAGCCGAGGGACGGGTGCCGGGCACGGGAGCCAAGATGTTCCTCATCGCCGGACCGGTCATCGTGTACGGCACGCTGGCGGCGGTGGTGTACGGTGCGGTGCTGTGGCTGCTGGGGGCTTCTATCCTATAATACGGAACAGCCCCGCCGGATATTGCAGCGCCGCAGCAACAGTATAGCACGTTCCGGGGCATTTTTTGCAGAAAAGGAGAAATTTTTTATGACAGAGCGTCGGGGCGATACCCTGTTGTTCCACACCCCGCCGGTCATCGCCGCACAGGCGGCGGTGGGCGGCAAAAAAGAGAGCGATGGCCCGCTGGCGGCGGGCTTTGATGAACTGACCACCGACAACCGGCTGGGACAGCGCAGTTGGGAGGCTGCCGAAAAGCAATTGCAGCTGCGGGCGGCGCGGCTCTGCCTGCAAAAGGCGTCTCTGCCCGCAGAGCGGGTGGACCTTGCGCTGGCAGGGGACTTGCAGGCGCAGTGCACCGCCTCCGGCTACGCGCTGCGGGAGCTGGGCATGCCCTTTGCGGGGCTGTTCGGCGCGTGCAGCACCATGGCCGAGGCGCTGGCGCTGGGCGCGGCACTGTGCAGCAGCGGGGCGGCACAGAACCTGCTGGCCATGACCTCCAGCCATTTCTGCGCGGCAGAGCGTCAGTTCCGCACCCCGCTAAGTTACGGCGCGGTGCGCACCCCTACCGCGCAGTGGACGGCTACCGCCGCCGGGTGCTGCCTGCTGCGTCCGGCAGGGCAGGGGGTGGGCATTGCCGCCGCCACCCTTGGCCGGGTGCAGGACTATAACATCAAGGATATCAACAACATGGGCGCAGCCATGGCACCGGCAGCAGCCGCCACCCTGCTGCATTATCTTGCCGATACCCATGCAGAACTGCGGGATTTTGACTGCATCTACACCGGCGACCTTGGGCTGGTAGGCAGTCAGATGCTGCGGGAGCTGTTGGCGGCAGAGGGTCTGCTGCTGAAAAACCACGCGGACTGCGGCTGTCTGCTTTACGATGCCGAGGAGCAGCGGGTAAAGAGCGGTGGCTCGGGCGCGGGCTGCTGCGCCGCCGTGCTCTGTGGGCATATCCTGCCAAAGCTGCTGCGCCGTGGCAGCCGCCGGGTGCTGTTCATCGCCACCGGGGCACTGATGAGCCAGACCACCTTTTTGCAGAAGGAGAGCATCCCGGCGGTGGCACATCTGGTAGAACTGACCGCACCGGAAAAGGAGAGCTGAAATGAACTATCTGTGGGCATTTTTAATAGGCGGTGTCCTCTGTGCGGTGGGGCAGCTGCTCATCGACCTGACAAAGCTGACCCCGGCCCGCATCCTGACCGGCTATGTGGTGGCAGGAGTGGTACTTTC
Organism: Faecalibacterium tardum; assembly: GCF_040096515.1. Lineage (NCBI taxonomy): Bacteria > Bacillati > Bacillota > Clostridia > Eubacteriales > Oscillospiraceae > Faecalibacterium > Faecalibacterium tardum. Next base: position 1,903 of record NZ_JBBMEO010000111.1, on the reverse strand, counting down.
GGCGGTGGGGCTGTATGCGCCGCTGGCAGAGTTTGCCGGTGCGGGGGCGAGCGTGCCGCTGCTGGGCTTTGGGCATCTGCTTGCAAAGGGGGTGCGCACCGCCGTGGCGGAAAAGGGGGCTATCGGCATCCTGACCGGTGGGTTGACCGCGGCTTCTGCGGGCATCACCGCAAGCCTTGTCTGCGGTGTGGTGTGCAGCCTTGTGGGCAAAAGCCACGACCAGAACTGAATAATGGAATGCGTTTGCGGTTTGCGGGAAAGTGCTGCTTGTCTGCGCTGCTTCGCTATATTTTGCGCCCGGCGGCTGGTAAACTGGGGGCAAAACGGAGGTGAAGCGCATGAAACACAGCGGACAGACCGTATTGTGGGAGCTGTGGGCAGCGCTGTGCCTGTGCACGGCGCTGGTGCTGCCGCCCGGCAGCCCGTGGCTGCACGAGCCGGCACTTTTGTACCCGGGGCTTATGCTGGCGGCGGTGGTCCCTGCAGCGTGGGCGGTGTGGTGGATGGTGCCGCCGCAGCCCCTGCCGCCGGAGCAGCTGCTACAGCCGGTACAGCGGCAAAGCCTTGCCGCGCTGTGCGGGACATAACAGCGAAAAAACAAAAACCCCTGTGCCGGTTACCCGGTACAGAGGTTTTGTTCGTCAATCAAACTGCGCGATCAAGCGTTCTTGTTAGCACGCTTTGCCATACGGCTGATCTTGCGGCTGGCGGTGTTCTTCTTGATGACACCCTTAGCGCGAGCCTTGTCGATCGCGGAAACAGCAGCCAGGACGGTTGCGTCCTTGTCAGCGGCATTCGCATCGATGGCAGCGTCTGCCTTCTTGACGACTGTTTTCAGGTTGGTCTTAATGGCCTTGTTGTGAGCCTGCTCTGCAGCAGCCTGCACGACGCGGTCCTTCTGAGATTTGATGTTAGGCATTCGTTCCACCTCCTTGGCTACCTATAACAGCGCACCCTATGATACCATATTTCGCGTACCAGCGCAAGCGTTTTTTTGATTTTTGTTTGGAAAAGTTTTATTTTTCCCATACTTTCCGGCAAGAAAGCGGGCTTTTGCCCCAAAAAGGAACGGAGAGTGTGGAAATGCGTACTACGGATATGGCCGACGAGCTGTTTTCAGGCGCGGCGCAGCCCCTGCCCGCAGGGGTGCGGCTGGCCACCGCCCGCCACGGCGGGGTGACGGTGACGCGGGTAGAAGTTGCCCGCGAGGGGCTCAGCCGCCCCCGGGGCAGGTATGTCACGCTGGAAAGGCCCAGCGTCAGCGTGCTGGACGAGCGGGACGCCGCCGTCATTGAGGTGTGCGCCCGGGAGCTGCGCGCCCTTTTGCCGCCCAAAGGCCCGGTGCTGGTGCTGGGGGTGGGCAACCGCCGCATCACCGCCGATGCCCTTGGCCCGCGCACGGTGCAGCACATCCTTGTCACCATGGGCGCGGGCGCCGCCCCGCCGGTGCGGGGCCTGCGCCCGGTGGCGGCCGTTGCGCCCGGGGTGGCGGCAGCCACCGGGCTTTCGCTTCAGCAGCTGGCGGCGGCGCTGGTGAGGCAGCTGCGCCCGGCGGCGGTGGTCTGCGTGGACAGTCTTTGCTCTGCCGAGGGGCAGCGGCTGGGGCGCACGGTGCAGTTTTCGGACTCGGGGCTTTACCCGGCGCAAACCGACCACACCCGCCACCTGACCCGGGATACCTTAGGCGTGCCGGTGGTGGCGGCGGGCATCCCCACCCTGATGCAAGCGCAGGAGGGCGCAGACCTTGTGGTCACGCCCCGCGCACTGGACAGCGTCATTGCCCACGGCGCGGCGCTGCTGGCGTGTGCGGTCAACCGCGCCTTGCAGCCCCGCCTTACCGTGCAGCAGCTCTGCTGGCTGACGGGGTGAACGATTTGAAATGCCCTCCGCTGGGGCAGGAGGA
>NZ_JBBMEO010000110.1:0-529 GCF_040096515.1 Faecalibacterium tardum | reverse complement strand
CATGAATAGAAGGATTGTCTATTTTTCTTCTTCCAAAGATAATAGAGGACTTTGCTGTACTCTTTCACCCAACGATAAATCGTAGTATGACAAACATTTATTCATGGAAAATGGACGAAACCTATATCAAAATTAAGGGACGTTGGCATTATCTTTATCGTGCAATTGATGCGGACGGCTTAACCTTAGATATCTGGTTACGAAAGAAACGGGATACGCAAGCAGCCTATGCTTTCTTAAAACGACTCCATAAACAGTTTGGTGAGCCGAAAGCAATTGTGACCGATAAAGCACCTTCTCTTGGCTCCGCCTTTAGAAAGTTACAGAGTGTGGGTTTATATACTAAGACAGAGCACCGAACTGTGAAGTATCTTAACAATTTAATAGAACAAGACCATCAACCTATTAAACGACGGAATAAATTTTATCAAAGTCTCCGTACAGCCTCTTCCACGATTAAGGGCATGGAGACCATTCGAGGAATATATAAAAAGAACCGAAGAAATGGAACGCTCTTCGGCTAGATCGG
>NZ_JBBMEO010000109.1:0-570 GCF_040096515.1 Faecalibacterium tardum | reverse complement strand
ATCGCAGAGGAAAACGGTGTCAGCCGCGCCTCCGTTCTCCGCGCCAGCCACTATACACGAGGCATCGACATCGCAGACAACCTCTCTCCCGGCATCAAGCAGAAAGTCTTTTCCGGCGAAGTGAAGTTTACCAACGAAGAAATGTCCAAACTCGTGCAGGTAAGTGCCGAGCATCGTTCAGATGTCCTTGCTCAAATCCTGCATCCAGAGGCATTGGAAGTGTTGGAATCTGCCAGTGCAGAATTTGAACCTGAAAAAGCAGAACCCGTTCCCATGCCCACACCACAAACAGAAGAATTCCGGTGCTATCATGTACCGGACGAGTTTATGAAGGTTTACAAATCCTTGAGCCGTGCGACCGAAATGATGAAAAACTCATGGAAGAAAACGCTCAAAAACAATCCCAGCTATTTCACTGACCCGGAAAAGCAAAAGGTTCTCCGCTTCGCAATGCAGAGACCTGCTAACTACCTGACTGAAATCGAAACCTATCTGGAAAAGGCTCTTGCAGAAGCCCTTGAAGAAGAAAAGACCGCATAACAGCAGACACCTGTAAGCCATCAACGAGCC
>NZ_JBBMEO010000108.1:0-571 GCF_040096515.1 Faecalibacterium tardum | reverse complement strand
GGAACGACCAGAAGAACATTGGAATAAAAATTACCGTCATCGTTTTGGACAACAATGGCAGGTCGGATGCCGCCTTGCTCGGAACCGCTGTAAGGATTCAGATCCATCATGTAGACATCCCCGCGCTTGTACATCCAGTTTGCGGGCATAGGCGGATACTCTTTCTCTTTTTTACCTCGTGTGGCCAATTTGGATTTCTCCTTTCTATCCGTATATGTAACAGTGGGCTGCTCGCACAGCCCACCCTACTATCTCAAACAGCAAATTGCTGTGATTTATAGTTCTATACCTTTCCGTATTTGTCCCCGACATCCCCGGAAACCGAAAACTCTGTTTTCGTGTGGGAAATCTTTCAGCCGTCCGGCAGCGTACCGAATCCATAGGGTTCTCACCTCTCCGTGGTTCTCACCGAGCTGCCCGAAGGCAGAAGTATCATTATTCTGTGATGGCTCTTAGCTATGGAGAAGCTGTCATCCATTTACCGTCAACCTACCGCTCATTCCCTCAGTGGGAGATCATCGCATTTGTTACGGACGTGGCTCATCATCACAGGAACGTGACTGAAGAATGC
>NZ_JBBMEO010000107.1:0-576 GCF_040096515.1 Faecalibacterium tardum | reverse complement strand
GCGCTGGCACAGAAAGGCGATGCTGCCGCGCTGGACAGCCTGATCGACAACAACAAGTCCTTTATTGGCAAGGTGGCGAATGACCTTTTTCGCAGCATGAATTTGGCACAGGCTGGCCTGAACCTTGATACGGACGATTTGAAACAGGCGGGCAATCTGGGCTTATGGAAAGCTGTGCCGAAGTTCGATGCAGCGCGCGGCATGAAGTTCCTGACCTATGCGGCTCCTGCCATCCGCAACGCCATGATGGACATGGTACGGGATGCCTTTGCCGCTTTTGAGCAGCGGATGGTAACGGAGGACAAGGACGGCGTCTGCTACCAGCGCGTTTCGCTGGACGATGTTCTGCCGGGAGAGGAACAACTGCGGCGCATTGAAGCCATAGCCGACCCCTACGCCATGCAGCCGCAGAGTATTATGGAAGAGCAGGAATCGCGCCGGGAACTGTACGATGGCCTGAAACGGCTGCCCCAACGGGAGCAGACCTATCTGCTGTACCGCTATGGCTTCACCGATGGCGAGGAACATCCGCTGATCGGCACGGCGATATACTTTCACCTGACGAAAGGCCGCGCC
>NZ_JBBMEO010000106.1:0-587 GCF_040096515.1 Faecalibacterium tardum | reverse complement strand
CCCCGATGGACACTGCCAGTGCTTCACTGGGGGTATCCACGCTGGTGACAACACGCTCTGGCCGAATCGTCCGCTTGGTAAACATATCTGCCTTGGACTTGAGATTTTTATTCTCGTCCAGATTCTCCAGCGAGCAGAGCAGATAATAGGAGCTGTCATCATCGAACAGGCGGGCATTTTTCTTGTCGTTGATCAGCCCGTATTTTGCAGTAAAGGCATCGTAGGCGGCGTTCAATTTTGCTTGCGATGCCTTAATGTCCTCGTCCGGGAAGTCGTTCAACTGCTGCTGAATCAGTTCGTTGACGATCTGCCGCAACTCCACCATACCAGCTACACGGCCTTTGGCGTTGTCGGACAGTTCAATCTGTGTCATGATGGAGTTCTCGCGGTAGTAGATTTCACCATCCACCACAGTATAGCTGAAATTCTTCACGGTAGGGTCTGCGGGCAGAGTTTTGCGCTGCACTTCCGCATCGGCAACGTCCGGAGCGGCAATCTCCACCGCAGTGAACTGGCCCTCGATGTGCTGCACCGCTTCGGTAAGCTGGTCTGCAAGGTTTGCATCTTCGATTGGTGCAACGGTCAGG
>NZ_JBBMEO010000105.1:0-603 GCF_040096515.1 Faecalibacterium tardum | reverse complement strand
ATCACGTCTTTCATCGGCTCCCAGTGCCAAGGCATTCGCCCTGCGCCCTTGTTCGCTTGACCTTTCAAACGTTCTTTTGGAACATTTGGTATCCTCTTGATTCTCTCTTGCCAACGAAGATTATTGTTACCCTTCCTTTTGAAATTGTAATATTTCTTAAAAAAGAACTTACTATAATCTTTGTTTCGCAGTTATTATTCAGTTTTCAAGGTACGTCTTGGTGATGTCTTTCAAAGCCCGGTCTCCCGAAACTCTGACTTTCATCACATGGTGGGCCAAAATGGACTCGAACCATCGACCTCACGATTATCAGTCGTGTGCTCTAGCCAGCTGAGCTATTGGCCCATGTGGTGGAGATTAAGGGAATCGAACCCTTGACCCCCTGCTTGCAAAGCAGGTGCTCTCCCAGCTGAGCTAAACCCCCACATAAGGTTTTGAGTAACCCCTTTTCAGGGCCCTCAAAATCGAACAATATCTACTCAAACTTTAACTTGTCACCTGTTCCAATGGCCGACCATCTTAGATGCTCTGTCATTGCCTGACTCCTTAGAAAGGAGGTGATCCAGCCGCAGGTTCTCCTACGGCTACCTTGTTACGACTTCA
>NZ_JBBMEO010000104.1:0-616 GCF_040096515.1 Faecalibacterium tardum | reverse complement strand
ACTGGCCCTCGATGTGCTGCACCGCTTCGGTAAGCTGGTCTGCAAGGTTTGCATCTTCGATTGGTGCAACGGTCAGGTCATGGCCGTACTGGGTGCTTTCTAGTTCCAAATTTCCCAGCACCATTTCCGGATGGTCTACAAAATACTGATTGATATTGAAGCCATCTTCGGTCTGCCCCAGCTGCACCCATGCAGGTTCGATGTCTGCAGGGCGGTCACGCTTCTGCAAAAAGAGGATATCCGAAACAACCTCGGTGCTTGCATTTGCCTTAAAAGCGTTGTTGGGTAAGCGGATGGCTCCCAGCAAATCAGCACGTTCCGCCATGTACTTGCGGGCACTGCTGTCTTTGCTGTCCATCGTGAAACGGCTGGTCACGAAAGCAATCACGCCGCCCGGTCGGATCTGGTCGATAGTCTTGGCGAAAAAGTAGTTGTGGATAGAAAAACCCAGTTTGTTGTACGCCTTGTCGTTGACTTTGTACTGACCGAAAGGGACATTACCTACGGCAAGGTCGTAAAAATCTCGGCGGTCGGTGGTTTCAAAGCCAGCAACCGTAATGTCGGCCTGTGGATATAGTTTTTGGGCGATGCGTCCGGTGATGGAATCCAGTTCCAC
>NZ_JBBMEO010000103.1:0-727 GCF_040096515.1 Faecalibacterium tardum | reverse complement strand
GCGCTTTCCAGCACCTGTTTCAGCATCTTTTCCCGGTTCATGCAGTTGACAAGGGAAACTTCCAGCCCTGCCAGTTCAATGTTTGCCGGAATCAGGTCAACGCCCTCTGCATGGTGCAGGATGCCTTCACCGGGCGGAATGCTCTGATCGTTCATGGCTTTTGCCATCAGGGTGGAAAGGGTGGTAGGCAGTTCATCGGGCTGCTGCCAGCCCATGCTGATGGTAAGTGACCCCTGCGGGTCAGCGTCCACCAGTAGGACCTTCTTGCCCTCCATCGCCAGCCCGATGCCAAGATTTTCACAGGTGGTGGTCTTACCGGTGCCGCCTTTCTGGTTGACGATGGCAATCGTAGTTGCTTTCTTTGAAATTTTCATCACCTCCGCATCGTTAAGTCATGGTTGGTTTGGTTCTGGTAGGAAAGCTGCATCGTGGTGGGTGCGTTATACAGAGAAGCGAGCAGATATTGTTTCATGTTTCGGATCGGGCTGCTGTTATCTGCAAGGCACTTCAGCACAAAGCGGATATGGTCGGCGTTCAGCTTCATAAACCGGCTGCGTACCACCTCGGCGGGCTTATCGTCCCCGGCAATGTGCAGCAGTTTGCGGTTGGTGGCACAGGTGTCCACCAGCAAATCTACGATCTGATAGATGGTATCCTCATCGTCCGGGCAGAGCCGGAGCAGAAGGTCTACCTCCAAAGACTGCGAAAAATATTCTTCCAGTTGGGC
>NZ_JBBMEO010000102.1:0-727 GCF_040096515.1 Faecalibacterium tardum | reverse complement strand
GCGCTTTCCAGCACCTGTTTCAGCATCTTTTCCCGGTTCATGCAGTTGACAAGGGAAACTTCCAGCCCTGCCAGTTCGATGTTTGCCGGAATCAGGTCAACACCCTCTGCATGGTGCAGGATGCCCTCACCGGGTGGAATACTCTGGTCGTTCATGGCCTTTACCATCAAGGTGGAAAGGGTCGTGGGCAGTTCATCGGGCTGCTGCCAGCCCATGCTGATGGTCAAGCTGCCCTGCGGGTCAGCGTCCACCAACAGGACTTTTTTACCTTCCATCGCCAGCCCGATGCCTAGATTTTCACAGGTGGTGGTCTTGCCGGTGCCGCCTTTCTGGTTGACGATGGCTATTGTGGTTGCTTTCTTTGAAATTTTCATCACCTCCGCATCGCTAAGTCGTGGTTGGTTTGGTTCTGATAGAAAAGCTGCATCGTGGTGGGTGCATTATACAGAGAAGCAAGCAGGTATTGTTTCATGTTTCGGATCGGGCTGCTGTTCTCTGCAAGGCACTTCAGCACAAAGTGGATATGGTCAGCGTTCAGCTTCATAAAGCGACTGCGCACCACCTCGGCGGGCTTATCGTCCCCAGCAATGCGCAGCGTCTTGCGGTTGGTGGCACAGGTGTCCACCAGCAAATCTACGATCTGATAGATAGTATCCTCATCGTCCGGGCAGAGCCGGAGCAGAAGGTCTACCTCCAAAGACTGCGAAAAATATTCTTCCAGTTGGGC
>NZ_JBBMEO010000101.1:0-761 GCF_040096515.1 Faecalibacterium tardum | reverse complement strand
TCAGCAAGCGTATCTCTCTGGGCGGTCAGTTCTTTCTGTTTTGCTTCGCAGCTTTTCTTTTCAGCGACCTGCTGCCAAAGCTCTTTCAACGTAGAATCACTCATATGGAATGTCCTTTCCCGGCATTACGTTTCTTCGTTCAGAAGCTGGTTCAAAAAATGCTGCCGATTATTTACAAATGTTTTGGTGATAACGTAGCTGTCCGTATCTTCATACTGACAAGGATGAATCGTGCCATTGTCGAAGCTAAAAATCTCAGCATCAGGCATTCCGAGGAGAATGGGTGAATGTGATACGATAATGAATTGCGCCCCTTCTTGGGCACACCGATAAATGTTGATCAGTAACGTGAGCTGCCGCTGCGGGGATAAAGCGGCTTCCGGCTCGTCAAAAATATAGACTCCATCTGCACCCATGTAGTCCTGCGCAATGGCGAGGAAACTTTCACCGTGTGATTTTTGGTGATAGCCTTTGGAGGGATGATCGTCATCGGAATAGTCGATTTCCTTGGTGGCTACATTATAGAAACTCTCTGCTCGGAGAAAATACCCGAACTTTGGTCTGCGATACCCCTTGGAAATCGTCATAGCCTCACATAGTTCCGAATGGGAGTTGTATGTGGAAAATGAATAGTTCTTCGTTCCACCCTCTGCGTTGAAGCCGTAAGCAACAGCGATTGCTTCCAGAAGCGTAGATTTTCCACTTCCATTTTCGCCAACAAAGAACGTAATGGGCTTATGGAATGTAAAAGTGTCGATTCC
>NZ_JBBMEO010000100.1:0-922 GCF_040096515.1 Faecalibacterium tardum | reverse complement strand
CGCGTTCCCAATCCTAAAATCGCAAGATCAAAAATGCGCCGCACGATTTTTGCTGCTGGCGGGTCAACGATAAATGCGCCCTTTTTGTCCGGGTCAAACTGATAGCCGAACGGTGCAGCAGATGCCGTTGTGATGCCTTTACGCCACTTGACCTGATTGGCAGTCCGCAGTTTCTTTCCTGCATCCCGGCAGTACATGGTATTTACCAGATTACTGACAATCACATCCATGCCCAGCGTTGTACCTTTATAATTATTGCTGTCATAGTTATCATTGATGGCAATGAGCCGGACACCCAGCAGGGGAAAAATCTGCTCCATGTACTCACCCACACCGATATAGTCTCGGCCAAAGCGAGAGAGGTCTTTTACTATGATGGTATCAATCTTGCCATTGCGTACACCATCCATCATCTGCTGGAATCCAGGTCTGTCAAAATTGCTGCCTGTGTAGCCATCATCTACAAAATCCATCACAGGCACATTTTGCAGACTTTCTTTGCAGGAGATATACCGTTGGATTAGTTCTTTCTGGTTCTCAATGCTGTTGCTCTTATCCTTGCCATCTTTGCCCAAATCGCCATCAGCCCTTGAAATGCGCTGATACGCTGCAATCATGTTTCTGCACTCTCCTTTCCAAGTTCTGTAAACACATCCCGAAATCCGAAAACAATCCGAATCCGCTTGTCCGCACTCACTTCGATTTTCTGCACAAGGGATTTTACCAACTGAATGTCAAATTCAAAGTTGTCCAGATGTTCTTCCAAATGAGAAGTCATATTCAGGTATTCTTCGATTTGCTGTTCTACCTGAACTTTTTTGTTCTCCGCTTCCTGCAGCGCGGCTCGCAGGCCATCATATTGTCTGGAATAATCTTCCCGAATCAGTTGGTAATCTTCGGAATCCACCACACCAGCCACATA
>NZ_JBBMEO010000099.1:0-1000 GCF_040096515.1 Faecalibacterium tardum | reverse complement strand
GCGGGGTGGGTGGAGTCCAGAGGTAGGGAGGGGGGAGTCGGAACACCCCTCCCTGCCTCTGGCCCAGCGGAGCGTCTTTGCACGCTTGCGGCAGGCAAAAACTTTCCCCGCGGAGCGCATTCCAAATCGTCCCTCTCCCCTTGCACCAGAGCCCCCGGGTGCTATATAATAAGGAAAAACACAAAGGAGGGGCTGTACCATGCCGGAATACCGCGTGCTGCGCATTGACGAGCAGCTGTACGGCTGCGAGGAGCTGCCCGCCGGGCAGCCGGTGCTGTGTGATGTGACCCTGACCGATGCCGCCGGGACTGCTTGCATTCTGCCCTACCCGGACAGGGAGCTGACATGTCTTGGCATCGACGAGGGGGACACCGTCTGTCTGCTGCCGGACGGCACCCTGCACAAGCTGTAAGGAGTAATTTTATGCACAATATCTATTTCACCCGCCACGGCGAGACGGTATGGAACGTGGAAAATAAGATCTGCGGCATGACCGACAGCCCGCTGACCGCCCGCGGGCAGGAGCAGGCGCGGCAGCTGGGCGCGCTTGTCCGGGACAGCGGCCTGCAGATCGACGAGATCTTGTACTCTCCCCTCTCCCGCGCCGCCGACACCGCAAAGGCCATTGCCGCCGCAACCGGTCTGCCCGCCCGCTGCGAGCCCCGCCTGCGGGAGCAGTGCTTCGGCAAATACGAGGGCACGCCCCGGGATGGTGCGGAGTTCCGCATCTCCAAGACCCACTTTGCCGACCGCTATGTGGGCGGCGAAAGCATGATGCAGCTGGCACAGCGTATCTACAATCTGCTGGACGAATTGAAGGCGGACACCGGCAAGACCTACCTGCTGGTGGCGCACAACGGCATTGCCCGGGTGGTGCACTCCTATTTTTACGATATGACCAACGAGGAATACGCCGCTGCGGGCATCAAAAACTGCCAGCTGGTGGAATATACCTTTGAATAACAGGAAAGCCCCCCGGGTGCCCGCGGCTTTTTATTTA
>NZ_JBBMEO010000098.1:0-1007 GCF_040096515.1 Faecalibacterium tardum | reverse complement strand
GCGGACGAATACCTTTCGGGTAATGTGCGCGATAAACTACGGATGGCACAACTTGCTGCAGAAAGCCGCTCGGAGTTCAAGGGCAATGTGGACGCACTGACTAAGGCGCAGCCCAAAGATTTGGAAGCTTCTGAAATTGATGTGCGGCTGGGTGCCACATGGCTTGCCCCCTCTATTGTGCAGCAGTTCATGATGGAAACTTTTCAGCCGCCCTATCGTATCCGCTACAACAATGCCATCACCGTTCGCTACTCCCCTTACACTTCCGAATGGCGAATCAGCAATAAATCTGCTACTGGCTTTGGTGACATTATGGCCACCGAAACCTACGGTACCCGCAGGGCCAATGCTTACAAGATTTTGGAAGACACCTTGAATTTGCGTGATAGCCGCGTTTATGATACCATCGAGGAGGATGGGAAAGAAAAGCGTGTGCTGAATCAAAACGAAACCACCCTCGCCCAGCAGAAACAGCAGGCCATCAAGGATGCTTTCGCTGGCTGGGTCTGGAAAGATCCGCAGCGGCGGACTCTGCTGGTGAAGAGGTACAATGAGCTTTTTAACAGCACCCGACCCCGTGAGTATGACGGAAGTCATATTCATTTTGTGGGCATGAACCCGGAGATCAATTTGCGAGAGCATCAGCGCAATGCGGTTGCCCATGTGCTGTATGGGTATAACACCCTTTTGGCGCACGAAGTCGGTGCCGGCAAGAGCTTTGAGATGGCGGCTTCCGCTATGGAACTGAAACGTCTGGGCTTGTGTCAGAAAAGTCTTTTTGTCGTGCCAAACCATTTGACGGAACAATGGGCCAGCGAATTTTTACGCCTGTACCCCAATGCAAAGCTGCTGGTCACCAGCAAAAAAGATTTTGAACCCGGTAATCGCAAAAAATTCTGTGCGAGAATTGCGACCGGTGATTATGATGCGGTTATCATCGGACACAGCCAGTTTGAAAAGATACCCTTGTCCGCAGAACGACAGGAGCGTCTGATTCAGGAACAGAT
>NZ_JBBMEO010000097.1:0-1070 GCF_040096515.1 Faecalibacterium tardum | reverse complement strand
ATCTTCCGCTTAGTGTATCAGCAAGCCGGGTGCAAAAAGCCTGTTTCCCGCCTGTGGCTGTCCAGCATGGAGGAAAACGCCATCCGGGAGGGCTTTGCCCACCTCAAACCGTCAACTGAATACGATGCCTTGTACAAGGCGGCTTTATGCCGGGAACGTGCCGACTGGATGGTCGGCATCAATGCGTCCCGGCTTTTTTCGTGCCTGTACGGTCAACCGCTGGCGGTGGGGCGTGTTATGACCCCGGTGCTTGCCATGACGGTTGTCCGGGAAGCTGCCATTGCCGCCTTTGTGCCGGAAAAATTCTACACGGTTGCCCTGACCCTTGCGGACGGCGGCACCGCATCCAGCAAGCGGTTTGCCCAGAAAGCGGATGCCGAACTGCTGCTTTCCAAATGCCGAAAGGAGAGGCGTGCCACGGTGCAAAAGATGGAACGCAAGGAGAAATCCGAAAGCCCGCCGCAGCTCTATGACCTTACCGCATTGCAGCGGGATGCAAACCGTCTGTTGGGATTTACGGCGCAGCAGACCTTGGATTATGCCCAAAGTCTTTACGAAAAACGGCTCATCACCTACCCCCGCACGGACAGCCGATTTTTGACGGAGGATATGGCGGCATCCCTGCCGGGACTGGTGACTGACACGGGCAGGGCGTTTGCCGTGGAGGAACCGGTTCCCATCCATGTGCAGCAGGTCATCAACGGCAGCAAGGTCACCGACCACCATGCGCTGCTACCCACGAAAAGCATGGCAAAAGCAGACCTTGCCGCCCTCCCTGCCGGGGAGCGGAATGTCCTGCGGCTGATTGCCACACGGCTGCTCTGTGCCGTGGGTGAGCCTTACTGCTATGCAGAAACCACGCTCACTACCATCTGTGCCGGGGAGAAGTTCTCCGCAAAGGGCAAGGTGGTGCTGTCCGAGGGATGGAAAACCATGGAGCGGAAAATGCTGGGCGAACTGCTTGGCAAGCAGAAAGAACCGGCGGTTCTGCCGGATGTGCAGGAGCAGAGCCAGTGCAGCGTTGCCGGTGTCGAACTGAAAGAGGGTCAAACGTCTCCGCCAAAGCATTT
>NZ_JBBMEO010000096.1:0-1070 GCF_040096515.1 Faecalibacterium tardum | reverse complement strand
ATCTTCCGCTTAGTGTATCAGCAAGCCGGGTGCAAAAAGCCTGTTTCCCGCCTGTGGCTGTCCAGCATGGAGGAAAATGCCATCCGGGAAGGATTCGCCCATCTCAAACCGTCAACTGAATACGATGCGCTGTACAACGCAGCACTCTGCCGGGAACGTGCCGACTGGATGGTCGGCATCAATGCGTCCCGGCTTTTTTCATGCCTGTACAACCAGCCTTTGGCGGTGGGGCGTGTTATGACCCCAGTGCTTGCCATGACGGTGGTGCGGGAAGCTGCCATTGCCGCCTTTGTGCCGGAGAAATTCTACACGGTTGCCCTGACCCTTGCGGACGGCGGCACCGCATCCAGCAAGCGGTTTGCCCAGAAAGCGGATGCCGAACTGCTGCTTTCCAAATGCCGAAAGGAGGGGCGTGTCACGGTGCAGAAGATGGAACGCAAGGAGAAATCCGAAAGCCCACCGCAGCTCTACGACCTTACCGCATTGCAGAGGGATGCAAACCGTCTGCTGGGATTTACGGCACAGCAGACCTTGGATTATGCCCAAAGCCTTTACGAAAAGCGGCTTATCACCTACCCCCGCACGGACAGCCGGTTTTTGACGGAGGATATGGCGGCTTCCCTTCCGGGACTGGTGACTGACACGGGCAGGGCGTTTGCCGTGGAGGAGCCGATTCCCATCCATGTGCAGCAGGTCATCAATGGCGGCAAAGTCACCGACCACCATGCGCTGCTGCCTACGAAAAGCATGGCAAACGCAGATCTTGCCGCCCTCCCTGCCGGGGAGCGGAATGTCCTGCGGCTGATTGCCGCACGGCTGCTCTGCGCTGTGGGCGAACCGCACTGCTATGCAGAAACTACGCTCACCACCATCTGCGCCGGAGAGGAATTCTCCGCAAAAGGCAAGTTGGTGCTGTCCGATGGATGGAGAGCCATGGAGCGGAAAATGCTGGGCGAACTGTTGGGCAAGCAGAAAGAACCGGCTGTTCTGCCCGATGTGCAGGAGCAGAGCCAGTGCAGCGTTGCCGGTGTCGAACTGAAAGAGGGTCAAACGTCTCCGCCAAAGCATTT
>NZ_JBBMEO010000095.1:0-1090 GCF_040096515.1 Faecalibacterium tardum | reverse complement strand
CGCGTTCCCAATCCTAAAATCGCAAGATCAAAAATGCGCCGCACGATTTTTGCTGCTGGCGGGTCAACGATAAATGCACCCTTTTTGTTCGGGTCAAACTGATAGCCAAACGGTGCAGCAGATGCCGTTGTAATGCCTTTATGCCACTTGACCTGATTGGCTGTCCGAAGTTTCTTTCCGGCATCTCGGCAGTACATCGTGTTCACCAGATTGCTGACTACCACATCCATGCCCAGCGTCGCACCCTTATAATTATCGCTGTCATAGTTATCGTTGATGGCAATAAGCCGAACGCCCAGCAGAGGAAAAATCTGCTCCATGTACTCACCCACACCGATATAGTCGCGGCCAAAGCGAGAGAGGTCTTTTACTATAATGGTATCGATCTTACCACTGCGCACACCATCCATCATCTGTTGGAAACCCGGTCTGTCAAAATTGCTGCCTGTGTAACCGTCATCCACAAAATCCATCACAGGCACATTTTGTAGACTTTCTTTGCAGGAGATATACCGTTGGATCAGTTCTTTCTGGTTCTCAATGCTGTTGCTCTTATCCTTGCCATCTTTGCCCAAATCGCCATCAGCCCTTGAAATGCGCTGATACGCTGCAATCATTTTTCTGCACTCTCCTTTCCCAGTTCTGCAAACACATCCCGGAATCCAAAGACAATCCGAATCCGTTTGTCCGCGCCTACTTCGATTCTCTGCACAAGGGATTTTACCAACTGAATATCAAATCCAAAGCTGTCCAGATGTTCTTCCAGATGTGCGGTCATATCCAGATATTCTTCAATCTGCCGTTCCACTTTCACTTTTTTATTTTCCGCTTCCTTCAGCGCGGCCCGCAGGCCATCATATTGTCTGGAATAATCTTCCCGAATCAGTTGGTAATCTTCGGAATCCACCACACCAGCCACATAGTCCGCATAAAGCTGTTCCCGCTTCTTGGCCATCTGGCTGACTTTATCGGTCAGGCTCATAATTTCACCCTTTGCCCGGTAGACGGGATTCTGCACATCTTCAATTTTTCGCAGTTCTTCTACCACCTTGCGCCTATCACTAAGTTGTGTAATAAACAGGTGCAACTG
>NZ_JBBMEO010000094.1:0-1110 GCF_040096515.1 Faecalibacterium tardum | reverse complement strand
GCTAAGAATCGGAAGCCGCAGCAACACGAGATTGCCCGCGATCTGGGTAAAGAACCAGCCCGTTCCATACAAAATTACGATATAAAGCACCAGCCATGCAGCATATTTCAGCCAATGCTCCCGCGGCGGAAAGCCTACCTGCTCCATCATCCGGCGGAACAATATGCAAAACGCGGTCAATGCAACAGCTAACTGCATCAGATAGCCTACCGAAAGCTCAAAAACCCAATTTCCAATTACCGGATAGAGCAACAAGCCTTCCACGCCCCACCCAAAAAAGAAATACAGAGGTGCAACATACCAGAAGTAATCCCCGGCTCTCAGTGTTTTCAAGCTGGGCTTGACCTCTTCCACAAAGGTCTTTGCGTCCGAAATCGAATGAAACAGTTCCTGATTTTCCGTGTTGGCTTGGATGGCAATATCAAGCAAATCGCTGCGCACCAGTTCGATGCCACAGAAGTCCCAGCTGACCCGGCGAAGATAGCGAATTACTTCTTTAAGCTGTGCCCGACTTTCTTCAGTCAGCAGCTTAGTACGCATCCGGTTTGTTTTTCGCAATGCAAAATACTTATTCATCTGGCTCCTCCTTAAAAAATTTTTTCACCAGCTGGCAGAGCTGGCTCCAATCCTGCCGGAACTCAAGAAGCGCCTGCCGCCCTTCTTCCGTTACAATGTAGTATTTTCGGCTCGGCCCCTTGGGAGAAGGTCTGCGTTCTACCGTAACCTTTCCCTGCTGCTCCAAGCGCAATAGCAGCGGATAGAGTGTACTTTCACTCAAGTCAGAAAATCCGACCTGTTTCAGATGCATCACGATCTCATAGCCATAGGTCGGCTCTTGCGCAATCAATTTCAGGACACAATATTCCAGAACACCCTTTAAAAGTTGTGCATTGTTTTCCATAAGTCCTCCTCTCCGCTAGTATGTAATGCGTAGTAGCTTATCTACATTGTATTACATAGTAGTGTTTCTGTCAAGCCCTGACCTATTGGCATTACAACCAAAAATCATGCCATATTTTATGCAACAAAAAAACCCTGAGATTTTCATCTCAGAGCTTTCAGTTAAGTCGGCGACTACCTATTTTCACAAGCCGTTTCCAGCTAACTATC
>NZ_JBBMEO010000093.1:0-1163 GCF_040096515.1 Faecalibacterium tardum | reverse complement strand
CAGTTTCAGAATCTTCGGGTGCTGAACAGTCAGCCCCCTGCTCTCGCCAAGCACACAAAAGGCGATCTACATAGCATCGAGCAGATATCGGAAAAGATGCTCTCCACCCCGACGGAATCTTCTGTTGAGTTCATGGTCGCAGAACTGGATGATGCACTTCAATCGCTTATGTTCCGCTGGAATATCTGTTATGAACGGTATTCCAGTTTCCGCTTATCCGATAACGAAAAGAAGAAAATCGGTTTGATTATCCAATCAGGAATTGATTTTCTGCAAAAGAAGAAGGAGGTTCCTTTATGATGAACGCAGTTGTAAAACCTTACCATGAGATGTGCCTGAACAGCAGCGAACTGATCGTGCCGCGCGACACTTATCAGCGTGCTCTTCACCCCGCTCGTGTTGCCCGCATCGCAAAAGAATTTGACGAGCGGGTTGCCAATGAGCCGAAGATCAGCTTCCGGGATGGTCACTACTATGTGATGGACGGACAGAACACCATCGCTGCACGGAAATTTCTGAACGGCGGCGAAGATTTGCAGATTCGCTGCAAGGTTTATTTTGGTATGACAGAACGAGAAGAAGCCCTCCTGTTTGCACAGCAGACAGGCATTTCGGAACGGCTGAGTGCAGGGCAGAAGCTCCGTGCCCTGATTTTTGCAGGGGAGCCTGCTGCCGTTGCATTCCAGCAGGCCACCGAATTGGCTGGCGTTCATCTTTCTTTTGAAGAAGGCCGAGGCAAGCAGCGGATCAGCTGCATTGCAACCGCCTATCACGAATTCATCCGGCTGGGTCCGGAACTGTATATCGAATCCCTTGATGTTTTGCTGAACGCTTGGAACGGCGAACCTGATTCCATGAGTTCCGCAAACCTGCTCGGCATCTGTCGCTTTGTAGAACTGTATCACTCCGAATATAACAAAGGCCGCTTGATTGCCAAACTGCGGCAGGTCGATGCGTTCACGATTTTTCGCCTTGCTCGAACCGCAGGCGTAAGCCTTCCCGGCAAGACGAAGTACCTTCAGCAGGTCTATACTATTTATAATGGTGGAAGCCGCCGGGCCGCACTGCCGCTCAAGTTTTAACTTCAAGTATATTTAACGAGGTATTATCCAATGATTATCCATGAAGAACCTTCGCCCAACTCGGTTTCCTCCCCTGTTTCC
>NZ_JBBMEO010000092.1:0-1197 GCF_040096515.1 Faecalibacterium tardum | reverse complement strand
AGGTAAAAACAGTATAGCCGTCTGTTTCACAGGTAGGCTCTACGGTAACAGCCTGATAATCATGGTTCAGTGCGGGCTGCTCTGCATAGGTGGTATAGTCACAACGAGAGCAGGTTTTGTAAGCATTCCAGCCGATTTCCGTACAGGTGGGGGCTTGCGCGTCATGCTGCACCAGAGCATGGTTCAGCGCGGGCACCTCTGCATAGGTGGTATAGTCGCAGTTTTTGCAGGTATCGTAGGCATTCCAGCCAATTTCCGTACAGGTGGCGGCTTTTGCATCGTGACGCACTAAATCGTGGTTCAATGCGGGCAGCTCCGCATAGGTGGTATAGTCACAACGGGAGCAGGTTTCGTAAGCGTTCCAGCCCTTTTCCGTGCAGGTGGGGGCTTTTGCTGCGTGCTGCTTCAAATCATGCTGTGCGGGCAGCTCTTTGCGGGTGGTATAGCCGCAGCGGATACAGCGGTCGTAAGCATCCCAGCCAATGTCGGTGCAGGTAGGGGCTTTTGCTGCGTGCTGCTTTAAATCATGATTCAGTGCGGGCAGCACCAGATTTTTGAAATAGCCGCAGCGCCAGCAGGCAACGGAAGCAAAGCCGATTTCCTTACAGGTGGGGGATTTTGCATCGGGATGCACCAGAGCATGGTTATTTGGGTCTTTTTCGCCGTATTCCCCACCACACGCCTCACAGACCGCTTTGGCGGTGCAGGTTGCTGTGCCACCGGTACAGCTTGCAGTATCAACTTTGTAGCAGTTCTTGCAGTTGCGGATGTGTGTGCCGTTGCCGGCGGATGACCACTCGCCCCATGCGTGATCGAGAATGCCGTATTTCGCGCCGCATAAGGCACAGGTTTTGCCTGTGGTGCAGGTGGGGGTTT
Source organism: Faecalibacterium tardum (assembly GCF_040096515.1). NCBI lineage: Bacteria > Bacillati > Bacillota > Clostridia > Eubacteriales > Oscillospiraceae > Faecalibacterium > Faecalibacterium tardum. The sequence goes on along the minus strand of NZ_JBBMEO010000092.1, from coordinate 321 downwards.
CGGTGCCGCCGGAGTGATCCTCATATGGGGAATAGGGAATGAGCTTGTAGCCGCAATGGGTGCACTGGTAACGGCCGCGGTGCTTTTTGCCGAAATTAACATACTCGATGAACGTGTGAACTCGATCCTCGCCTTCACATGGCAGGGTTATTTGCGCCGGAAGCTCCGCCGCTGCGGGCAGACAGGCAGCAAAAAGGGTGAGCAGCAGAAAGAGAATGGCAACTCTCGTCTTTTTCATGACTTGCCTCCTTGTCATCAAACCTTGTTATCCTTTCAGATCAAACTGCACGGACAGCGATGCAAGCACGGCATCTACCACCT
>NZ_JBBMEO010000091.1:0-1270 GCF_040096515.1 Faecalibacterium tardum | reverse complement strand
CTCTGTCATTGCCTGACTCCTTAGAAAGGAGGTGATCCAGCCGCAGGTTCTCCTACGGCTACCTTGTTACGACTTCACCCCAATCACCAGTTTTACCTTCGGCGGCGTCCTCCTTGCGGTTAGACTACCGACTTCGGGTCCCCCCGGCTCTCATGGTGTGACGGGCGGTGTGTACAAGGCCCGGGAACGTATTCACCGCAGCATGCTGATCTGCGATTACTAGCAATTCCGACTTCGTGCAGGCGAGTTGCAGCCTGCAGTCCGAACTGGGACGTTGTTTCTGAGTTTTGCTCCACCTCGCGGTCTTGCTTCTCTTTGTTTAACGCCATTGTAGTACGTGTGTAGCCCAAGTCATAAAGGGCATGATGATTTGACGTCATCCCCACCTTCCTCCGTTTTGTCAACGGCAGTCTGGCCAGAGTCCTCTTGCGTAGTAACTGACCATAAGGGTTGCGCTCGTTGCGGGACTTAACCCAACATCTCACGACACGAGCTGACGACAACCATGCACCACCTGTCTCTGCGTCCCGAAGGAAAGTTCTGTTTCCAGAACCGTCGCAGGATGTCAAGACTTGGTAAGGTTCTTCGCGTTGCGTCGAATTAAACCACATACTCCACTGCTTGTGCGGGCCCCCGTCAATTCCTTTGAGTTTCAACCTTGCGGTCGTACTCCCCAGGTGGATTACTTATTGTGTTAACTGCGGCACTGAAGGGGTCAATCCTCCAACACCTAGTAATCATCGTTTACAGTGTGGACTACCAGGGTATCTAATCCTGTTTGCTACCCACACTTTCGAGCCTCAGCGTCAGTTGGTGCCCAGTAGGCCGCCTTCGCCACTGGTGTTCCTCCCGATATCTACGCATTCCACCGCTACACCGGGAATTCCGCCTACCTCTGCACTACTCAAGAAAAACAGTTTTGAAAGCAGTTCATGGGTTGAGCCCATGGATTTCACTTCCAACTTGTCTTCCCGCCTGCGCTCCCTTTACACCCAGTAATTCCGGACAACGCTTGTGACCTACGTTTTACCGCGGCTGCTGGCACGTAGTTAGCCGTCACTTCCTTGTTGAGTACCGTCATTATCTTCCTCAACAACAGGAGTTTACAATCCGAAGACCTTCTTCCTCCACGCGGCGTCGCTGCATCAGGGTTTCCCCCATTGTGCAATATTCCCCACTGCTGCCTCCCGTAGGAGTCTGGGCCGTGTCTCAGTCCCAATGTGGCCGTTCAACCTCTCAGTCCGGCTACCGATCGTCGCCTTGGTGGGCC
>NZ_JBBMEO010000090.1:0-1450 GCF_040096515.1 Faecalibacterium tardum | reverse complement strand
GCCGGACATCGCCGGAGAAATACAGCGTACCCAGTGCGCACACCGGGCCTTCGCCGCCCAGTTCTTCTGCGCGTGCCACACCGGCCTCGATGCTGTCCGCAGCCTCGGCAGTGCAGCCGTAGGCACGGATATGCTCCGCCAGCGTCTGCGCCGGCATGGCGCGGGGGTTGTGCGCCGTCACGGTCACGAACCGCTCGGCCAGCGGTGCCAGCAGCGCCAGCATCTCGTCCACATCCTTGTCGGCCATAATGCTGACCAGAAAGACGAATTTCTGCCCGGGGAAGCGGTCTTTCAGGCTCTGTACCGTGGCGCGCATCCCGTGGGCGTTGTGGCTGCCGTCCAGCACAAAGGCCGGGCTGTGGCGCAGCAGTTCAAAGCGCCCGGGCCAGCTTACCTGCTCCAGTCCGGTGCGGATATCGCTTTCCGGGATATTCCAGCCCTGCTGCCGCAGCACCCGCAGGGCGGTAATGGCCAGCGCGGCGTTGCGGGGCTGATAGCTGCCGATGAGCGGCAGCCGTACCCCGTCCAGCCCGTCAAAGCTGAAGGTAACTGCATCCAGATCCCCGCCGGTGACCTGCAGCTTTGCAAAATCCACCTCCGTCAAGGGAGCGTGCTGCTGTGCCGCCACCCGGCGCAGCACGGCGTCTGCCTCCGGTGCGCCGCCGTAGCTCACCACCGGACAACCCGGCTTGATGATGCCCGCCTTGGCAGCGGCGATATCTGCCAGCGTGGGGCCTAGTTCCTTGACGTGGTCCATGCCCAGTGCGGTGATCACCGCGCAGGCAGGCTTTTCAATGACATTGGTGGAATCCAGCGTACCGCCAAGCCCCACCTCCAGCACCACGATATCGCACTGCTGCTGCGCAAAATAGAGCATGCCCAGTGCGGTGATGATCTCGAACTCAGTAGGCACGTCCTCCATGGCATCGGCGGCGGGCTTTACCTGCTCTACCAGCGCCACCAGCGCTTCGTCCGGGATCTGCTGCCCGTTGATCTGGATGCGCTCGTTGAAGCGGTTGATGAAGGGCGAGGTATACAGTCCCACCCGGTAACCGGCGGCTTGCAGACAGGAAGCCAGCATCGCCGCCGTACTGCCCTTGCCGTTAGTGCCCGCCACATGAACGAATTGCAGCTTTTTGTGCGGGTCGCCCAGTGCCGCCAGCAGGGTGCGGGTGCGGGTAAGCCCGGGCTTATGCCCCGCCCACTGCACCGCATGGATGTATTCCATTGCCTGTTCGTAGTTCATAGATACTGCCTCGATTCAAGATCACGATTTGGAATGCGCTCCGCTGCGCTCTGCGCATCATCAGCGGAAAAATTATTTATAATTTCGCAATTCTGGAAAATCTGCGGATTTTCCAGAATTGCCTTTTCACGGTAGGGGTTTGGGAACGAACTCCCTCAGTCAAAACCTGACGGTTTTGCCAGCTCCCTCGGGGAGGGAGCCTTT
>NZ_JBBMEO010000089.1:0-1463 GCF_040096515.1 Faecalibacterium tardum | reverse complement strand
GCTAAACTTTTACATAGATAGAGAGGTGTCTTTCATGGATGATATGCGGAATACTTCGGCTCCCTTATACGGAAAAGTTGAACCTGCCACTACCAAAACCACCATGTCGGTTCGTGAGATGCGGCAGCTTCTCGGCCTTGGCAAAACAGACAGCTATTGGCTACTTCATAAGAATCTCTTTGAAGTCATTCTGATAAACGACAAAAGGCGTATCGTTATTTCCAGCTTTGAGAAATGGTATGCCAATCAGGTCAAATATCATAAGGTCAATGGCTCGCCACCGGGCGAGGAACTTTGCAAACGGTCCTATTCCGTTCCTGACGCCGCCGAGATATTGAAGGTGAAACCCGAAACGATCTATACACTCATCCGACAGGGCAAGTTGAAAACAGAAACGACAGACTTCTGTATGAGGATTCCCAAAGAGGAATTTGAGCAGTGGTACCGGTCACAAAGCCGCTACCGCACAGCAGCTGACCGGGAGCGTGACCGGGAGATTGAAGCGCAAACCATCTCCATCCCGGAAATGGCAAAACTACTCGGTATCCCACGCAAGAATGTTTATGGGATCCTTGATTGCAAAAAATACCGAGATTGTTTCGTCATTGAGCGCGTGGCCGACAGGCCGCGCATTACCAAAAAAAGTTTTAAGGCATGGCTTAAAAGCCAATCTACATACCAACTTCAAAAATCGAAAAAAGAAACGCATGAGGAGCCGCCGCTAAAACTGCAATGTCCCAAGAATGGGAAATACTACAGTTTTCAGGAAATTCAGGCTTTCTACGGAATCAGCCGCCCAACACTTGACTCGTGGGTTCTCAAAGAAGGAATTCCAACGATGAAGTTGGGAAGGGTAAAACGCATCCAAAAAGATGCTTTCGATGAAGTTCTGAAGTCCAAACGTAAAGTAGAGGAGGATGTATAATGGCCAGCATTGTCAAACGCAATAACCGATACTGCGTTGTCTATACCTACAAACACACTAATGGAACGCTAAAGCAGAAATGGGAAACCTTTAGCGACCTTGCAGATGCCAAAAACCGTAAGAAAGAGGTCGAATACAAAGAATCCGTCGGTACCTTTGTGGCACCCCAGTGCCGAACTCTAAAAGACTTGCTTACAGAATATGTTGCCCTGTACGGAAAAACTAAATGGGCACTCTCAACCTATCAATCAAACACTGCACTGATCTCAAACTACATAGTACCGCTTATCGGCTCGATGAAGCTGCAGGATCTCACCACCCGCGTAATTGAGGGATATTATCAGCGGCTGCTCAAATACGAAGCAGTCGACCCTATGTGTGGAAAGCGTCAGCATCAATACGTTTCTCCCGGCACGGTTCGTTCGGTTCACAAAATTTTGAGAAGTGCCTTTGAGCAGGCTGTAAAGTGGGAACTTATGGAAAAGAATCCCTGTATTTATGCCACCTTGCCCAAATACACTGCAAAGAAGCGTGATAT
>NZ_JBBMEO010000088.1:0-1846 GCF_040096515.1 Faecalibacterium tardum | reverse complement strand
TGATGACCAACACCAAAGGTGAAGGTCAGGGCGGCGACCCATTCTGGGACAAAGCGGAACGGCTTTTGCTGGTTTCATTGATTGCCTATCTGCATTATGAAGCCCCGGTTGAGGAGCAAAACTTCGCAACACTGCTGGAAATGTTGAATACTATGCAGGTTTCGGAAGATGATGAAACTTATCAAAATCCGGTAGACCTGTTGTTTGAGGATCTGGGCAAGAAGAAGCCAAAATCCTTTGCAGTGCGGCAGTACAAACTTTATAAACTGGCTGCCGGCAAAACGGCTAAGTCCATCCTTATTTCCTGCGGTGCCCGGCTCGCACCCTTTGATATTCAGGAAGTCCGGGATGCCACCATGTACGATGAGCTGGAACTGGACAAGCTGGGTGACCGGAAAACGGCGCTGTTCCTTATCATGAGCGATACGGACAGTACATTTAACTTCCTGATCTCCATGATCTACACCCAGCTTTTCAATCTGCTCTGTGATAAGGCAGATGACCAATACGGCGGCAAACTGCCAGTCCATGTGCGGTGCCTGATCGATGAGTGTGCTAACATCGGTCAGATTCCGCAGCTGGAAAAGCTGGTGGCTACCATCCGCAGCCGTGAGATCTCGGCGTGTCTGGTCTTGCAGACCCGCAGCCAGTTGAAAGCCATCTACAAAGATAATGCGGATACCATCGTGGGCAATATGGACAGCCAGATTTTCCTCGGCGGCAGTGAGCCTACCACCCTGAAAGATCTTGCCGAAGCACTCGGCAAGGAAACCATCGACAGCTACAACAATTCAGATACCCGTGGCAATAGCCCAAGCTATGGCACCAACTATCAAAAACTCGGCCACGAACTTATGAGCCGGGATGAACTGGCGGTGCTGGATGGCGGCAAGTGCATCCTGCAATTGCGGGGTGTGCGCCCGTTTATGAGCGACAAGTACGACCTGACCCAGCACCCGAACTACAAGTACACCTCCGACTATGACCCCAAGAACGCACTCGATATCGAGAAGTTCTTGAACCGAAAAGAAAAAATCCACCCAGACGATACCTTTGTCATGGTGGATGCTGATTCACTCCCGCCCGCCTGATAAGACGAGCGGTTATTTTTTACCCATTGACCCAACAGGTACACCGGAAAATCAGCCTTCGCCGTGGTTTTCGGCTTTTTGCAAACGGATTTCAGGTGTGTGCAGAGTCACTTTTTCAAAACAAAGGAGATTTTTCTATGGAATTCTTTAACAGCGCAGTGGACGTTCTGAAGACTCTGGTCGTGGCATTGGGTGCCGGTCTGGGCGTGTGGGGTGCCGTCAACCTGATGGAGGGTTACGGCGGCGATAACCCCTCCGCAAAAAGTCAGGGTATGAAGCAGCTGATGGCTGGCGGCGGCGTTGCCCTGATCGGTATCACTCTGGTGCCCCTGCTGAGCGGTCTGTTCGGCTAATCTTTTCCGGGCGGCGATTGCCGCCCCGTACATATTTACTTGCAAGTGTTTCCAGCCCCTCCGTGGCAAACGGATTCTTATCACAAGAGGAAACGCATTGCAAATCGAATATTCACCTTTATACTGAAAGGACGGTGCTATTATGCAGATTCTGACTCACCTTATTTTTCTGCTCAACCTGCTCAAGACCCTTATCAACCATTTTTCTTGATAGGTGGTGGCGCTGAGTGGAAACAGTTCTCAAAGCGATCTCAGATTGGATCAAGTCGCTGCTGACAGCGGCGATCATGTCCAATCTTTCCGGCTTGTTTGATGATGTGAATACCCAAGTGGGCAACATCGCACAACAGGTCGGCACCAAACCATCCAGTTTTGAACCGAGAGTTTTTGCCATGATTGAAG
>NZ_JBBMEO010000087.1:0-1957 GCF_040096515.1 Faecalibacterium tardum | reverse complement strand
CCCGGAGCGTCCGCAGACGCTCCGGGCTTCGTTTTTGCTTGCTTTGCCCGCAAAAGGAGCCGCTGTACAAAATGCTGTCGGGCGGGGGCGGTACGGACAAAATTATCATGCAAAAAATACATCCTTGAAAAAAGTGGAATTAACCTATTGACAAACTAGGTAGGACGGGATATAATGCAGACATCCAATCCACCAGTCTTGTAGGGAAATGAAACAGAGGTTCCCCGGCGGGTGGTACATAGAGGGATGGGAAAGTTTTACCGGAAGGAGGGCACAAAGATGAAGCTGATCTGGAAAGAACTGCTGCACGCGAATTATCGCTGTGGGCGAATGCATACCAACCGGGCACAGGCATCGGATGTGTACTGTATGTTGCCCTCGGCTGTGCGAATGTGCACCCGAATGTGACAGCAACAGCTCCGGTAGACCACACTGCCCGGTGCGTCTTTGAAAACGCATCGGGATTTTTTGTACACAATAATAATACTTTTAGTATATAAAGAGAGGTAAATGACAATGTCTGAATATAAATTTGAAACTCTGCAGCTTCATGTCGGTCAGGAGCAGGCCGACCCCGCCACCGATGCCCGTGCGGTGCCCATCTACCAGACCACGTCCTATGTGTTCCGCAACAGCCAGCACGCCGCCGACCGCTTCGGTCTGGCCGATGCAGGCAATATCTACGGCCGTCTGACCAACTCCACGCAGGATGTGTTCGAAAAGCGCATTGCAGCGCTGGAGGGCGGCGTGGCAGCACTGGCTACCGCTTCCGGTGCAGCCGCCATCACCTACACCATTCAGGCACTGGCACAGGCCGGTGACCACATCGTGGCACAAAAGACCATTTACGGCGGCAGCTATAACCTGCTGGCACACACCCTGACCCAGTTCGGCGTCAACACCACCTTCGTGGATGCCCACGACCTTGCACAGGTGGAGGCCGCGATCCAGCCCAACACCAAGGCTGTGTATCTGGAGACGCTGGGCAACCCCAACAGCGACATCCCGGATATCGACGCCATTGCCGCCATCGCCCACAAGCACGGCCTGCCGCTGGTCATTGACAACACCTTCGGCACCCCGTACCTCATCCGTCCCATCGAGCACGGCGCAGACATCGTGGTGCACTCTGCCACCAAGTTCATCGGCGGTCACGGCACCACGCTGGGCGGCATCATCGTGGACAGCGGTAACTTCGACTGGAAGGCCAGCGGCCGTTACCCCAACATTGCCGCCCCCAACCCCAGCTACCACGGCGTCTCCTTTGCAGACGCTGCAGGCCCTGCCGCGTTCGTTACCTATATCCGCGCTATCCTGCTACGTGATACCGGCGCTACCATCTCCCCCTTCAACGCCTTCCTGCTGCTGCAGGGCACCGAGACGCTGAGCCTGCGCATTGAGCGTCATGTGGAGAACACCAAAAAGGTGGTGGAGTTCCTCGCCAACCACCCGCAGGTGGAAAAGGTGAACCATCCCTCGCTGCCGGATCACCCGGATCACGCCCTGTACCAGAAGTATTTCCCCAACGGCGGCGCATCTATCTTTACCTTTAACATCAAGGGCGGCCGCGAGGAGGCCTTTACCTTCATCGACAACCTGAAGATCTTCTCTCTGCTGGCCAACGTGGCGGACGTGAAGAGCCTTGTCATCCACCCGGCCTCCACCACTCACAGCCAGCTGACCGATGCCGAGCTGGCCGAGCAGCAGATCTACCAGAACACCATCCGCCTGTCCATCGGCACCGAGCACATTGATGATATCCTTGCCGATCTGGAAGCCGGCTTCGCAGCCGTCCGCGGCAAGTAAGCAGCGATTCTCTTTCCCGCAAAGGGAATGTGATCTTCCTTTTATTCCTGTCCTAGTCTCCATAAGTGTGCGACAAGACCCCCGGCTGCCCGCCGGGGGTCTTGTCATCATAAAAAAGTGGTTCAGAAACGCCTGTGGGCGTTTCTGAACC
>NZ_JBBMEO010000086.1:0-2027 GCF_040096515.1 Faecalibacterium tardum | reverse complement strand
CTTTACCGTTGCTAAAGCCTTCCCCCGGTCGGGGGAAGGTGGCGCGTAGCGCCGGATGAGGGCGCAGATTAGCAGTGCTTTCCCCGCAGCGCCGCGCTTTCGCAGAAAGCGGCGCTGCAAATGCCGTTTCCCATTACGACCCCTCCCGTGAAAATGGGATAGCGGAGCGCCCGCAGGCGCTCCGCTATCCCGAAATTATAAATAATCTTTCCGCTGAAGATGGCTAGAGCGCAGCGGAAGCCATTCTAAATCGTCCCGCCCCGCGTGGGAGCGCATTCCCCCAAACGCACGACCGCCCGGCACAGGGGTCAAAGCTGCACCGGGCGGTCATGTGTAAAAAGGAGGATCGCTCTCTCCTGTGTCGGAAGCATAGGAGAGTTGCCAGGATAAAAGAGAGTATTTGAAAAGAGAATATCGATTTTTCAGGCGGCGACCGCCAGCTTTAAAATGGGCGTGCCGCTGTGGAACAGCCGCAGATACACCGCCGTGCACTTGGCCAGCTGGTCAAAGTGCTGCTGGGCGGCGGCAGGGTCGCCGTAGGACTTCCAGCATCCGCAGCAGGTAAAGCACTTGCCCCGGTGCCGGATAAAGCCCACAACGTCCTCCAGCGGATAGCCCAGAAATACCCCGATCTCATGCGGGAAATCCGCCGCCTCTGCCGCGCAGCACAGCCGCAGGCTGAGCTGGTCGAGCAAGGCACCGCAGTCCGCGGCATCCTCCGGCAGACGGTAGCCCTCCCGGGCTAAAAAGCCGCGCACAGCGGCATCTGCCAGCACTGTCTGCAGCTTGGCGGCGCGGTAGACGTACACCAGATACTGCCGGGTGGCGATGCACCCCCGCAGCACCCGCACCTGCAAGCCCTTGGGGTTCAGCTGGGCGTTCCAGCCCGCCACCCGCCGGGCAAGGTCGGCACGGTCGCGCGTTTCGTAGCGGAACAGCCCCGCAGGCTTCAGCCCCGCCAGTACCGGGGCACATTGTTCGATCATTACGGTCTCAAAATCACGCTCCATGGCGGTTCTCCTTTGGCGGCGGTGTCGGGGTCAGTATGCCCCGGATGCCGGGCTGTTATAAGTAAGGCACAGCTAACCGCCACTTCAAAAAAAGAAGCAGCACGCCCGGGCTGCGGGCACTGCCGGTGTGGTCTCACACGGTTAGTCACTTCTAACGCCAGTAGTGTACCACAGCACCACCGGCTGTGTCAAGCCTTTCCGGCAAAAAAATTATTTACGACAAACCGCGCCCGCGCTACCCTTCCGGCGGCGATTATGATATAATCGGGGTATTCTCGGGTCTGCCCCTTGGGGCGCACCCCTGCCAAGGAGGCCAAACCCATGCCCACACCCATCACCGCGTCCACCCTGTCTGCGCTGCTGAGCGCCGCGCTGGCACAAAAGCCCACCCGCCCGCTGGTGCTGGCGCTGGACGGCCGCTGCGGCAGCGGCAAGACCACCCTTGCCAACGGGCTGTCAGCGCAGTTTCCCGGCTGCACCCTGCTGCGCACGGATGATTTCTACCTGCCGCCCGCCCGGCGCAGCCCGGACTGGGCACACACCCCCTGCGCCAACATGGACCTTAGCCGCCTGCGGGACGAGGCGCTGCGCCCGGCCTACGCGGGGCAGCCCGTAGCCTACCGGGCATACAGCTGCCGGGAGGGGGCTTATCTGCCCCCGGCACAGCTGCCCGCGCAGCCGCTGGTGATTTTAGAGGGCAGTTACAGCCACCACCCACTGCTGCGCCCCTACGAGACACTGCGGGTGTTCGTGACCTGCACCAAGGCCGAGCAGACCCGGCGCTTACAGGCGCGGGAGGGCGCACGCTACGCGGATTTTGCCGCCCGGTGGGTGCCGCTGGAGGAGGGGTATTTTGCGCAGTATGGCGTTGAGGAAGCAGCGGATTTTGTGGTGGAGACCACCCAAGGCGGGACGATTTAGAATGCGCGCCGCTCCGCGGGGAAAGTTTTTGCCTGCCGTCAGCGTGCAAGGACGCTCCGCTGGGCCAGAGGCAGGGAGGGGTGTTCCGACTCCCCC
>NZ_JBBMEO010000085.1:0-2162 GCF_040096515.1 Faecalibacterium tardum | reverse complement strand
TGACGCAGCAGGTGGTGGCAAATTCCAGCGGCATCATCAGCGGCAACACACGGGTGAACGACATCGGGCTTTCCATGTTGCAATCCAGCATGATGCAGATGGACGTAGGACCCTTGTTCGGACTGTTCTTGCAGTCCTTCTTCATCGGTATCACCATGCGCATCCTGTCCATCGTGATTTTCGTCATCGTCTACGGAAGAATGATTGAAATCTACATGATGGTCAGTCTGGCTCCAGTGCCCATGGCAACATGGGGCAACCACGAGCAATCCCATGTTGGACAGAACTATCTCCGTTCTCTGTTTGCGCTGGGATTTCAGGGCTTCCTGATCCTGATCTGCGTGGCGATCTATGCCGTTCTGCTTCAGAATGTTGCCATATCCGGGGATGCCATCAACTCGATCTGGAGCATCGTGGGGTACACGGTGCTGCTGTGCTTTACGCTGTTCAAGACTGGTTCCGTCGCCCGAAGCATTCTGGGCGCACACTAAGGAGGTGGAATTTTGGCAGCTTATATTTCCGTGCCGCGCGATTTCAGCAAGGTGAAGTCCAAAGTAGCCTTCAACCTGACCGCCCGGCAGCTTATCTGTTTTGGTGCAGCGGCAGTCGTAGGGGTGCCGCTGTTTTTTGTTCTGCGGGACACCGCTGGCAATTCCGGTGCTACCCTCGGCATGATGGCGGTCATGCTGCCCATGTTCTTTCTGGCCATGTATCAGAAGAACGGTCAGCCGGCTGAAAAGATCCTGCGGTACTACTTTCAGGCGCGCTTTGTTCGCCCGAAGGTGCGTCCGTACCAGACCCGCAATTACTATGCACTGCTTGTGAAGGGAGATGACGCCCATGATTCCGTTTCTGAAAAAGAATAAGGACGGCAGGAAGCCGCCCAAGTCCACGGTGCCCCGCACGGCACAGGAGAGCATTCCGTTCCAGCGGATGTTTGAGGACGGTACCTGCCGTGTCCGTCCCGGCTACTACACCCGCACCATCCAGTATCAGGATATCAACTATCAGTTGGCGCAGCAGGAGGACAAGACCGCCATCTTTGAGGAATGGTGCTCTTTTCTCAACTTTTTCGACAGCTCTATCCACTTTGAACTGTCTTTCGTGAATACCGCCACCGATTCGGCAGACTTCGAGAAGTCCATCCGCATCCCGTACCAGCAGGATGGCTTTGATGATGTGCGAGCCGAGTACAGCCAGATGTTGCGGCAGCAGCTTTCCAAGGGCAACAACGGTCTGACCAAAACGAAGTTTCTGACCTACGGCATCGAGGGCGACAGCATGGCGCAGGTCAAACCTCGGCTGGAGCACATCCAGAACGACCTGATGAACAATTTCCACCGGCTTGGCGTTCTGGCAAAGCCGCTGGACGGTACGGAACGTCTGCGGCTGATGCACGGGATGTTGAACATGGATGGAGCCAACAAGTTCCACTTCAACTGGAAAGACCTTGTGCCCAGTGGTCTGTCCGTAAAGGATGCCATTGCCCCCACTGCGCTGGCGTTTAAGAACAGCCGCACCTTTCAGATGGGCGGCATCTTCGGAGCGGTCAGCTTTCTGAATATCACGGCTTCTGACTTGAGTGACCAGTTGCTGAAGGATTTTCTGGACATGGATTCCAGCCAAATCGTTACCATGCACATCCAGTCCGTTGACCAGAACAAGGCCATCAAAACCATCAAGCACACCATTACCGAACTCGACCGCAGCAAAATCGAAGAGCAGAAGAAAGCCGTCCGCGCCGGATATGATATGGACGTGTTGCCGTCAGACTTGGCGACTTATGGGCGGGATGCAAAAGCCCTGCTGAAAGAATTGCAGTCGCAAAACGAGCGTATGTTCCTTGTTACTTTTCTGGTGCTGAACACCGGGAAAACCGAGCAGGAACTGGAAACCAACGTGTTTCAGGCAGTCAGCATTGCCCAGAAGCACAACTGCGAATTATGCCGCCTCGATTTTCAGCAGGAGCAGGGGCTTATGTCCTCGCTGCCGCTGGCAGACTGCCAAATCGAGATCCAGCGCGGTCTGACCACCAGCAGCACGGCAATCTTTGTGCCGTTTACCACACAGGAGTTGTTCGACAATGGCAAGGAAAGCCTGTATTATGGCTTGAACGCCCTGTCCAACAACCTGATTATGGTTGACCGCAAAAAGCTGAAGAA
>NZ_JBBMEO010000084.1:0-2164 GCF_040096515.1 Faecalibacterium tardum | reverse complement strand
TTCTTCAGCTTTTTGCGGTCAACCATAATCAGGTTGTTGGACAGGGCGTTCAAGCCATAATACAGGCTTTCCTTGCCGTTATCGAACAGTTCCTGCGTGGTAAACGGAACAAAAATCGCCGTGCTGCTGGTGGTAAGACCCCGCTGGATCTCGATCTGGCAGTCTGCCAGCGGCAGGCTGCTCATCAGCCCCTGCTCCTGCTGAAAATCAAGGCGGCATAATTCGCAGTTGTGCTTCTGGGCAATGCTGACCGCCTGAAACACGTTGGTTTCCAGTTCCTGCTCGGTCTTTCCGGTGTTCAGCACCAGAAAAGTGACAAGGAACATCCGCTCGTTTTGCGACTGCAATTCTTTCAGCAGGGCTTTTGCATCCCGCCCATAAGTCGCCAAGTCTGACGGCAACACGTCCATGTCGTATCCGGCGCGGACGGCTTTTTTCTGCTCCTCGATCTTGGACCTATCGAGTTCGGTGATGGTGTGCTTGATGGTTTTGATGGCCTTGTTCTGGTCAACGGACTGGATGTGCATGGTAACGATTTGACTGGAATCCATGTCCAGAAAATCCTTCAGCAACTGGTCGCTCAGGTCAGAAGCCGTGATATTCAGAAAGCTGACCGCCCCGAAGATGCCGCCCATCTGAAAGGTACGGCTGTTCTTAAATGCCAATGCAGTAGGGGCAATGGCATCCTTTACGGACAGACCACTGGGCACAAGGTCTTTCCAGTTGAAGTGGAACTTGTTGGCTCCATCCATGTTCAGCATCCCATGCATCAGCCGCAGACGCTCCGTACCGTCCAGCGGCTTTGCCAGAACGCCTAACCTATGAAAGTTGTTCATCAGGTCGTTCTGGATGTGCTCCAACCGGGGTTTGACCTGCGCCATGCTGTCGCCCTCGATGCCGTAGGTCAGGAATTTGGTCTTGGTCAGACCGTTGTTGCCCTTGGAAAGCTGCTGCCGCAACATCTGGCTGTACTCAGCGCGCACATCGTCAAAACCATCCTGCTGGTACGGGATGCGGATGGACTTTTCAAAGTCTGCGGAATCGGTGGCGGTATTCACAAAGGACAGCTCAAAGTGGATAGAGCTGTCGAAAAAGTTGAGAAAACTGCACCATTCCTCAAAGATAGCGGTCTTGTCCTCCTGCTGCGCCAACTGATAGTTGATATCCTGATACTGGATGGTGCGGGTGTAGTAGCCGGGACGGACACGGCAGGTACCGTCCTCAAACATCCGCTGGAACGGGATGCTTTCCTGTGCCGTGCGGGGCACTGTGGGCTTGGGCGGCTTTTTGCCGTCTTTATTCTTTTTCAGAAACGGAATCATGGGCGTCATCTCCCTTCACAAGCAGTGCATAGTAATTGCGAGTCTGGTACGGACGCACCTTCGGGCGAACAAAGCGCGCCTGAAAGTAGTACCGCAGGATCTTTTCAGCCGGCTGACCGTTCTTCTGATACATGGCCAGAAAGAACATGGGCAGCATGACCGCCATCATGCCGAGGGTAGCACCGGTATTGCCTACGGTATCCCGCAGGACAAAGAACAGCGGCACACCTACGACTGCCGCTGCACCAAAACAGACGAGCTGCCGGGCGGTCAGGTTGAAGGCTACTTTGGACTTCACCTTGCTGAAATCGCGCGGCACGGAAATATAAGCTGCCAAAATTTCACCTCCAATCAATGTGCACCCAGCAGAGTTTTGGCGACAGAGCTGGTCTTGAACAGCGAGAAGCAGAGCAGCACGGTATACCCCACGATGCTCCAGATCGAGTTGATGGCATCCCCGGATATTGCAACATTCTGGAGCAGAACAGCGTAGATCGCCACGCAGATCAGAATCAGGAAACCTTGAAATCCCAGCGCGAACAGAGAACGAAGATAGTTCTGTCCCACATGGGATTGCTCGTGGTTGCCCCATGTTGCCATGGGCACCGGAGCCAGACTGACCATCATATAGATCTCAATCATTCTTCCGTAGACGATGACAAAAATCACGATGGACAGGATGCGCATGGTGATGCCGATGAAGAAGGACTGCAAGAACAGCCCGAACAGTGGGCCTACGTCCATCTGCATCATGCTGGATTGGAGCATGGAAAGCCCGATGTCGTTCACCCGTGTGTTGCCGCTGATGATGCCGCTGGAATTTGCCACCACCTGCTGCGTCA
>NZ_JBBMEO010000083.1:0-2209 GCF_040096515.1 Faecalibacterium tardum | reverse complement strand
CAGGTATTCCCCATTCGTCCGTGCGGTCACATCCTCCGCAGAAAGGCTTCCGATGAGCGGCCATGCCGTTGCGGCGTTGATCATTTCCAGCTGCGCGGCGTTTTCTGCCTGCCCGCACACGGGGCAGAAGGTCAGCGTTTCGCCTTCCGCAGTGCGGAAAGTAAACTTCCGGCAATCCGTGCTGCCAGTGTGCGCGCAGCCCTGCCGCAGACAATCGGCGCTCTGAGAGCCGGTTCCGTTCGGGGACCATGCACCGAACTGGTGTCCCAGCTTATCGGTCGGGTCTGCGGTGTAGCTGTCTTTGCAGCGGGAGCAGGTAAAAACAGTATAGCCGTCTGTTTCACAGGTAGGCTCTACGGTAACAGCCTGATAATCATGGTTCAGTGCGGGCAGCTCTGTATAGGTGGTATAGTCACAACGAGAGCAGGTTTCGTAAGCATCCCAGCCGATTTCCGTACAGGTGGGAGCTTGCGCGTCGTGATTCACCAGAGCATGGTTCAGCGCGGGCAGCTCTGTATAGGTGGTATAGTCGCAGCGGGAGCAGGTTTTGTAAGCATCCCAGCCCTTTTCCGTACAGGTGGGGGCTTTTGCTGCGTGCTGCACCAGAGCATGGTTCAGTGCGGGCAGCTCCGCATAGGTGGTATGGTCGCAGCGGGAGCAGGTTTTGTAAGCGTTCCAGCCGATTTCCGTACAGGTGGGGGCTTGCGCTTCGTGCTGCACCAGATCATGGTTCAGCGCGGGCAGCTCCGCATAGGTGGTATAGTCACAACGAGAGCAGGTTTTGTAAGCATCCCAGCCGATTTCCGTACAGGTGGGGGCTTGCGCGTCATGCTGCACCAGAGCATGGTTCAGTGCGGGCTGCTCCGCATAGGTGGTATAGTCGCAGCGGGAGCAGGTTTCGTAAGCATTCCAGCCCTTTTCCGTACAGGTGGGGGCTTTTGCTTCGTGCTGCACCAAATCATGGTTCAGTGCGGTCAGCTCTGTATAGGTGGTATAGTCACAACGGGAGCAGGTTTCGTAAGCGTTCCAGCCCTTTTCCGTGCAGGTGGGGGCTTTTGCTGCGTGCTGCTTCAAATCATGCTGTGCGGGCAGCTCTTTGCGGGTGGTATAGCCGCAGCGGATGCAGCGGTCGTAAGCGTCCCAGCCGATTTCCGTACAGGTGGGGGCTTTTGCTACGTGATGCACCAAATCGTGGTTATTGGGGTCTTTTTCGCCGTATTCCCCACCACACACCTCACAGACCGCTTTGGTGGTGCAGGTTGCTTTGCCACCGGTACACTTTGCAGTATCAACTTCGCGGCAGTAGTTCGTGCAGCTGCGGGTGTGCGTGCCGTTGCCGGCGGATGACCACTCGCCCCATGCGTGACCGCCGTAGTAACTCCCTCCGCAAGTATTGCACATTCCCAGAGTGTCGCAGGTCGCGTAGCCGCCGCTGCAGCTTCCAGTCTCTTCTGCGTTGCAGCGCTTGCATCTGCGGGTGTGCGTGCCGTTGCTGGCGTAGTTAGGCGTCCACGCGCCCCAGTCGTGACCGAGAACGCCGTATTCCGCGCCGCATTTTTCACAGATTTTGCCCTCGGTGCAGGTGGGACCTTGGGTACCGCCGCTATGTACCTGTAAATGCGTAATATTGCCATCGTTGTGGCAGTTCTGGCATTCAGTTACATAAACCTTATGATAGTTCGAATCATATTTTTCGTATCTGCGGGCCTCACGTTCTTCCCTAATCCCACAGAAGGCGCAGTGCACCGGGACTGTTTCTGCCGCCGCTTTTAACACGATCCCCGGTATCAGGCACACCATTGCCAGCACCGTCAAACACCAGATCAGCCATTTTTTCATGTTACTCCCTCCTTGTCATCAAACCTTGTTATCCTTTCAGATCAAACTGCACGGACAGCGATGCAAGCACGGCATCTACCACCTTCCGCGCCTGGGCAAGCATATCGATCTCCGCCACAAAAGCGATGACCTGCTCGCGCTCCTGCGCGGGGACCTGCAGCGCACTCAGGCTCATGCTCAGGAACCGCCGTATTTTGCGCTCCAGCGTAAAGTAGGGGTCGCACTGCCGTGCCATGTAGCCGCGCATCATGCCAGCCGTGCCCAGCTCCATCTCGTAGAAATCGCACTCGGCGCACCCGGGCAGATACGCGCTGAACGCCGCCTGCAGCTCGGCCGTGGTGCTGCGGTGGATGATCTCCGCCGTGGCGGG
>NZ_JBBMEO010000082.1:0-2265 GCF_040096515.1 Faecalibacterium tardum | reverse complement strand
TCGTGGCTCCAGCGCGTCGAAATCGCTGGTGGTTTTCTGGTTCTCTTTTGCCACCAAAAGAGAACATTCCTCGGCTACCACCTCCTACCCCGCAGCGCTGCAACTGCCGCTTTTTCTCTACACTCTCTGTAAAAAATCAACCGGGAAGCTCCGCAGAACTTCCCGGTTGATAGATACCATAATATTCTTTATTACAGCGTAAGATCCAGCTCGTGGCAGTACTCCACGATATGGTGGAACATCTGCTCCACGGCGGGAGCCATAGAGGCCGGGCGCTGCACGGCCAGGCCCACCACGCGGTACTCCTCCGGCTCGATGGGGTACACCTTGACGGCGGCTTTGCAGTCCCGCAGCAGCATCTGCGGCATGATGGAGATGCCAAGCCCGGCCTCCACCATGGCAATGTTGGACTGGTCGTCGATGACGTGGCAGCGGCGCTCGGTGCCGATCTTGTATTTCTTGAGGAACTGGCGCATCTCGGCGTCGGTGGCGTCGCACTGCACCACAAAGCTCTGGCCGTTCATCAGCGCCGGAGTCATTACGCCGTCCTGCGGCTCCGGCCAGTCCTGCGGCACGATGCACAGCAGCGGCTCCCGGAACAGCTCGGTGAGGCTGAACTCCTCCCGGCAGGTAGAGGACAGGAAGGCGATGTCCACCTGACCGGTGCGCAGCCATTCCTTGACATCATCGTAGGTGCCCTGATATACTTCGATCTCGATCTGCGGATAATGCGCCGCAAAGCTTTTCAGCAGCCCGGGCAGCAGCGAGGCACACACCGAGTTGAATACACCCAGCTTTACCTTGCCCTTTTCCAAGCCGTTCAGGCGGGCGATGCTCTGCTTCAGCGCCTCGTCACTGTTCAGCACATCACGGATAGAGGGATACAGGGAAGCGCCGTAACTGGTCATGGATACGCCGTTTTTACCGCGGTTGAACAGGGCAAAGCCCAGCTCCTCCTCCATTACGGCAATGGCGTGACTGATAGCCGAGGGGGTCAGGTGCAGCTGCTGTGCCGCCTTGTTGAAGCTGCCCTGCCGGGCCACGGCATCAAAAATTTCGTAGGAAAAAAGCGTCATGCCCAAAGCCTCCTTCCGTCTTTACTGGTTCGGAGACGCCTGATTCTCTGTGAATCTTTTTCATCTTTCATTTGAGATAGTTCAATTATCTTCTTGATTGTACTATCCCGCGCCTTTTCTGTCAAGCATTTTGCCCCGATTTTTGCACGCTCTGTGCAGATTTTGCCGCGATTTTTGCAGGAAATGCCGTCCTTCCTCCGTTATAGTTCCTGTAACGATTTTTAACAACCTGAACGAGGTATTTTTTATGACCGCACTATCCCCGCGCCGCACCTTCAGCGGCACTGCTCTTAAAACCATTGCCTGCATCACCATGCTGGTAGACCACATCGGCGCGTCCTGCATCGAGGCAGGTATCCTTACGCCCGGGCTGGACGCCGGCACCCTCTCGCAGGACACCCTTTCCGCCTATCCGCTGTACCGGCTGGACATGGTGCTGCGCTTCACCGGGCGGCTGGCCTTTCCCCTGTTCTGCTTTTTGCTGGTGGAGGGCTTTGTGCACACCCACAACGTCAAAGGCTACCTTGGGCGGCTGGTGCTGTTCGGCCTTTTGAGCGAGGTATCCTTTGACCTTGCGTTCTTCCGCACCCCCTTTGACTTCAGTGCGCAGAACGTTTACTGGACGCTGGCGCTGGGCGTACTGGCTATGGCAGGGCTCAAGCGCTTTGAAAAGGAAAACGGCCTGCCCGGCTGGCAGGGGCTTGTGTGGGCAGTGGGCTGCGCCGCACTGGCGCTGGCTGCCAATACCGACTACAACGCCATCGGCGTGCTCATCATCTGCGCGCTGTACCTCACCCGCGCAGACCGCAAGCGGCAGTGCCTTGTGGGCGCGCTGCTGTTCTTGTTCGAGCTTACCGCCCCGCTGGCCTTTGTGCTGGTCTGGTTCTATAACGGGCAGCGCGGCGCGTGCAGTCCGCTGCACAAAAAGGCATTTTACTGGTTCTACCCGGTGCACCTGCTGGTGCTGGCAGGCATCACAAACCTGCTGCTTTGAATTTACCGATAAATAGCGCAATGCCGGACAGTCTGCGGGCTGTCCGGCATTGTATTTTTTATGGAAGGGTCGTAATAGGAAACGGCATTTGCAGCGTTGCTGCTATGGCAGCTTTCTACTTGCCGCAAGCGCGCAGGGACGCTCCGCTGGGCCAGAGGCAGGGAGGGGTGTTCCGACTCCCCCCTCCCTACCTCT
>NZ_JBBMEO010000081.1:0-2329 GCF_040096515.1 Faecalibacterium tardum | reverse complement strand
TGCCTATCAACCTTGTAGTCTTCAAGGGGTCTTACTTGTTTGAAACAATGGGATATCTTATCTTTGGGTCGGCTTCACGCTTAGATGCTTTCAGCGTTTATCCGATCCGTACATAGTTGCCCAGCTATGCCCTTGGCAGAACAACTGGTGCGCCAGAGGTACGTCCGCTCCGGTCCTCTCGTACTAGGAACAGCTCCCATCAAATATCCTGCGCCCACGACAGATAGGGACCGAACTGTCTCACGACGTTCTGAACCCAGCTCGCGTACCGCTTTAATTGGCGAACAGCCAAACCCTTGGGACCGAATACAGCCCCAGGATGCGATGAGCCGACATCGAGGTGCCAAACCTCCCCGTCGATGTGGACTCTTGGGGGAGATCAGCCTGTTATCCCCAGGGTAACTTTTATCCGTTGAGCGATGGCATTTCCACTCACATACCACCGGATCACTAACTCCAACTTTCGTTACTGCTCGACCCGTCAGTCTCGCAGTTAGGCTCGCTTCTGCGTTTGCACTCTTTTGCTTGATTTCCGTTCAAGCTGAGCGAACCTTTGAACGCCTCCGTTACTCTTTAGGAGGCGACCGCCCCAGTCAAACTGCCCACCTAACAATGTCCCCCGCCTTGATTCAAAGGCGCAGGTTAGAATTCCAATATCGCAAGGATGGTATCCCAACGGCCACTCCACAAATGCCAAAGCACTTGTTTCCCAGTGTCCCATCTATCCTGTGCATGCAACATCGAAACCCAATATTAGGCTACAGTAAAGCTCCATGGGGTCTTTCCGTCTTGTCGCGGGTAACCGGCATCTTCACCGGTACTACAATTTCGCCGGGCGGGCTGTCGAGACAGTGCCCAAATCATTACGCCTTTCATGCGGGTCAGAACTTACCTGACAAGGAATTTCGCTACCTTAGGACCGTTATAGTTACGGCCGCCGTTCACTGGGGCTTCGATTCAATGCTTGCACATCTCCTCTTAACCTTCCAGCACCGGGCAGGCGTCAGCTCGTATACGTCATCTTTCGATTTAGCACAAACCTGTGTTTTTGGTAAACAGTTGCTTGGGCCGATTCTCTGCGGCTCCATCTCTGGAGCACCCCTTCTCCCGAAGTTACGGGGTCAATTTGCCGAGTTCCTTAACAACCCTTCTCCCGTTGGCCTTAGAATCTTCTTCCTACCTACCTGTGTCGGTTTGCGGTACGGGCACCGCAGAAATACACACAGCTTTTCTCGCCATCTTCCATCCCGGACTTCGGTACTAATTTCCCTCGATCGCTACCGGAACCAACACCCGGCTCCGAGACTTCAAATGTGTCCCTGTGTTTAACTCTTTTGGTGGTGACGGAATCTCTACCGTCTGTGCATCGGCTACGCCGTTAGGCCTCACCTTAGCTCCCGACTAACCTGGAGCGGACGAACCTTCCTCCAGAAACCTGAGGCTTTCGGCCATGCAGATTCTCACTGCATTCGCGCTACTCATTCCGGCATTCTCACTTCTATACACTCCACAGCCGCTTGCGCTACTGTTTCACCGCGTATACAACGCTCCCCTACCCAATACATTGCTGTATTGCCTAAGCTTCGGTGTCAGGTTTAGCCCCGTTAAATTCTCCGCGCAAAGACGCTCGACCAGTGAGCTATTACGCACTCTTTGAATGTGTGGCTGCTTCTGAGCCAACATCCTGGTTGTCTACGTATCTTCACATCGTTTTCCACTTAACCTGACTTTGGGACCTTAGCTGTAGATCTGGGCTGTTTCCCTTTTGACAATGACATTTATCTGACACTGTCTGACTCCCAAGCATCAATACTCTGGCATTCTGAGTTTGATAAGCTTCGCTAACCTCTCGGCCGCTAGGCTATTCAGTGCTTTACCTCCAGGTATCTAACTTGAGGCTAGTCCTAAAACTATTTCGGGGAGAACCAGCTATCTCCGGGTTCGATTGGAATTTCTCCGCTACCCACAGTTCATCCGCCGCCTTTTCAACGGAGGTCGGTTCGGTCCTCCATGGAATTTTACTTCCACTTCAACCTGACCATGGGTAGGTCACCCGGTTTCGGGCCCATTGTATGCAACTTAACGCCCTTTTCAAACTCGCTTTCGCTTCGGCTCCAGACCTTAAGTCCTTAACCTTGCTGCATACAATCGCTCGCCGGACCGTTCTACAAAAAGTACCCTATCACACTTTGACGTGCTCTAGGTGCTTGTAGGCACAGGGTTTCAGGTTCTTTTTCACTCCCCTCCCGGGGTGCTTTTCACCTTTCCTTCACAGTACTATACGCTATCGGTCACTGGGTAGTATTTAGGGTTGGAGGGTGGTCCCCCC
>NZ_JBBMEO010000080.1:0-2453 GCF_040096515.1 Faecalibacterium tardum | reverse complement strand
CCCCTCAGTCGCTGCGCGACAGCTCCCCCCGGGGGAGCGGGCACGCCCGGAAACTTTCCCGTCATGCCAAGGGCTCTCCCTTTGGGAGAGTTGTCACCAAAGGTGACTGTAAGGGCGAGGACGCCAACCGCAGCGCCGCGCTTTCGTAGAAAGCGGCGCTGCAAATGCCGTTTTCCGTTACGACCCCTCCTGTGAAAATAGCGTTTGGAGCGCTCCGCAGAGCGCGACAAACGCGAAATTATAAATAATTCTTCCGCTGATGATGCGCAAAGCGAACGCGGAGCGCATTTTAAATCCTTAAATCGTAAAAATTCAAAAGCATCCCTCAAAAGAGAAAGAGAGTATCATCCCTTATGAAAATTGCGTGTATTTCCCTTGGCTGTCCGAAAAATCAGGTGGATCTGGATGTGATGGTGCACATCCTGCTGTCTGCCGGGCACGAGACTGTGGCCGATCTGGCCGAAGCCGATGTCATCCTTGTGAACACCTGCGGCTTTATCGAGAGCGCCAAGACCGAGGCCATTGAAAACATTCTGGAAGCCTGCGCTTATAAGCAGCAGAACCCGAACCTGAAGGTCATCGTTACCGGCTGCCTTGCAGAGCGCTACCGCAGCCAGATCGAGGAAGAGATCCCCGAGGTGGACGCCGTTGTAGGCTGTGCCTCCAACAAGGCCATTGACACCATCGTGGAGTGGCTGTTCCACGGCGAGGATCACTTGGAAAGCTACGGCGCCAAAAAGGACTTCCCGCTGGGCGGCAAGCGCGTCATCGGCACGCCCGCCCATTATGCGTACTTAAAGATCGCCGAGGGCTGCAACAACCGCTGCCACTACTGCGCCATTCCGGGCATCCGCGGCCCGCTGCACAGCCGCGATATGGCCGACTGCGTTGCCGAGGCCCGCTGGCTGGCCGGTGAAGGCGTGAAGGAGCTTATTGTTGTGGCGCAGGACCCCACCGCCTACGGCGAGGACTGGGGCAAGCCCGGCAGCATCTGTGAGCTGCTGGACAAGCTGAACAAGGTGCCGGGACTGGAATGGATCCGCATCATGTACGCCTACCCGGAGCGCATCACCGATGAATTCATCGCCGCCATGAAGCGCAACGAGAAGGTGGTGCCCTACCTCGACCTGCCCATCCAGCACTGCAACGATACCATCCTGAAGAACATGAACCGCCGCTCCACCCGCGCGGAGCTGCTGGAGGTCATCGGCAAGCTGCGCCGCGAGATCCCCAGCATTACCCTGCGCACCACCCTCATCGCGGGCTTCCCCGGCGAGACCGAGGAGCAGTTCGAGGATCTGTGCAACTTCGTCAAGGAGGTGCAGTTCGACCGTCTGGGCTGCTTTGCCTACTCTGCCGAGGAGAACACCGTGGCAGCACGGATGGACGGCCAGATCGAGCAGGAAGTCAAGGACAAGCGCGCCGAGCTGGTGATGCAGATTCAGACCGGCATCATGGCGCAGAAGCAGGCTGAAAAGGTGGGACAGACCGTGCACGTTCTGTGTGACGGCATCGACGAGGAAAACGGCCTGTACCTCTGCCGCACCACCGGCGATGCGCCGGAAGTGGACGGCTGCGTCTGCGTTTCCAGCGAGGAACCGCTGTACCCCGGCCAGTTCTATGATGTGCTGGTAGAGGACAGCGACCTTTACGATCTGTATGGTACAGTCGTAAAATAACGAATTGGAGGATAAAACCTATGAATCTGCCCAATAAACTTACCCTGACCCGCATTATTCTGGTGCCGGTGTTCATGATCTTTGTGTCCCTGACCGGTCTGGACGGCATCGTAGACGGTACTTTCAACGCTACCTTCTACCTGCTGGCCGGTATCGTGTTCGCTGCTGCCAGCTTTACCGACTATCTGGACGGCCATCTGGCACGCAAGTGGCACATGGTCACGGATTTCGGCAAGTTTGCCGACCCGCTGGCCGATAAGCTGCTGACCACGGTGGCCTTCATCTACATGCTGCGGGACGGCGTGTGCAGCCCCGTGGTGCTGTGCATCATTCTGGCCCGCGAGTTTGCAGTGTCCGGCCTGCGCATGGTGGCCGCCGGTGCCAAGGACGGCAAGGTCATCGCTGCCAACATGTGGGGCAAGGTCAAGACCGTTTTGCAGATGCTGAGCATCATTTTCTACTTCTTTGGCACTGCCCTGAGCTACCGCGGTACGGTGGACAGTGTTTCCATCGTGGTGGTGGTCTCTATCGCCCTGTGCTGGCTGGTGGCTGCTGTGACCGCCATCTCCGGCATCAAGTACCTGTGGGATAACCGCAGCTTTATCAACACCGCTAAGTAAAAATGTGGAAAACCAAAGGCCGCTGCACCTCACCGTGCAGCGGCCTTTTGACTGTGTGGGACGATTTTGAATGCCCTCTGCAGGGGTAGCAGGTGGTAGCCGGGGATGTTCTCTTTTGGTGTCAAAAGAGAACCAGAAAACCACCAGCGATTTC
>NZ_JBBMEO010000079.1:0-2473 GCF_040096515.1 Faecalibacterium tardum | reverse complement strand
GATTTCTTCCTGCATCGTTACCACCTCCTGTGCAGAAAATCGTCTTAGCGGTCATGTTCCACCGGGGGCTTGTTTACGGCCTTCTCTGCGTCATTCTGAACCGATTCATCCGGAACCGGAATGACTATCAGGCGACGCCCCAGAGGAAGAAAGGCTTCGGGTTGATGAAATTCTTCTTCATACTTCTGCGCCAGCTCCGGGGAGAGCGATACAAAATCCTCCTCACCCAGACCTACCACCAAAAAGGTCCCGGCAATAACATCGTACATCAGCCCGTCCTCGTCCCATAAGGCACGGTTCAACGGCAGTCCCATGAGCTTGCCGTCATCGTTATAGACGATGGCAACCGGATCTTCAAAAGGGTAGCTTGCGCCGATGGAGCCGCCGACAGCCTGCTGCAATGCTTTCAGGTCGTTATCGATCTCGACCTGCTGCGGATACTGCCCCGGCGCAATTTTCAGCACCGACAAGGTGTTCTCGGTCTGTTCCATTATCTTCCTCCTCGAATTTGATAGTGATTTCCTGCCCAGCACGCGCGGCGTTCAACAGAGCTGCCACAAAGAAGCCGAAAAAGGCACCAGCTTCAAAAATGATAAACGAATAAATAAAATTCATAGCAAACCTCCTACATTGACTGAACTGTGAGAAGAATCCTCTCAGGGAGGACGAGGAGCGCTAGACGCGGTGACGGTATGCTTAGTGGAAACATTGGCATGAGTATGCGGTGCGGCATCGGTAGAAAAATAGTCGTACAGAGCATCCCGCAGAGAATGGAAGCAACGAGCATGGTAGTCGTGCAGACGGAGAACCAGAATCTTCAAAACATCAACGGCGGAACAGTAAAAGTCCTCCGTGACTTCTGCGAAACTCTCATAGCGGGTCATTTCGGTATCCATGCTGCACCTCTCAGTCAATGCAGATGCAGACCATCTTCTCGCGGCCAGCCATCAGAGGGACGCTGTTCTCGCCCAGATAACACTGGATCAGATACAGGTCACTGGTGGTAAGGGCAACAAAGCTGCCATTGGTATCGTAGCGAACAAAGACAACGGCACCGGACAGATACCGCTTGCCAGCCAGTGTGATGACCTGACGAGGGTCGTAACAGAGAGCCAGCGGCACATCTTCGCTGATGCTGTAGCAGGAATCTGCTTCATCGAAGCAGGGCAGATAACTGCGAACGTTCGCCAGCGGAGTGATGGTCAGTTCAATCTCCGGGGCAATCACAGCGGCGTAAACTTCATCATCGCCGAGCTGCCGCTCCAGCACATCGCTCATCTTATTGAAGAAGTCGGTCACAGCATTGTCCATGTGGTTGATTTTCTGGTTCATAGCTTCGATGGTCTTTGCGGTCTTGAGATCAATGGTAGTATTCATAGTGGGTTTCCTCCAAATTTTTGCAAAAAAGAAAGACCCGGTCGGGTCTTACGCTCAAAAGGTGTATCAGCGTTCATTCTGCCGCTGCTGTTTACGCTGCCACTGTTCCAGCAGCTTGATGATGGTGTCCTCCATCTGTTTCGGGGTGTAGCTGCGAGGAAAGTATTTCCGCAGGGTATCGTTTTTGATGACTACCTTGTCCAGCTCGTCCTTTTTTTCTTCTCCCATGACGGCAAAGGCAACGTCATACGAGAAGTGCCCTTCCTGCGCCAGCTTTTTAAGCCGCTGCGCTTGGGAAAGGGACGGTGCATTCTGGGTGTCGTTCATCGCCTCTAAAAAATCCCGCTGTTGGCTTTCGTCCAGATAGGACAATTCCACAGCGGGATTGAAGGCAATTTTCTTTTCGTCTACCATGTCCAGCAGTTCGGGGATAAGGTTGGTCAGGCGGATATAGCGTTTGACATTATCCTTACTCATGCCCACTTCTTCACCGATTTTCTCGGTGCTCAACTTCGGTGCAACTTGCACCGAAGTTAAATCCGACCTAGCACCTTGATTTTTTAGAGCTTCCAGCTTCATTTTGTAGGCGAAAGCCCGCTCACTGGGCAAGATGTTCTCACGTTGGAGATTGCTGTCCACCATGAGCAAAACTGCGGCATCATCATCCATGTTGCGGACAATGACCGGCAGCGCATCCAGTCCGGCAAGCTGTGCAGCGTGCTGACGGCGGTGCCCGGAGATGATCTCATAGCCACCCTCCGGGCGCGGACGGGCAATCAGTGGGGACAGTACGCCGTACTGCTCCACGCTTTCCACCGTGCGCTGCATGGACTCATCATCCAAAACCTTAAAGGGATGATTCTTGAAAGGAAACAGCTCTCCGATGGGAATCTGCTGAACCTGTTCCCGTTGTTGCTCCTGTCGGGATTCTTCCGTGGAGAAAATGTCATCTGCCCCTTTCAGCGACACGTTTAAGCTGTTTTTCGGCATTCGCCATCACCTCCCTTGTCAGAGATTTATAGGCTTCTGCCACCTTGCCTTTGGGGTCGTGCTGGAAAATGCTCTTACCCACGGCACTGATCTCCGCAGCACGGAC
>NZ_JBBMEO010000078.1:0-2638 GCF_040096515.1 Faecalibacterium tardum | reverse complement strand
GACGATTTGGAATGCCCGCCGCGTGCGCTTTGGGCATTTTCAGCGGAAAATTTATTTTATATTTTCGGGATAGCGGATTGTCAAAAGAGAACATCCCCCGTCCCCTCCCCTTTCCCCTCACGCAATTTTATGCTACAATACCGGTAACAAAAAATCGTTTGGAGAAACGCCCATGCTTTATTATGCTGCCCCCATGGAGGGCTTCACAGACCGGGTCTGGCGGCAGACCCATCAGAAATGGTTCGGCGCACAAGGCGCTGCCGACCGCTATTATGCGCCGTTTATCTCCCCGCCGGAAAACCGGGTGCTCATTAAAAAGAAGATGGCAGAGCTTGCCCCGGAGGCAAACCCGGGTGCGCCGGTCATCCCGCAATTGCTGGCAAAAGACGGCGAACTGGCTGCATGGATGATTGGTCAGCTGCGGGCGCTGGGCTATACCGAGGTGAACCTGAATCTGGGCTGCCCCGCCGGAACGGTGACTGCCAAGGGCAAGGGCTCCGGGATGCTGCGGGACCTTGCCAAGGTGGACGCCTTTCTGAACGGGGTGTTCTCCCACGCTGAAGGGCCTGTTTCGGTCAAGACCCGGCTGGGGGTAGAGAAACCGGAGGAGTTTGCCGCCATTCTGGAAATTTATAGCCGCTACCCCATCTCGGAGCTGACCATCCATCCCCGGGTGATGCGGCAGCAGTACCGCGGGCAGGCCGACCGCGCCGCCTTTGCGGCTGCGCTGCCCCGGTGCACCATGCCGGTGTGCTACAACGGCGATGTGACCACCGCCGCCCAGCTTCACGCGCTGGAAGAGGAATTTCCCGCCCTGTCCGGCATCATGGTGGGGCGTGGGCTGATCGCCGACCCGGCGCTCTTCCGCAAAGCACGAGGCGGTGCGCCCGCCACAAAGGAAGAGCTGCGAGGCTACCTGACCGACCTGTACCACGGCTACACTGAACTGTTTGGCAGCGCAGGCTGCGCCATCAGCCGGATGAAGGGGCACTGGTTCTACCTCATCCACTGCTTTGCCGGGGCAGAAAAGCTGGAAAAGCAGCTCAAAAAGCTGCGGGAGCCGTGGGAGTACGAGGTGGTGGTGAACCAGATCTTCACCCTGCCGCTGGTGGAAAACAATTAAAATGTGCTCCGCTTGCGCTTTGACCATTTTCAGAGGAAAACTGCATCTGCAATAAAAAAGCCCGCCGTCTTGCAAGACAGCGGAGCTGAAAAGGACTGTATTACACGTTAAGGTAGCTGCGCAGCATAGCCTGCAGCAGATCGTCACGATCCACCTTGCGGATCATGGCACGGGCATTCTTATAGGTCGTAATGTAGGTAGGGTCTTCGGACAAAATGTAGCCCACCAGCTGATTGACCGGGTTATAGCCTTTTTCCTTCAAAGCATCGTACACCTGTTGTACGATCTCGTGGATCTCATAGTCCTTTTTATCGTGGATGGAGAAAATCGCGGTTGCGTCTCCCACGCAATACACCCCCTTCGGTTGAAACTAGCCCCATTGTACACGAATTGCGCCGAAACTTCAAGATAATTACGCCGGATTTGCACATCCTGTACAAAATTTCCAGCATTGTTCCGGCAAGATGAACGATGTCCGGGCGGCATTCTGCCCGCGAAAGGAGCCTTTGTATGCTTTACGGCATCGGCTGCGACCTGTGCAGCCTTTCCCATCTGGAAAAAAGCCTTTCCTCTGCCCACGCGGCGGCCTTTGTGCGCCGGGTATACGGCCCGGCTGAGCAGGCGGCACTGGGGCTTTGCGAAGCATCCCCCGCGCCGCTGAACGCCCACCGCCTTGCCAGCGCCGCCGCAGATTTTGCTGCCAAGGAGGCCTTTCTCAAGGCGGCGGGCACCGGTCTGCGGGAGCCTTTTTCCCTGTGCGAGATCGAGGCCGTCCGGCAGGAAAACGGTGCTCCGGCCTACCGGTTCAGCGGGCAGACCGCCGCATGGGTGGCGCAGCACCGGCTGCGCGCCCGGCTCTCCCTGAGCCACGAGGGCGGCATGGCGCTGGCCTTCTGCACGCTGGAAGAGGAAAACTGACTGCCCTTTGTGCATACAATGGAATATCGCCCCCGCACTGCATAAGCCGCACCCCGCCTGCGCATACTGAGAGCAGACAGGATGCGCCGGACGCATCACATAGCGGGGCACATCCTCCAGACAAACAGGAGGGAGATTCCATGGAGGTACACAGAGGAGAAGTTTTCTACGCCGATCTTTCGCCAGTGGTGGGCTCGGAGCAGGGCGGTGTGCGCCCGGTGCTGATCGTACAAAACGAGATCGGCAACCGGCACAGCCCCACCGTGATCGCGGCGGCCATTACATCCCGGCTGGACAAGACCCGCCTGCCCACCCACATCAACATCCGGGCGGCAGACACCGGCCTTGCCAAGGACAGCGTGGTGCTGCTGGAGCAGATCCGCACGCTGGATAAACACCGCCTGCGGGAGCGCGCCGGGCAGATCACCGCTGCCGACCAGAAGCGGGTGGATCAGGCGCTGGACGTAAGCCTTGGGCTGAGCTCGTACTGAAATTTTATTTATAAAGCAGAGACACCGGAGCGTAATTTTTTATCACAAAATCTTCCAGAATTTTCCGCTTCCTTTTTACAGTTTCTTCATAGCTTCTTAACGAAAT
>NZ_JBBMEO010000077.1:0-2642 GCF_040096515.1 Faecalibacterium tardum | reverse complement strand
GATCTCCCTCCCAGAGGGAGCTGGCAAAACCGTCAGGTTTTGACTGAGGGAGTTAAGCTCCCCCTTCGGGGGAGCTGGCACGCCGTCAGGCGTGACTGAGAGGGTTCGTGCCCACAGCGCTAAAACAAGTCTGATTTTCCAAAAGCGTTGCATATCGGTGCAAGAAGGCAACTGCCGCCTTGTTTATTTTGTACATTTATGCTAAAATAACGTGCAGATAGTTGATTTTTATAGAGCGGTATTACTTTTTCTGATGCTGTAAAAATTCGACTGAGCCGAAAAAAATAAGGACGCAACAAAAGGAGAACACGCCATGAAAAAGCTTTTCGCCATGACGGTGGCCGTGCTGCTGCTGTTTTCAGTACTGCTGGGCATTCCCGCCGCCTATGGGCAGGCACCGGAGACGGGTAAAACGCTGGACATCCTGTTCAGCCACGACACCCACTCCCACCTGAACACCTTCACCACCGTGGTGGAAGACGAGGAAGCAGAGATCGGCGGCTTTGCCCGCGCCAACACCCTCATCAAGGCACAGCGCGCCAAAGACCCGGACACCCTTGTGATCGACGGCGGTGACTTTTCCATGGGCACCCTGATCCAGACCGTGTTTGAAACACAGGCCGCAGAGCTGCGGATGCTGGGCCACATGGGCTACGATGTGACCACCTTCGGCAATCACGAGTTCGATTACCGCTCCAAGGGGCTTGCCAATATGCTTACCAGCGCCCGCACCTCCGGCGATGCCGTCCCGGCCATCGTGGTCTGCAATGTAGACTGGGACGCCATGGAAGCCGCCGGCCTCACCGAGGGACAGCAGATGCTCAAAGACGCCTTTTCCGCCTACGGCGTGCAGGACTACACCGTGGTGCAGAAGGGCGATGTGCGCATTGCTGTGGTGGGCGTTTTCGGCAAGGACGCGCTCTCCTGCGCGCCCACCTGCGAGCTGAAATTCAAAGACCCGGTACAGGCGGTCAAAGCCACCGTGGCAGAGATCAAGGCAAACGAAAATGCGGATATGATCGTCTGCGTTTCCCACAGCGGCACATGGGACGACCCTAAAAAGTCTGAGGACGAGTTGCTGGCTAAAGGTGTGCCTGAGCTCGACCTTATCCTCAGCGGCCACACCCACAGCCGTATCCGGGAACCCATCCGGCACGGGGACACCTATGTGGTATCCTGCGGCGAGTACGGCAAAAATCTGGGCAGCCTGTCCATGGCACAAAAAGCGGACGGGCGCTGGCAGGTGACCGATTACCAGCTGATCCCCATCACTTCCGATATTCCCGCCGATGCACAAACGCAAGAGGTCATCGACCGCTTTATGGACACAGTGGACGAAGATTATCTGGCGCAGTTCGGCTACACCAAGGATCAGGTGCTGGCGGAAAATGACGTTGTTTTTTCCAACCTGGAAGATCTGGGCAAGGTGCACACCGAGCACAATCTGGGCGATATCATTGCGGACGCCTATGTATACGCGGTGGAGAACGCCGCCGACTATGACGGCGTGCCGGTAGATGTGGCGGTGGTGCCCAGCGGCACCGTGCGCGACACCTACGCCCGGGGCGATATCACGGTGGAGCAGGTGTTCAACTCCTTCTCGCTGGGCATCGGCGCGGACGGTGTGCCGGGCTATCCCCTCATCGAAGTCTACCTCACCGGCAAGGAGCTGCGCACCGCCGCCGAGATCGACGCTTCCGTGTCGGATTTCATGACCACCGCGCGGCTGTATTGCAGCGGCCTGAATTTTGCCTATAACCCCCACCGGCTGCTGTTGAACAAGGTGACGGACGTCTATCTGATCAAGGACGGGCAGCGCGTGGAGCTGCAGGACGACAAGCTGTACCGCATTGTGGCAGACCTTTACAGCGGGCAGATGCTGAGCGCCGTAACGGATATGTCCTACGGCATTTTGTCCATCGTGCCGAAATACGCCGACGGCACCCCCATCGAAGATTTTGAGGATGTGATCCTGACCGAAAACGGCAAAGAGCTGAAGGGTTGGGACGCCATTGCGCGGTACATGGCCTCGTTCGAGGACACCGACGGCGACGGCATCGGCAACGTACCGGACTATTACAGCACCCTGCACGACCGCAAAAAGGTAGAGGACAGCCGCAGCCTTTCCGCGCTGCTAAAAAAGCCCAACCGCTTTGCCTTTATCCTCCTTGGCATAATTCTCACCGCCGTTCTGCTGGTGGTGTGCCTTGTGCTGCTGCTCCGTAAGCTGGTGCGCAAGCTTCGCCGCAGAAAAAAGGCGCAGGGCTGAGCCTGACGATTTAAATGCGCTCCGCGTTCGCTTTGCGCATATTCAGCGGAAAAACTATTTTTAATTAGAACAAGCCCGGAAAGTCTGCGGACTTTCCGGGCTTGTATTTTCACGGGTGGGGTCGTGAAGGAAAACGGCATTTGCAGCGCCGCTTTCTGCGAAAGCGCGGCGCTGCGAGAAAAGGGCTTGCCCTCTCCGTCAGTTTGCTTCGCTCACTGCCACCTCTCCCAAAGGGAGAGGCAAGAGCACTACCGAAAACTTTCTCATTACACCTAAAACTTCAGCAACGAGCTTTCGACCTTGGCTCTCCCTTCGGGAGAGCTGGCGCGGGAGCGCCTGAGAGGGCTTCAAATCGGCGGAGCCGGAAAAAACA
>NZ_JBBMEO010000076.1:0-2828 GCF_040096515.1 Faecalibacterium tardum | reverse complement strand
TCCGGTCATGCACAGGCTTCGATGGTCACCGAGCAGTACGCACACATTCTGGATGATGATCGGCGTTTGAACGCACAGCGATTCGACGATTTCTTCTATCAGCATCATGGTGCAGAGCCTGAAGTTCTCCCTCGCGCAGAGCAATCCGCTCCCAACGCCAGCCCAGTCGATACAGATGCGGCAGCAGCTCTTGCCAAACTGCTGGCTGACCCCTCTATGGCTACACTCATTAAAAATCTTGCAAAAAACCTATAAATCTCTATACATAAGCAGCGGCAGTTTCCGTATATGGAAATCTGCCGCTGCTTGTTTTATGATGATCCCGTTTCCTTGTGTTTTTTCGCCTTAGCTTCCTCTATATCCATCTTCAGCTGATGGGCAAGCTGTTTTACATAGTCGAGTGAAACTTCATAGTCTTCTGCGATTTTTTCTGCCGGCATCCCATCAAGGATCCGGGAGATCACAATGTTCCGGGTGGCTTGTTTTCTCGATTCTGCAATCATTTCCTCAATAGAGGGGCAATGTTTATTATGCATCCAATTCAAGTAATCCAAGCGTTCAGCTTCTATCCGCGATAGAAGCCTGACTGCATAGAAATTGTCATACACCTCGAATCGAACTTCCTCTCCGGGTTTGACTTCAAGTTTTTCCAGAACCGCATCTGGGAGTTTTACAGTTCCATCTTCACCGACTACAGTATTAAATTTCTTTTCCATTGCACACTCCTAAGATCACGCAAAGTTCCTTGCATCCAGTGCCTTTACTCCCGTAAGAATACCATAAGCCCCTTCCTTTTACAAGACAATGCGCATTTCCATTCGCACTGTTACAAAGACCAGAGTTTTCTCGCAGAAAGCTCTGGTCTTTTTCTATTGAAAACATTTGTCCATCACACCAGCTACGGCTGTATGGTCTGGTTCACGAATGCTAAACAAGCAAATATCCGTAGGGAAACGTACACTTCCCAGCTAATGAAAGGTGGGCATTTTACAATGAACCTTCCACTTTTCATTAGCTCTGCTAATTTTCTGCTAATGAAAAGCCTTTTACTCGTTTTATTTCGGGGTTTGTGTTCTTTACTCGGATTGACAGCGCAACAAAAAATCCATTGATAAAACGTTACTTGTTTTACCTACTTTTGTCTAGGATTTATTGCTTCAGCCCCTACTCCTAAGAATTCGGTCAACCTGATACCTTGGGTGCAGAAGTGATTGCTCTATTCAAAAGCAAAACCAAGAATCACGGTTTTCTCAACAAATTTTGATGCAACAAGTTTAACACCGTTCCGGTTGCAACGCAGTCGGTCACTTCGGTGTGAAAATCATTCTGCATATTCGTTTCCAAGCGCGTTGAATTTCAAAAAATCAACGATAATACATAATATGCCTCAGTAGCTTAGCTGGATAAAGCGCCTCCCTCCTAAGGAGGAGACCGCAGGTTCGAATCCTGTCTGGGGTATCCCTTTAAGAAAATGCGAAGGTCATTTTTCCATGTGAAAGACGATCTTCGCATTTTTCATTTTGAACCTATCACCAAAATTAGCCAGCTAATGCCATTAGCAGAATTTTCGGTTCCAGCTAATAAAATCAGGTTTCCAGCTAATGAAGCCCCATAAAGCACCTTTTGAACTCTGTTTTCTGGCTCTCTGCTAATATTGGTAGCCGCTTTTCTGTAAATCCATGTAAATACAAGATAATTTGTGTAAATCTATTTTACACATTCCTGCCCAAAAGCGTGCAAAACACTTTTCTCCATACATAGCGCGTTCACTCGCTGTTCTCTCGGAACAGAAAGAGGAACGCGCTTTTTTGTTTTCGGGCTGAACTTCCCGAATCCACCAAAGGAGGGTTTACCGATGAAAAAAGTTCTGACCGTCACGATGGACGGTATCCGCTACCACGCTTCCCGCCCGGCAGATTGCCGGCACTGCTTCTTCTGGAAGAATCGAAAGAAGGGCTGCGTTCTCGGCAAAGAGAACTGCTACTATCTGATCGAGCCGCCCAAAGGCCCCAGCAAGTGCGAAGGGTGCCCCTACAAGCGGGCAAAGCCCTGTGTGCTGGTTCCCTGCTACAAAGACCTGATGGCACCGCTGGAGAAACGAGGTGATGTCAAGTGAGCCACAAGCGAAACGAAGCTCTGCGCCATGTTCAGCACTCCATGCACCATGTGATCGCCGCTGGCGAAGGTTCTGACCGTGCCCCGGACAGCTGCAAGCTGTGCCCGTACTATCGGCCTGATTTCAAATTCCGCACCTGCCTGTATGCCCACTGCCCTTATAAGAAGCAGGTCAATGTATTCCGTTCCACACCTGAAAAATGGGATATTCTCTATGCCCGAAAAAAAAGCCGACAAGAACCGCAGACCTTGATTACTTCTATGGACAATCCAGCGAGCTGTTCTCCTTCTACCGGATTCCCAAGCTGTTGTTTCAGGATAGCCGCTTCCAACCGCTTTCCACAGATGCCAAAACCCTGTACGGTATCCTGCTGGACCGCATGAGCCTTTCAGCCCGGAATGGTTGGTTGGACAAAGCTGGGCGGGTGTTCATCATCTATACTGTGCAGGAGGTGCAGGATTCACTGGGCTGTGCCGATAAAAAGGCCACCAAGCTGCTGCGAGAACTGGAAGAGTACGGCCTGATTGAACGCAAACGGAGGGGGCTGGGCAAGCCTGATCTCATCTATGTAAAGAATTTTTCGTCAGAATCGTCAAAAACGCCCTACTTGAATCGTGATAATGACGATTCTGGAACCGTCCAGAATACGCTTCAAGACCCGGCCAAACTACGATGTAATAAGACTGAGAGAAATAATACAGAGGTAAGCGAT
>NZ_JBBMEO010000075.1:0-2877 GCF_040096515.1 Faecalibacterium tardum | reverse complement strand
ATATCACGCTTCTTTGCAGTGTATTTGGGCAAGGTGGCATAAATACAGGGATTCTTTTCCATAAGTTCCCACTTTACGGCCTGCTCAAAGGCACTTCTCAAAATTTTGTGAACCGAACGAACTGTGCCGGGAGAAACGTATTGATGCTGACGCTTTCCACACATAGGGTCAACGGCTTCGTATTTAAGCAGCCGCTGATAATATCCCTCAATTACGCGGGTGGTGAGATCTTGCAGCTTCATTGAGCCGATAAGCGGTTCTATGTAGTTTGAAATCAGTGCAGTGTTTGATTGATAGGTTGAAAGTGCCCATTTGGTTCTTCCGTACAGGGTGACGTATTCTTTAAGCAGGTCTTTTAGAGTTCGGCACTGGGGTGCCACAAAGGTACCGACGGATTCTTTGTATTCGACCTCTTTCTTACGGTTTTTGGCATCTGCAAGGTCGGTAAAGGTTTCCCATTTCTGCTTTAGCGTTCCATTAGTGTGTTTGTAGGTATAGACAACGCAGTATCGGTTATTGCGTTTGACAATGCTAGCCATTATACATCCTCCTCTACTTTACGTTTGGACTTCAGAACTTCATCGAAAGCATCTTTTTGGATGCGTTTTACCCTTCCCAACTTCATCGTTGGAATTCCTTCTTTGAGAACCCACGAGTCAAGTGTTGGGCGGCTGATTCCGTAAAAAGCCTGAATTTCCTGAAAACTGTAGTATTTCCCATTCTTGGGACATTGCAGTTTTAGCGGCGGCTCCTCATGCGTTTCTTTTTTCGGTTTTTGAAGTTGGTATGTAGATTGGCTTTTAAGCCATGCCTTAAAACTTTTTTTGGTAATGCGCGGCCTGTCGGCCACGCGCTCAATGACGAAACAATCTCGGTATTTTTTGCAATCAAGAATCCCATAAACATTCTTGCGTGGGATACCGAGTAGTTTTGCCATTTCCGGGATGGAGATGGTTTGCGCTTCAATCTCCCGGTCACGCTCACGGTCGGCTGCTGTGCGGTAGCGACTTTGTGATCGGTACCACCGCTCAAAGTCCTCTTTGGGAATTCTCATACAGAAGTCTGCCGTTTCTGTTTTCAACTTGCCCTGTCGGATGAGTGTATAGATCGTTTCGGGTTTCACCTTCAATATCTCGGCGGCGTCAGGAACGGAATAGGACCGTTTGCAAAGTTCCTCGCCCGGTGGCGAACCATTGACCTTATGATATTTGACCTGATTGGCATACCATTTCTCAAAGCTGGAAATAACAATACGCCTTTTGTCGTTTATCAGAATGACTTCAAAGAGATTCTTATGAAGCAGCCAATAGCTATCTGTTTTGCCAAGGCCGAGAAGCTGCCGCATCTCACGAACCGACATGGTGGTTTTGGTAGTGGCAGGTTCAGCTTTTCCGTATAAGGGAGCCGAAGTATTCCGCATATCATCCATGAAAGACACCTCTCTATCTATGTAAAAGTTTAGCCGGGATTTCTCATCCCGGCTAAAGAATAGCAGATTTCGCTTGAAATGTTGAGGATGTCAAACAGCAGGATTGCGTTCAACAGTGCCATCATTGAGCCATGCTTCAAAGCTGGCTTTGGAAATACGGTAAGCGCCGCTTACCTTAAACCAGCGGAATTCGTTCTGCTTCAGTAGACGGTAGACAGTGGGACGGCTCAGGAGCAGCATTTCCATCAGGTCTTCTACGGTATAGCAGCGGCTGTCCTTTGCTGTGGAAACAGGGGAGGAAACCGAGTTGGGCGAAGGTTCTTCATGGATAATCATTGGATAATACCTCGTTAAATATACTTAAAGTTAAAACTTGAGCGGCAATGCAGCCCGTCGGCTGCCACCATTATAAATAGTATAGACCTGCTGAAGGTACTTCGTCTTGCCGGGAAGGCTTACGCCTGCGGTTCGTGCAAGGCGAAAAATCGTGAATGCATCGACCTGCCGCAGTTTGGCAATCAGACGGCTTTTACTGTATTCGGAGTGGTACAGTTCTACAAAGCGGCAGATGCCGAGCAGATTTGCAGAACTCATGGAATCAGGTTCTCCGTCCCACGCATTCAGCAAAACATCAAGGGATTCGATATACAGTTCAGGACCAAGCCGGATGAATTCGTGATAGGCGGTTGCGATGCAGCTGATCCGCTGCTTGCCCCGGCCTTCTTCAAAAGAAAGATGAACGCCAGCCAATTCGGTGGCCTGCTGGAATGCAACGGCAGCAGGCTCCCCTGCAAAAATCAGGGCACGGAGCTTCTGCCCTGCACTCAGCCGTTCCGAAATGCCTGTCTGCTGTGCAAACAGGAGGGCTTCTTCCTGCTCGGTCATGTTAAAGTAGACCTTGCAGCGAATCTGCAGATCATCACCACCGTTCAGGAACTTCCGGGCAGCGATGGTGTTCTGCCCGTCCATCACATAGTAGTGACCATCCCGGAAGCTGATCTTCGGCTCATTGGCAACCCGCTCGTCAAATTCTTTTGCGATACGGGCAACACGAGCGGGGTGAAGAGCACGCTGATAAGTGTCGCGCGGCACGATCAGCTCACTGCTGTTCAGGCACATTTCATGGTAAGGTTTTACCACTGCGTTCATCATAAAGGAACCTCCTTCTTTTTTTGCAGAAAATCAATTCCTGATTGGATAATCGAACCGATTTTCTTCTTTTCGTTATCGGATAAGCGGAAAGTGGAATACCGTTCATAACAGATATTCCAGCGGAACATAAGCGATTGAAGCGCATCATCCAGTTCTGCAACCATGAACTCAACAGAAGATTCCGTCGGGGTGGAGAGCATCCTTTCCGATATCTGCTCAATGCTATGTAGATCGCCTTTTGTGTGCTTGGCGAGAGCAGGGGGCTGACTGTTCAGCACCCGAAGATTCTGAAACTG
>NZ_JBBMEO010000074.1:0-2955 GCF_040096515.1 Faecalibacterium tardum | reverse complement strand
CAGCAGCTTGGAAAGCTTCTTTTTGCTCATAGGCCGCGCTCCTCCTGCTTGTGCCGCACTTTGTCCGGCAGATTTGCGATAGTCTGTGCCAGATCGTGCAGCTTTGCCAGCACGGAAGGACGCTTGGTTTTATCCAGCACCGATGCCGAATATTCCTTGAACGCTACGCTCAAGGCATCCGTGTCCTGTGCCTTGAAGTAGACCAGATACCGGGGCGGCTTGCAGGACAGGTCTTTCTGGATGGAGTAGTCGATGTGATATCGCTTGGCATAACGGTCAAAGTCCTTGATGCCAGTTTTCTGGATCTCCACATTGGTCACGCCACGGTTCTGTCGCACTAGCCGCTTCATGGACTGCTTGCCCTGCGAAGCGTGCTTGTCGTACTGCCGCAGCAGAAACTGCATCCCACGCAGCAGGGTGCGGGCAGACAGTTTTGTGGTCGAGATGGCAAGGTTGACCGTCTTATGCTCGATTTCTTCCTGCATCGTTACCACCTCCTGTGCAGAAAATCGCCTTAACGGTCATGTTCCACCGGGGGCTTACTCACAGCCTTTTCTGCATCACTCTGAACTGATTCATCCGAAACCGGAATGACCATCAGGCGACGCCCCAGAGGGAGAAAGGCTTCGGGTTGATGGAATTCTTCTTCATACTTCTGCGCCAGCTCCGGGGAGAGCGATACAAAATCTTCCTCGCCCAGCCCCACCACCAGAAAGGTTCCGGCAATAACATCGTACATCAGCCCGTCCTCGTCCCATAAGGCCCGGTTCAGCGGCAGACCCATAAGCTTGCCGTCATCGTTATAAACGATGGCAACCGGATCTTCAAAAGGGTAGCTTGCGCCGATGGAACCGCCCACCGCCTGCTGCAAGGCTTTCAGGTCATTATCGATCTCGACCTGCTGCGGATACTGTCCCGGTGTAATTTTCAGCACCGACAGAGTGTTCTCGTTCTGTTCCATTATCTTCCTCCTCAAATTTGATAGTGATTTCCTGCCCAGCACGGGCGGCGTTCAACAGAGCTGCCACAAAGAAGCCGAAAAAGGCACCAGCTTCAAAAATGATAAACGAATAAATATAATTCATAGCGAACCTCCTACATTGACTGAACTGTGAGAAGAATCCTCTCAGGGAGGACGAGGAGCGCTAGACGCGGTGACGGTATGCTTAGTGGAGACATTGGCATGAGTATGCGGTGCGGCATCGGTAGAAAAATAGTCGTACAGAGCATCCCGCAGAGAATGGAAGCAACGAGCATGGTAGTCGTGCAGACGGAGAACCAGAATCTTCAAAACATCAACGGCGGAACAGTAAAAGCCCTCCGTGACTTCTGCGAAACTCTCATAGCAGGTCATTTCGGTATCCATGCTGCACCTCTCAGTCAATGCAGATGCAGACCATCTTCTCGTGGTCAGCCATAAGAGGGACGCTGTTCTCGGCCAGATAGCACTGGATCAGATACAGGTCACTGGTGGTAAGGGCAACAAAGCTGCCATTGGTATCGTAGCGAACAAAGACAACGGCACCGGACAGATACCGCTTGCAAGCCAGTGTGATGACCTGACGAGGGTCGTAACAGAGAGCCAGCGGCACATCGTCGCTGATGCTGTAGCAGGAATCTGCTTCATCGAAGCAAGGCAGGTAACTGCGAACGTTCGCCAGCGGAGTGATAGTCAGTTCGATCTCCGGGGCAATCACGGCGGCGTAAACTTCATCATCACCGAGCTGCCGCTCCAGCACATCGCTCATCTTATTGAAGAAGTCGGTCACAGCATTGTCCATGTGGTTGATTTTCTGGTTCATAGCTTCGATGGTCTTTGCGGTCTTGAGATCAATAGTAGTATTCATAGTGGGTTTCCTCCAAATTTTTGCAAAAAAGAAAGACCCGGTTGGGTCTTACATTCAAAATGTGTGTTAGCGTTCATTCTGCCGCTGCTGTTTGCGTTGCCACTGATCCAGCAGCTTGATGATGGTGTCCTCCATCTGTTTCGGGGTGTAGCTGCGGGGAAAGTATTTCCGCAGGGTTTCGTTTTTGATGACCACCTTGTCCAGCTCGTCCTTTTTTTCTTCTCCCATAACCGCAAAGGCAACGTCATACGAGAAGTGCCCTTCCTGCGCCAGCTTTTTAAGCCGCTGCGCTTGGGAAAGGGACGGTGCATTCTGGGTATCATTCATTGCTTCTAAAAAATCCCGCTGTTGGCTTTCGTCCAGATAGGACAACTCCACAGCGGGATTAAAGGCAATTTTCTTTTCGTCTACCATGTCCAGCAGTTCCGGGATAAGGCTGGTCAGACGGATAAACCTTTGGACATTTCGAGCGTTGTCACCTGATTCATCAGCGACAATATCTCGCGCTTTTGCACCATTTAACTTGTGGCCAAATTGGCCACAAGTTAAATCTGACCTAGCACCTTGATTTTTTAGAGCCTCCAGCTTCATTTTGTAAGCGAAAGCCCTTTCACTGGGCAAGATGTTTTCACGTTGGAGATTCGAGTCCACCATGAGCAAAACTGCGGCATCATCATCCATGTTGCGGACAATGACCGGCAGGGTCTCCAGCCCGGCAAGCTGTGCAGCGTGCTGACGGCGGTGCCCGGAGATGATCTCATAGCCCCCTTCCGGGCGAGGGCGGGCAATCAGCGGAGACAGAACGCCGTACTGTTCCACGCTTTCCACCGTGCGCTGCATGGATTCATCATCCAAAACCTTAAAGGGGTGGTTCTTGAAAGGGAACAGCTCTCCGATGGGAATCTGTTGCACCTGTTCCCGCTGCTGCTCCTGTCGGGATTCTTCCGTGGAGAAAATGTCATCTGCCCCTTTCAGCAACACGTTTAAGCTGTTTTTCGGCATTCGCCATCACCTCCTTTGTCAGAGAGCGGTAGGCTTCTGCCACCTTGCCTTTGGGGTCGTGCTGGAAAATGCTCTTACCCACGGCACTGATCTCCGCAGCACGGAC
>NZ_JBBMEO010000073.1:0-3043 GCF_040096515.1 Faecalibacterium tardum | reverse complement strand
AATACGGAAATGAAAAAAGGAGTAAATGCGCTTATGAAAAACAAAATCATTGGTGTCTGTCCGAACTGCGGTGCAAATGTTGTGGAGCGTGAAAAGGGCTGGTTCTGTGAGAACAGGGAGTGCCGTTTCGTGCTGTGGAAGGACAATGCGTTCTTCAAGCGTCTGGGTAAGCGACTGGATTCCCATGTGGCGGACAAGCTGCTGCGGGATGGGCGTGTCCGGCTGAAGGACTGCAAGAGTGCCAAGGGCAAGACCTACAATGCCACCGTGCTGCTGTCCTGTGAAGCCGATGGCCGCAGCAAGTTTTCTCTGGAATTTGAGGGTGGCTGCTGATGGAGCAGATAAAAGAAGCGGTCTACCTTATCAACGATGAACGCTATCTGCATCTCCGGGAAAACGGTGCAGGGGTCGGCTTTGCCACCTACAACAAGGTAACTGGTGAGCCGCTGGAAAGTGGGCAGATCTCGGAAAAGAATCTGCCGCCCGATGGACGGAACGCCATCCCTGCCGCCCGGAACTGGTATCTGTTTGCACTTTCGGACGATGACCGCAAGGTCATCCAACAGGAAATCGTAAAGATCCTCGAAAACATCCCGCAGGCGGGCATCGGCAGACGGCGCATCTGGGAGCCGGAAACGCTGCCGAAGGATATTCGTCTCATCAACAGCCACTATGACGATCTCTACCGCATTCCAGATGGCGGCGTGATTCAGGTGGATTACCCGGATGGGCGCAGCTTCACGGCACGGCTGGAACATCTGGATGATTACCACTTTGACATGGGCGGTCTGGGCAATGTGTTCCACATCTGCCAGTTTGCCGAGGTCATGGAACGAAACCATGCCGACTTCTACCCGGAGATTCAGACACAGGACGAGCAGGCGGCGTGGGAACTGGGCGGCAAAGGCTACCTTGCCATCCAGTCTTGTGAGGATGGATGGGACTACACCCTCTACCACAGCGATTATTCTGTGATGGACGGCGGGCAGTTGGATGCCCCGGAACTGACCATTCAGGAAGCCCGTGAGCAGATTCTGGAAGCACACCACATGGAAAAGGGGCGGCGGCTGTTGCAGGACTACGATGCCGTCATGGATAAAGTTGCGGAAGCCGAGGAACTGCGTACAGACCACCGCCCTTCCACACTGGAAAAGCTGGCAGAACTGGCAAGTGATACGTCTGCGCCAAAATCGTCTGCACGTTCTGCGCCAGAACTGTGAGGTGGACGATGCAGCAAAAATGGAACCAGAATTTTGACGGTGAACCCATGACGGACATCCCGCAGAAGTTTCTGAATGCGGGGTGCGATGTTTATATGGTGATGCAGCTGCGGCATGACGAAAAAATCCTCGATGAAAGATTTGCTTCCATGCGGGAACTGCATCGTCGGGGCAAAACGCCCGACCCGGAGCATTACGAGGTCACCTACTATGCTGATCTGCCCGCCATGTGGCAGGATGTGCCGAACAACGAGATTTTGGAAGAACTATTTCAGATGTTCAACCTCTCCCGTCCGCAGGATTTTGAGGGGCACAGCCTGTCGGTCAGCGATGTGATCGCACTCAAACGCAATGGCAAAGTGTCTGTGCATTATGTGGACAGCATCGGCTTCAAGGAGCTGCCGGGGTTTCTGGATAAAAAGCCGGAGCACTCTTCTGTTCTGCAAATGCTCAAGGAGAAGTGCGATGCCCCGGAGTGCAACCCAACTGGATGCCGGAAAGCGAGGGCTGAACATGAACTTTGACCACGAGGAATTGACCCTGATGATGCTCTACAACACCGGCACCCGGCTGGGGCTGGTACACGAGTTGCGGCTGATGCAGTGCTATCTGATGCCCGATGAAACCGCCCTGCGGGAACTGTCGGAGGGTGTTATCGAAAAGTTGAAACTGCTGACCGATGCTGAGTTTGCCGAACTGGAATTTCCACTGGACTGATTTTTGCCGCCTGCGGGCGGCGTACATAAAGTATTTTGTTCTTCCAAAAGATATGCTATAATCAAATTAGACAAAATTCCTCTCTTCAAGCGATTTCTCCGCAATTTTCCTGTGGCTCTGCTCGTATCAAAAATAAGGGACTGAATTTTAATTGTCAGAACGGAGGAACCATTATGGCAATCTTTGAAAAGACCATCCGAAACAAAAACTTTGACAAGCTGCTTCGGAAGCTGGAACAAGAAATCCCGGACAGCAGTTGGTCGGCAGATTTGGAGGCAGGCAGTGATTTCAAAGAGGGCGATGCCCGGTGCAGTGTCCGTGTATTTGAACGGTACAGCATGATGGGCGGCAACCGCCTGAGTCTGACACTGACCCTGTTCCAGAATGGAGACAGTCCGATCCGGCTGTCTGCCATCACCGCAGGAGGCAGTCAAGCGGTGTTCTTCAAGGTGAACACCCTCGGTGAAGAATCTTTTCTGGACGATGTAAAGGACCTGATGGAAGAAATTTTGGAGGAGTAAAATGTTTTTTGGATGGTTTGACGCTATATTCAGCTTCATTTTCCCAATCCTGTTCCTGCTTTTTATTGGAATGTTTTTCTTTGCTCTAATTTCAAATCTCCGCACATGGAACAAAAACAACCACTCGCCGCGGCTTACCGTTCCGGCAACAGTGGTAGCAAAGCGCACCGATGTTTCGCATTCCAGCAGTGCCAATGCCGGCGATATGTCCGGTGCGCACGGATACGACACTAGCACATTTACATCGTACTATGTGACTTTTCAGGTGGAGAGCGGCGACCGCATGGAATTTGAAGTGGACGGAAGCGATTATGGTCTGCTCATGCAGGGCGACATCGGAAAGCTGAGTTTTCAGGGCACCCGCTATCTTGGGTTTGAGCGGAGCTAAGTGTTTCTTACATTATATAGTATGGAGTGCTGTATGAACGATTTGTTTATCCAAGGGCTGACCATCGACTGGAACAGAGTTCGCCCATACAATTATGTTCGTCAGATTCCTGCCATCAGTGGAATCGACACTTTTACATTCCATAAGCCCATTACGTTCTTTGTTGGCGAAAATGGAAGTGGAAAATCTACGCTTCT
>NZ_JBBMEO010000072.1:0-3044 GCF_040096515.1 Faecalibacterium tardum | reverse complement strand
AATACGGAAATGAAAAAAGGAGTAAATGCGCTTATGAAAAACAAAATCATTGGTGTCTGTCCGAACTGCGGTGCAAACGTTGTGGAGCGTGAAAAAGGCTGGTTCTGCGAGAACCGGGAGTGCCGTTTCGTGCTGTGGAAGGACAATGCGTTCTTTAAGCGTCTGGGCAAGCGTCTGGATTACCATGTGGCAGACAAGCTGCTGCGGGATGGCCGGGTTCGGCTGAAGGACTGCAAGAGTGCCAAGGGCAAGACCTATAACGCCACCGTGCTGCTGTCCTGTGAAGCCGATGGCCGCAGCAAGTTCAGTCTGGAATTTGAAGGTGGGTGCTGATGGAACAGAAAAAAGAAGCGGTCTACCTTATCAACGATGAACGCTATCTGCACCTCCGGGAAAACGGCGCAGGGGTCGGCTTTGCCACCTACAACAAGGTAACTGGAGAGCCGCTGGAAAGCGGGCAGATCTCCGAAAAGAACCTGCCGCCCGATAGACGGAACTCCATCCCAGCCGCTCGGAACTGGTATCTGTTTGAACTTTCGGACGATGACCGCAAGGTCATCCAACAGGAAAGCGTAAAGATCCTCGAAAATATCCCTCAGGCGGGCATCGGCAAGCGGCGCATCTGGGAGCCGGAAACGCTGCCGAAGGATATTCGTCTCATCAACAGCCACTATGACGACCTCTACCGCATTCCCGATGG
The DNA here is from genome assembly GCF_040096515.1 of Faecalibacterium tardum. Lineage (NCBI taxonomy): Bacteria > Bacillati > Bacillota > Clostridia > Eubacteriales > Oscillospiraceae > Faecalibacterium > Faecalibacterium tardum. The sequence continues at coordinate 2,344 of NZ_JBBMEO010000072.1, read as the reverse complement.
CGGCGTGATTCAGGTGGATTACCCGGATGGGCGCAGCTTTACGGCACGGCTGGAACATCTGGATGATTACCACTTTGACATGGGCGGTCTGGGCAATGTGTTCCACATCTGCCAGTTTACCGAGGTCATGGAGCGGAACCATGCAGACTTCTACCCGGAAATCCAGACACAGGACGAGCAGGCTGCATGGGAACTGGGCGGCAAGGGCTATCTTGCTATCCAGTCCTGTGAGGATGGCTGGGACTACACCTTTTACCACAGCGATTATTCCGTGATGGACGGTGGGCAGCTGGATGCCCCGGAATTGACCATTCAGGAAGCCCGTGAGCAGATTTTGGAAGCGCACCACATGGAAAAGGGTCGGCGGCTGCTACGGGACTACGATGCCGTTATGGATAAAGTTGCGGAGGCCGAGGAACTGAGTGCAGACCACCGCCCTTCCACACTGGAAAAGCTGGCAGAACTGGCAAACGATACGTCTGCGCCGAAATCGTCTGCACATTCTGCACCGGAACTGTGAGGTGGACGATGCAGCAAAAATGGAACCAGAATTTTGACGGCGAACCCATGACGGACATCCCGCAGAAGTTTCTGAACGCAGGGTGCGATGTTTATATGGTGATGCAGCTGCGGCATGACGAAAAAATCTTCGATGAAAGATTTGCTTCTATGCGGGAACTGCATCATCGGGGCAAAACGCCAGACCCGGAACATTACGAGGTCACTTACTATGCTGATCTGCCTGCCATGTGGCAGGATGCTCCGAACAATGAGGTTTTGGAAGAACTGTTTCAGGTGTTCAACCTCTCCCGCCCGCAGGATTTTGAGGGGCACAGCCTGTCGGTCAGCGATGTGATCGCACTCAAACGCAACGGCGATGTATCTGTGCATTATGTGGACAGCATCGGCTTCAAGGAACTGCCGGGGTTTCTGGATAAAAAGCCGGAGCGCACCTCAGTTTTGCAAACTCTTAAGGAAAAGTGCGATGCCCCGGAGTGCAATCCTACCGTCTGCCGGAAAGCGAGGAACAGCCATGAACTTTAATCACGAAGAATTGACCCTGATGATGCTCTACAACTCCGGCACCCGGCTGGGGCTTATCCACGAGTTGCGACTGATGCAGTGCTACCTGATGCCCGATGAAACTGCCCTGCGGGAACTGTCGGAGGGTGTTATCGAAAAGTCGAAACTGCTGACCGATGCGGAGTTTGCTGAACTGGAATTTCCCCCGGACTGATTTTTGCCGCCTGCGGGCGGCGTACATAAAGTATTTTGTTCTTCCAAAAGATATGCTATAATCAAATTAGACAAAATTCCTCTCTTCAAGCGATTTCTCCGCAATTTTCCTGTGGCTCTGCTCGTATCAAAAATAAGGGACCGATTTTTAATTGTCAGAACGGAGGAACCATTATGGCAATCTTTGAAAAGACCATCCGAAACAAGAATTTTGACAAGCTGCTTCGGAAACTGGAACAAGAAATCCCGGACAGCAGTTGGTCGGCAGATTTAGAGGCAGGCAGTGATTTCAAAGAGGGCGATGCCCGGTGCAGTGTCCGGGTGTTTGAACGGTACAGCATGATGGGCGGCAACCGCCTGAGTCTGACGCTGACCATGTTCCAGAATGGAGATAACCCGATTCGGCTGTCTGCAATTACCGCAGGCGGCAGTCAAGCGGTCTTCTTCAAAATCAATACCATTGGAGAAGAATCTTTTCTGGATGACGTAAAGAAACTGCTGGAAGAAATTTTGGAGGAGTAAAATGTTTTTTGGATGGTTTGACGCTATATTCAGCTTCATTTTCCCAATCCTGTTCCTGCTTTTTATGGGAATGTTTTTCTTTGCCCTAATTTCAAATCTCCGCACATGGAATAAAAACAACCACTCGCCGCGGCTTACCGTTCCGGCAACGGTGGTGGCAAAGCGTACCGATGTTTCGCATTCCAGTAGTGCCAATGCCGGAGATGTGTCCGGTGCGCACGGATACGACACCAGCACGTTCACGTCATACTATGTGACTTTTCAGGTGGAAAGCGGCGACCGCATGGAACTTGAAGTAGATGGTTCGGACTACGGAATGCTTGTGGAGGGCGACATTGGAAAGCTGAGTTTTCAGGGCACCCGCTATCTTGGGTTTGAGCGGAACTAATCGTTCTCCTACATTATATAGTAAGGAGTGCTGTATGAACGATCTATTTATCCAAGGGCTGACCATCGACTGGAACAGAGTTCGCCCATACAATTATGTTCGTCAGATTCCTGCCATCAGCGGAATCGACACTTTTACATTCCATAAGCCCATTACGTTCTTTGTTGGCGAAAATGGAAGTGGAAAATCTACGCTTCT
>NZ_JBBMEO010000071.1:0-3210 GCF_040096515.1 Faecalibacterium tardum | reverse complement strand
GCGCCAGCTCCCCCGAGGGGGGAGCTGGCGCGCAGCGCCTGAGAGGGTTCGCCCCTATATTATTACATTATATAGGCAGTGTGAAACCCAGACAGGTATAGACTGTGGCTTATATTACCCGTCGGAAAGCGTACTGCGCTGTCAAGGGTTTCCGTGCAAAATTTTGTCCCGAAAAATATCTGCTATTTTTGGCGATTGCTACAAAACGCAAAATATAGTGGTATTTTGCTTGACTTGCCACTAGATAATGATAAAATAGAGTTACATTCAGTTTGTTGGATATCGTTGTGCGCAGACGGGTATCTCTTATGATAAGAGGTACCCGTTCACAATGCGCCTATATAGAAGGAGGAGAACCGATGAAGATCATCAAACGAAACGGTGCAGAAGTTCCTTTTGATATTACCAAGATCATCACCGCCGTTACCAAAGCCAGCGATTCTGTGGGCGGTCAGGCTCGCCTGAGCCGGGAGCAGATCACCCAGATCGCCGCAGCCGTTACCGACCAGTGCCAGCAGCTCAACCGCGCGGTCAGCGTGGAAGAAGTACAGGATCTGGTGGAGAACCAGCTGATGGACATTCAGGCGCACGATGTAGCACGCCACTATATCACCTACCGCTACGTCCAGAGCCTGAAGCGCCAGACCAATACCACTGACGAGCGCATCCTGAGCCTGATCGAGTGCCAGAACGAAGAGGTCAAGCAGGAGAACGCCAACAAGAACCCCACCGTCAACAGTGTGCAGCGCGACTATATGGCCGGCGAGATCTCCAAGGATCTGACCGCCCGTCTGCTGCTGGACCCGGAGATCGTAAAGGCGCATCAGGAGGGTCTGATCCACTTCCACGATTCCGACTATTTTGCCCAGCACATGCACAACTGCGATCTGGTGAACCTGGAAGATATGCTGCAGAACGGCACCGTTATTTCCGGCACCTATATTGAGAAGCCGCACAGCTTCTCCACTGCCTGCAACATTGCCACCCAGATCATTGCACAGGTAGCTTCCAACCAGTACGGCGGTCAGAGCATCAGCCTGACCCATCTGGCTCCCTTTGTGGACGTCTCCCGCAAGAAGATCGCCGCTGAGGTGGAGCTGGAGATGGAAGGGCTGGACGTCTCTGCCGAGCGCAAGAAGGAGATCGTGGAGCGCCGTCTGCGCAACGAGATCAACCGCGGCGTGCAGACCATCCAGTATCAGGTGGTCACCCTGATGACCACCAACGGTCAGGCACCCTTTATTACTGTATTCATGTATCTGGGCGAGGCCCGCAACCCGCAGGAAAAGGCCGACCTTGCCATCATTATTGAAGAGACCATCCGGCAGCGCTATCAGGGCGTGAAGAACGAGGCAGGCGTGTGGATCACCCCCGCCTTCCCCAAGCTGATCTATGTGCTGGAAGAGGACAACATCCGCCCCGGCACCCCCTATTACTACCTGACCGAGCTGGCCGCCAAGTGCACCGCCAAGCGCATGGTGCCGGACTATATCTCGGAAAAGAAGATGCTGGAGCTCAAGGTAGACAAGAATGGCGAAGGTCACTGCTACACCTGCATGGGCTGCCGCAGCTTCCTGACCCCCTATGTGGACCCCGAGACCGGCAAGCCCAAGTACTATGGCCGCTTCAATCAGGGCGTGGTCACCATCAATCTGGTGGACGTTGCGCTGAGCTCCGGCGGCAACTTTGAAAAGTTCTGGAAGATTTTTGACGAGCGTCTGGACCTGTGCCACCGCGCTTTGCAGGCACGCCACAAGCGGTTGCTGGGCACCCCCAGCGACGCTGCCCCCATCCTGTGGCAGTATGGCGCGCTTGCACGCCTGAAGAAGGGCGAAAAGATCGACAAGCTGCTGTTCGGCGGCTACTCCACCATCAGTCTGGGCTATGCCGGCCTGTACGAGTGTGTGAAGTATATGACCGGCAAGAGCCACACCGACGCCGGTGCCAAGCCTTTTGCCCTGAGCGTGATGCAGCACATGAATGACAAGTGCAACGCGTGGAAGAAGGCCGAAAACATGGACTACTCCCTCTACGGCACCCCGCTGGAATCCACCACCTACAAGTTTGCCAAGTGCCTGCAAAAGCGCTTTGGCATCGTGAAGGGCATCACGGACAAGAACTATATCACCAACAGCTACCACGTCCATGTCTCCGAGCCCATCGACGCCTTTACCAAGCTGAAATTCGAGGCCGACTTCCAGCGCCTGTCCCCGGGCGGTGCCATCAGCTATGTGGAAGTGCCCAATATGCAGGACAATCTGGAAGCCGTCATAAGCGTGCTGCAGTTCATCTACGACAACATCATGTACGCCGAGTTGAACACCAAGTCCGACTACTGTCAGGTGTGCGGCTACGATGGCGAGATCAAGATCGTGGAGGATGACGGCAAGCTGGTGTGGGAGTGCCCCAAGTGCGGCAACCGTGATCAGAACAAGCTGAACGTTGCCCGCCGTACCTGCGGTTATATCGGCACCCAGTTCTGGAACCAGGGCCGCACGCAGGAGATCAAGGACCGCGTGCTGCATCTGTAACCCTCTCAGTCAACGCTTCGCATTGACAGCTCCCCCGAGAGGGGGAGCTTTTTATATGGAGTTTTATCTATGAACTACGCAAACATCAAATATTACGACATCGCCAACGGTCCCGGGGTGCGCACCAGCGTTTTTGTGTCCGGCTGCCGTCACCACTGCCCGGGATGCTTCAACGCCGTGGCATGGGACTTTGCCTACGGTCAGCCCTTTGATAAGACCGTGCGCAACGAGATATTCGCCTCCTGCCAGCCGGACTATATCGCCGGGCTTTCCCTGCTGGGCGGCGAGCCCTTTGAGCCGGAAAACCAGCGGGAACTGCTGCCCTTTGTGCGCAACTTCAAGGCGCTGTACCCCGCCAAGACGGTGTGGTGCTACTCCGGCTACACTTGGGAACAGCTTACCGGCAAAGAGCCCAGTCCCGCGCGGTGCGAGGTGACCGACGAGCTGCTGGCACTGCTGGATGTACTGGTGGACGGCAGATTCGTGCAGGCCGAGCACGACATCTCCCTGCGCTTCCGCGGCAGCCGCAACCAGCGCCTGCTGGATGTGCCCAAGTCCCTCGCCGCCGGGCAGCCCGTGTGGTGGGAGGACGAAAAGGTGTTCGCCACCCATACCATGGAACGGTAAGCGGTGCTGAACTCCTTCTCGTGAAAATGCGTTTGTCGCGGCCCGCAGGAGC
>NZ_JBBMEO010000070.1:0-3484 GCF_040096515.1 Faecalibacterium tardum | reverse complement strand
GTGTAGTTTGCATCGGGGTCAAGGGCTTCTTTTTCTGCCTGCTTTTTCTGCTTCTGCTTCATAAAGGTGTAAATGCCACCGCCAGCAACCAAACCGACCAGTGCCAGTACGCCTAAGAACGTAGCAGCATACTTCGTAACTTTGTTGCCACCAGTCTGTTCAGAACCGGATGCCACCGCTTCTTCCGCAGCCTTTTTCGCATCCTCCTCGGCCTGTTTGCGCTCCTGTTCTGCCTGCGCCGCCGCTTCTTTTTCAGCGGTGTAGGCATCGGCATCTTCATCTTCCATCAGGGAAAGAAGGTCGGCTTCGTCCACAAGATTCATGAAATGAACGGTGTTTTCCCCCTTGTCGTTGCGGTCGATGACCAGATAGAATGTGTTGCCAGACTTCGACACCAGCGTGATGAACTGCTGCCCGCTGCCATCCGAATAACTGGTGTGGTAATCGTCCACCATCGTCAGATTGCCCTCCGGGGTCAGAGCACCGGTTTCCTCATCGGTCACGGTGACCACATCTTCTTCATCGGTGGTAGAAGTCAGGACGGGCTGTTCCACTTCCTCCACAGGCTCACCGCCATAGGCAAAAGCAGGAGCCGCCATGCCAGCGCACAGTGCCACCGACAACATCAGGGCACAGAACTTATTCATCATCTTCATTATCAGATTCCTCCTTGTTGAACGTAGCACCGACTGCGGACAGCGCAGCCGGGGTCGGGGTGGAAGTTGCAGACTGGCGCAGCAGGGCGGCAAGCTGTTCCGGCGTGACCTTGGCGGTGCGCACCATCTCGTTGACCTCGGCAGCTTCTGCTTCCTGAATCCGCCGCTCAAGGCTTTCAATGCGAGTGTTGATCTTAATGCGACGCTCCCTTTCCTTTTCCAGAGAAGCGCGCAGTTTATCGAGTTTTTCGCTCATTTCTTCCTCCAATCATTTTGAAAGCCGTCCAAAACCGGACAGGTATTTCTGCCAGTAGGACGAGTGAATATCAGCATACTTTATGGGGTCTCCGGCAGACACCATCTTGCCGTTTCCAAGGTAGATGCCCACATGACTTTTCCCCGGCGTATCATACGTTCCTTCAAAGAAAACAAGGTCGCCGGGCTTTGCTTCGGCTTCGGAAATGTGCTGGCTCTTGTTCCACAGACCGTTGGCGGTGGTGCGCCCCACATTGTAGCCGTTCTGGTTGTAGACCCAGCAAACGTAGCCGGAGCAATCAAACCCGGTTTCCGGGGTAGAACCGCCCCAGACGTAGGGCGTGCCCACATACTTTTGCGCCTCCTTATAGATAGCGGCAAACTCGCTGTCCGTCAGGGCTTCCGCAGGAACCTGATAGTCGATGCCGGGTGTGCCGGAGCCATCGGAGCCACCGGGCGGCAGACCGCCGTTGAACAGATAAGGCCGACCACCCAGCGTATCCTGAAAGATCTCATAGCGTTTCCACTGGTCGTTGTCCAGTTCCTCCCGGATAACCACTTCCAGCCCTTTATTCACCAATTTGGTGTGGAAGATGCGGTACTCATAGGGCACCTGCGTAGGGACTGGGATTCCTGCCGGACTGATGACCCAGACGGTCTTATACCGTATCTGCACCTCCACCCATGTGGTCAGCTTGTACTGCTTTTTGAAGGTCTCCTTCAACTTGCCCTGCACCTCTGACCGGGTGTAATCGTCATAGAGAGTCGTGAGAAAAGAGGTCAACTGCCATGGGTCATGCTCGATGGGGTCAAGGTGATACTGGTACTCGTTGTAGCCGGGGTGGTCGGTGGGGGTGCGCTTGATCTTTTTGTCCAGCTCCTTTTCCAGCTTCTTGTAGTCGGTTTCGGCTCCCCGGATGTCCCGGTCCTCTGCGGTGTAAATGGTCTGACCGGATACCTGCGTGGTGCCTGAAAACAGAATGGAACAGGACGAAAATGCCGACATGACCAGCAGCAAGAGCAAAAGAAAAACGCCCACGATCAAAAGAACGTGCGCGTTACTTTTTGCAAAATTGGCAATGCCGTTGACTGCGGTACTGACCACCGATTTTCCTTTGTCGATGACCTGTTCCATGCCAGACTTCGCAGCAGTGGTGCCATTGGATACCACTTTGCCGCCTGCGGTCTGTGCCGCTGTACCCGAATGGGCGGTGGCATAGTGACTTTTACGGATTTCTTGCCGCTGTTTCCAGCGTGAAAGCCAGTTGGAACTGCCCTCGCCGGTGCCGGATGCGCCTGCATCTTGTGCCGCAGGCGGCTTCTGCACGGAAGATTTTGCGGTTCGGGCCCTTTTCTTGCCTTGCATCTTGGCTTTCTTTTTCAGCTTTCTGGCGTAACGGCTCTTGGAAATATCGTGGGTAGTCTCGGCAGCTTTTTCGCCCTCGCTTAAAGCCTGCGTGCCCACATTGTCGTCCTCGTACTGATCAATCTCTCGATGTGCCGCAGACCGGGCGGCAGCAGCGGCATACATAGCACGTTTCTGCTGCTTTGTCATGCGGGATGCTTCATCCGGGGTTATCTCGGCTTTGCCAAAACGCAAATGCTGGGATTTCTCCGCAGCTTTGTCTGCATCCTGTTTCAGTTTCTGCTTTTTGGGCACCGACTGCTCCACTTTAGACTTTTTCGGAGGGGAGCGCGTAGCCGTGCGCTCCTTTTCCTCCTCGAATTTCAGCTTCGGCTGTTTCTCACTCATGCTTTTGCGCCTCCGCAACTTCGGAAAGGCGGGTCGTAAGGATGCGGTAGAGTTCAAGGTCTTTCGGGAAGTGGTCAACAAAGGGCAGGATCACGTTGCCGAAGAACAGCAGCCCTTCACCCTCACCGGAGTGAGTGACGTAGGAAAGCTGATGGGGCGAAATGTTCAGCTGCTTCGCCAAAATCTGCCGGTCTCCGTTCGCTTGATTGAGCATATAAACGAAGTCCGAGTTCTCAAAAATATTTGATACTTCGGGGCTTGCCAACAGGTCTTTGACGTTCTGCGTTAGGGCTGTCGGAATGCCGCCCCACTTACGGAAACGCTTCCAAATCTCCACGGAATAAGCAGCAGTCTGCTCTTCCTTCAAGAGCAAATGGAACTCGTCTGCATAGTACCGGGTGGATTTTCCAGCACTGCGGTTGGCGGTCACGCGCCCCCACACGGCATCCTGTACGATAAGCATACCGAGTTTCTTCAACTGCTTGCCAAGCTGCTTGATGTCAAAACAGACGATGCGGTTATTGATATCCACGTTGGTGTGGTGGTTAAAAATGTTCAAACTGCCCTTGACGTAGATTTCCAGCGCAGCCGCCACATGGCGGGCTTCCGGTTCGTCTTGCGTCAGCAGGGCGTTGTACAGATCTTCCAACAGCGGCATATTTTCCGGGGTGGGATTCTCGAAATACTTGCGATAGATCACATGGACGCAGCGGTCAATGACCGTCTTTTCCACCGGCTGCAAGCCCTCTTTGCCGCCCACCACCAGTTCGCACAGGGACAGCACAAAGTCGGCTTTCAAAGCCAGAGGGTTATCCTCTTC
>NZ_JBBMEO010000069.1:0-3544 GCF_040096515.1 Faecalibacterium tardum | reverse complement strand
ACCACCACCTACACCGGCGCAGATGCCTTGTTTGAGAACGAGAGCTACGCTTACTACAAGCTCAGTGAGACCCCTGCCTACTACATTACCGCATGGTACAACCTGTTGAGCGGCAAGTGGGAGTTTGGCAAGGTCCACGCCACCGAGACCACCGTGGAGGGTGTCACCGTGGAGCTGACCACCAATGGCCGCCACACGAATTATGAGATGAAGCTCTCCGGTTTTGATCTGGACACCAGCACCAACAAGGTCTACGGCGTAGTGCTGACCACTGCCGACGGCAGCGAGTACGGCCTGCATCATGTGACCAATATCTGGCGCGGCACTGAGCTGGGCTTCAATACGGACGAGCCCTACCTTGCGTCCATCATCGGCAAGACCGTCACCCAGATCACCTACTACACCGCCGATGGCGTGTATGTTCTGCCGGTCAGCGTAGCGTTGTAAAGTCGCGGGCAACTGCCTGATTTAGCAAAATACAGTACAAAACGGCAAGGTCACTTGGCAGCAGGCGACCTTGCCGTTTTTATTGCCGTCTGCGTCTTGAATGCACAAGCATCATCCTGTTGCAGCTGGCAGTAGAAGGATTTACCGCAGACAGAAAATGGGATTTGTTCTGATTCACATAGCGTATTTTTTCCTAAAGCCACAAGATGTGTCATACTTTTCTTGCTTCACTTCAACAAATTTTTCAAAACCCTCTTGACGATTTTCACACACAGTGGTATTTTTCTTGTAAATCCCACTGCTCTTGTGGATTGGTTTGAACCTTTCCACAAGATGTGGTCGTGTTCATTTTGAACACTGCCTCGCCGTGGATTATCCCTGAAAAATTCACCGCCCCGCAACACACCCGATCTATTTTGCCGCCGATTCACCCGACAAAATCCATCGCTGCGCTGCGTGGGCGGTATTTTTCTTTTACGGGAGCTGCACCTTGAAAATTTCATGAGCCGACCGAACGTGATACCGACTTTTCGTCAACGCCGCTGCACAAACAGGGGCAGGAACTTCGTTCGGAGCAAACGGTGACCCACATACATGAGCAGCACAACCTCTACTTATTTTTGCGCCTTAACAATTCGGAAACATTTGTTGAAAATACGTTTTGAGCGCAGCGGTAGAGGGCAAGAACCGTCCCGTGGCCACAAATTTTCAATTCTTGAAAATGTTCTGTCCATCCGGGACTTCACTTCTACAATGCGTCTGCATTTCCGAAGTGATCTTGTTGGGGCGTGCCTGCCCCAAACCCTGCTGACTAATTTTTTAATTATACTGGATTTTGATTTTCATTATGCTATATTAAAATGGTAGAGTTAACTATTTTGATTCATAGATGATATGAGGGACTACCATGGTCAAGCTTGTTAAAGGTCAAAACGATTTACTTTCACAATATCCTGCCTGCATCAATGAATGGGACTTCAACAAAAATCATCCACTCTCACCTGATGCTGTCGTAGCAGGCTCTTCAAAAAAAGTCTGGTGGATTTGTTGCAAAGGGCACTCTTACGAACAGAGCATAAATCTTCATGTTGGACGAGGTTATGGTTGCCCTTACTGTTCCCATAGAAAAGTGCTCACTGGTTATAATGACCTCGAAACTCTTTTTCCAGACATCGCAACCGAATGGCATCCTTACAAAAATGCAGAACTTAAACCTTCCAGCATAACAGCGTACAGCAAAAAGAAAGTTTGGTGGCTTTGTTCACGGGGACATTCCTATGAGCAAACTGTTGAACGGCGGACGCGACGTGGAAGTGCATGCTACTACTGCTCAGGGCATAAAGTGTTAAAAGGATTCAATGATTTAGCTTCGGTCAACCCCAGCCTTTCTGTCGAATGGCATCCATCTAAGAATGCTCCGCTGACACCGTATGAAGTAACTGCTGGAAGCGGAAAACGTGTATGGTGGCTTTGCCCTGTCGGTCACGAATATCAAGCCACTATCCATGACCGCAATACAGATAACACACAATGCCCTATTTGCAATTTAAGAGTCCAAACCTCTTTCCCCGAGCAGGCTACCTTCTTTTACGTTCATAAGCTCTATTCCGATGCTATCAACAAATACAAACCCGTTTTTCTGGGTTCTATGGAACTCGATATTTATATTCCCTCTATTCATACCGGAATCGAGTTTGATGGCGCAAACTGGCACCAATCGGATGAGCAGTATGAACGGGAAATCCGCAAATATAAATTATGTCAAGAAAATCATGTGAAGCTCATCCGTATCAAAGAGAAGAATACTCGCAATTGGGTTGACAATGCGCAAACTGCTGATGTGGTTTATACCATTTCAAAGGTCAAAAAGACAGGCGAACTCGAAACCACCCTTAAAGTCATTCTCGATTCTATAGATGCTTCCTCCAATATGTGGACTCGAACAGATCCTCGACATATTCACAGTCAAATCGATGTAAATATCGAACGTGACCGCCCGCAGATCTTAGGATATTTGACAAGTATTGATAATTCCCTCGCAATTTTACGTCCAGACGTTGCCTCAAAATGGGACTATGTGAAGAATCAGGACTTAACTCCAGACATGTTTACCGTCAGTTCAAATGAAATCGTCTGGTGGAAATGTCCAGATTGTGGACGCGAATGGAAATGTAGCATTAACAGCATGACACGAAAAGGGCGCTTTGGGTGCGCTGAATGTTCAAAAAAACACCGTGGAAAAAGTTTTACACAAGGTGTAGTTAAAAAGGTTGGTTCACTCGCTGAAACCATGCCAGAACTTTCCAAAGAATGGCATCCCACAAAAAATGGCGATTTAACCCCAAATGATATAACCGCCGGAAAATTCAAACCTGTCTGGTGGCTTTGTCCGAAATGCGGTTACGAATGGCAAGCAAGTCCCAATAACAGAAAAAGAGGAATTGGTTGTCCTTGTTGTAGTGGACGAGTTCCTAAGACAGGCATAAATGATTTGGCCACCCTATATCCAGAGCTTCTTAACGAATGGGACTATGAGAAAAATACCGAATTAGACCCCCGAAAAGTCTTACCCAAAAGCGGAAAACACGCTTGGTGGGTTTGCTCTGTATGCGGAAATCATTGGGAATCTGAGATTCGAAGTCGTGTAAACGGACATGGATGTCCACAATGTGGCAAACGCAGAAAGAAGTAAATAGGTATAATCTTCTATGAGTATCTGGGGCAATACCCTTGTTGATGGTCACAACCGTTATGCGATTCTTCAGAAGCATCCCGAAATCTACTTTTCTACCATGCCGCTCCGATTTGAGAACCGCGAAGAAGCCATTGCGTGGATTTGCCGGAATCAGTTGGGACGGCGAAACCTGAGTCCTGAACAGAAACGCTATCTGCTTGGGAAGCAGTACGAAGCCGAGAAGAAAGCTGCAAAAATCTTTCGGGGCAATCAGTACACTTTAGCAAAGAAAAGTGGTGGTGATCACGGTGATAACCACCACTCCGGGAAGAAAACCAGCGACCGAATCGCAGAGGAAAACGGTGTCAGCCGCGCCTCCGTTCTCCGCGCCAGCCACTATACACGAGGCATCGACATCGCAGA
>NZ_JBBMEO010000068.1:0-3601 GCF_040096515.1 Faecalibacterium tardum | reverse complement strand
GTGTAGTTTGCATCGGGGTCAAGGGCTTCTTTTTCTGCCTGCTTTTTCTGCTTCTGCTTCATAAAGGTGTAAATGCCGCCGCCAGCAACCAAACCGACCAGAGCCAGAACGCCTAAGAATGTGGCAGCATACTTCGTAACTTTGTTGCCACCAGTCTGTTCAGAACCGGATGCCGCCGCTTCTTCCGCAGCCTTTTTCGCATCCTCCTCGGTCTGTTTGCGCTCCTGTTCTGCCTGCGCCGCCGCTTCTTTTTCGGCGGTATACGCTTCGGCATCTTCATCTTCCATCAGGGAAAGAAGGTCGGCTTCATCCACGAGATTCATGAAATGAACGGTGTTTTCACCCTTGGCGTTGCGGTCAATGACCAAATAAAACGTGTTGCCAGACTTCGACACCAGCGTGATGAACTGCTGACCGCTGCCATCCGAGTAACTTGTGTGGTAATCGTCCACCAGCGTCAGATTGCCCTCCGGGGTCAGGGCACCGTTTTCCTCATCGGTCACGGTGACCGCATCTTCCTCATCAGTGGTAGAAGTCAGGACGGGCTGTTCCACTTCCTCCACAGGCTCACCGCCATAGGCAAAAGCGGGAGCCGCCATGCCAGCGCACAGTGCCACCGACAGCACCAGCGCACAAACCTTATTCATCATCTTCATTGGAATCGTCCTCCTTATTAAAGGTAGCACCGACCGCGGACAGCGCAGCCGGGGTCGGGGTGGCGGTAGCCGACTGCCGCAGCAGGGCGGCAAGCTGTTCCGGCGTAACCTTGGCGGTGCGCACCATCTCATTCACCTCGGCAGCTTCTGCTTCCTGAATCCGTCGTTCAAGGCTTTCAATGCGAGTGTTGATCTTAATGCGACGCTCCCTTTCCTTTTCCAGAGAAGCGCGCAGCTTATCGAGTTTTTCGCTCATTTCTTCCTCCAATCATTTTGAGAGCCGCCCAAAACCGGACAAATATTTCTGCCAGTAGGACGAATGAATATTGGCATACTTTATGGGGTCGCCGGCGGACACCATCATGCCGTTTCCAAGGTAGATGCCCACATGACTTTTTCCCGGAGTATCGTAGGTTCCCTCGAAGAAAACAAGGTCACCGGGCTTTGCTTCGGCCTCGCTGATGTGCTGGCTCTTGTTCCACAGGCCGTTGGCGGTGGTGCGTCCCACATCGTAGCCGTTCTGGTTGTAGACCCAACAAACGTAGCCTGAACAGTCAAAGCCAGTTTCCGGGGTAGAGCCGCCCCACACATAGGGCGTACCCACATACTTTTGGGCTTCCTTGTAGATGGCGGCAAACTCGCTGTCCGTCAGGGCTTCTGCCGGAACCTGATAGTCGATGCCCGGTGTGCCGGAGCCATCCGAGCCACCGGGCGGCAAGCCTCCATTAAAAAGATAAGGTCTGCCGCCCAGCGTATCCTGAAAGATCTCATAGCGTTTCCACTGGTCGTTGTCCAGTTCCTCCCGGATAACGACCTCCAGTCCTTTATTCACCAGCTTTGTGTGAAAAATTCGATACTCATAGGGCACTTGCACGGTGTAGGGGATGCCAGTAAAAATGTCGATCATCACTACCGTGCGGTATCGGGTCTGGACTTCTACCCATGTGGTCAGCTTGTATTGCTTGGCAAACGTCTCCTTGAGTTTTGCCTGCACCTCGCTGCGGGTGTAGTCGTCGTAGAGAGTAGTCAGGAACGAAGTGAGCTGCCAAGGATCGTGCTCGATAGCATCCAGATGGTATCGGTATTCGTCATAGCCGGGGTGGTCGGTGGGGGTACGCTTGATCTTTTTATCCAGTTCCTTTTCCAGCTTCTTGTAGTCGGTTTCGGCTCCCCGGATGTCCCGGTCCTCTGCGGTGTAAATGGTCTGCCCGGATACCTGCGTGGTGCCGGAGAACAGAATGGAACAGGACGAAAACGCTGACATGACCAGCAGCAGGAGCAAAAGAAAAACGCCCACGATCAAAAGAACGTGCGCGTTGCTCTTTGCAAAATTGGCAATGCCGTTGACTGCGGTGCTGACCACCGATCTTCCTTTGTCGATGACCTGCTCCATGCCGGACTTTGCGGCATTGGTGCCATTTGATGCCGCTTTGCCGCCTGCGGTCTGTGCAGCGGTGCCGTCCGACCGGGTTGCGGCACGGTAGCTTTTCTGAATATCCTGTTTCTGCCACCACCGGGAGAACCAGTTGGAGTTGCCCTCACTGCTGGTTGCTTCTGCACTTTGAGCCTTGTCTGACCCGAACGCAGAAGATTTTGCAGTAGGCGTGTTTTTCTTTGCTTGCAGCTTGGCTTTCTTTTTCAGCTTCCTTGCATAACGATTCTTTGAGAAATCGCTGACTGCTTCTTCGGACTTCACGCCTTCATTGAGAGCCTGTGTGCCCACATTGTCGTCCTCGTACTGGTCAATCTCCCGATGTGCCGCAGACCGGGCGGCAGCGGCGGCATACATAGCACGTTTCTGCTGCTTTGTCATGCGGGATGCTTCATCCGGGGTGATCTCAGCTTTGCCAAAACGCAGATGCTGGGATTTCTCCGCAGCTTTGTCTGCATCCTGTTTCAGTTTCTGCTTTTTGGGCACCGACTGCTCCACTTTAGACTTTTTCGGAGGGGAGCGTGTAGCTGTGCGCTCCTTTTCCTCCTCGAATCTCAGCTTCGGCTGTTTCTCACTCATGCTTTTGCGCCTCCGCAACTTCGGAAAGGCGGGTCGTAAGGATGCGGTAGAGTTCAAGGTCTTTCGGGAAGTGGTCAACAAAGGGTAGGATCACGTTGCCGAAGAACAGCAGCCCTTCGCCCTCACCGGAGTGAGTGACGTAGGAAAGCTGATGGGGCGAGATGTTGAGCTGCTTTGCGAGAATCTGCCGGTCTCCGTTGGCCTGATTGAGCATATACACAAAGTCCGAGTTTTCAAAAATATTCGATACTTCGGGACTTGCCAGCAGATCTTTGACATTCTGCGTTAGGGCTGTTGGAATGCCGCCCCACTTACGGAAACGCTTCCAAATCTCCACGGAATAAGCAGCAGTCTGCTCTTCCTTCAAGAGCAAATGGAACTCGTCTGCATAGTACCGGGTGGATTTTCCGGCACTGCGGTTGGCGGTCACACGCCCCCACACGGCATCCTGCACGATGAGCATACCGAGTTTTTTCAGCTGCTTGCCAAGCTGCTTGATATCAAAACAGACAATGCGATTATTGATATCCACATTGGTGTGGTGGTTAAAAATATTCAAAGAACCCTTAACGTAAATTTCCAGCGCAGCCGCCACATGGCGCGCTTCCGGTTCGTCTTGCGTCAGCAGGGCGTTGTACAGATCTTCCAACAGCGGCATATTTTCTGGGGTGGGATTCTCGAAATACTTGCGATAGATCACATGGACGCAGCGGTCAATGACCGTCTTTTCCACCGGCTGCAAACCCTCTTTGCCGCCCACCACCAGTTCGCACAGGGACAGCACAAAGTCGGCTTTCAAAGCCAGAGGGTTATCCTCTTCCGAGTAGTTGCTGTTGATGTCCATCGGGTTGATATACTGGGTGCTGGCAGGGCTGATGTGGATGACCTGCCCATGCAGACGCTCCACCAGCGGAGCATATTCTGCCTCCGGGTC
>NZ_JBBMEO010000067.1:0-3744 GCF_040096515.1 Faecalibacterium tardum | reverse complement strand
CACCCCTCCCTGCCTCTGGCCCAGCGGAGCGTCCCTGCACGCTGAAGGCAGGCAGAAACGTTCCCCGCGGAGCGCGAGGCGTTTAAAATCGTCCCACTGGTCGGAAAGGAGGTCTTGCCATGCGCAGCAGAGAGCCTTGGCGTCTGCCTGCGGGGCAGAGCAGGGCAGTGCCCTTTTTGCAGGCTGCGGTGCTGTTTGCAGCGCTGTGCATCTTTGCCCGCAGCGCTGCGCTGGTGCTGGCGGCCTTTCTGGCAGCGCCGGTGCCCGCCGCGCAGACTTTGCTGCATCTGGGGCAGCAGGCGGTGGAGAGCCGGGCGGCGGCAGCGTCTGCGGAAAGCGTGCCGGAGGCCGCGTCCGTGCCGCCGGAGCAAGAAACTGCCGCTCCGGTGCAGACCGGGGTGGAACGGTATTTTGTGGCGCTGCAGCCGGACGAAGCCCGCCCCGCCGATGCAGGTACGGTGACAGAGCAGCAGTTCGGGCAGGGCAGCGGCGAAAAGTACATTCCCTGCGGTGCGGGCAGCATCAAGAATAACACCCGGCAGACGGCGGCAGACATCGCCGCCGAGGTGGTGCAGCCCCTGCCCTTTGCCATTGAAAAGGACAGCGCCGCGCCGCAGGTGCTCATCATGCACACCCACGCTACCGAGGACTACCGCCTTTCTGCCGGGCTGTGGTTTGCCCCCGGGGACGGGGCCCGCAGCACCGACCGCAGCATCAATATGTGCGCGGTGGGGCGGGTAATGGCCGATACCCTCAACGCGGCGGGGATCTGCACCCTGCACGACGAGACTTTGAACGACTACCCCAGCTACACCGGCAGCTATGCCAACAGCCGTGCGGTGGTGCAGCAGTATCTGGCGCAGTACCCCAGCATCAAGGTGGTGCTGGACGTCCACCGCGACGCCATCGAGCGGGAAAACGGCACCCGCTGCGCCCCAGTGTGCAGCATAGACGGGCGGCAGGCGGCGCAGGTGATGATCATCTGCGGGTGCGACAACGGCACCAGCGTGCAGCTGCCCGCATGGCGGCAGAACCTTCGTTTTGCCGCCGCGTGGGAGCGCAGCATGGAGGAAAAATATCCCGGATTTACCCGCCCGGTGCTGTTCAGCTACCGGTTTTATAATCAGGATCTGACCACCGGCAGTCTGCTGATCGAGATCGGCGGGCACGGCAACAACTTAAATGAGGCCCTGTACGCCGGATATCTGGCAGCACAGGGCCTCGCGGATGCACTATTAAGTTGAGGGTCAGCCGCCAAGGCTGGAGATCATGCTGCTCTTGGCAGACTGATAGTAACTCCATGCCTGATCGGCCACGGTCTCGGGCTGGTTATACTCCCGCAGCACGCGGCGCATCTCGCTGACCACCGAGGAGACGGCACTGTCGTAGGTGCTCTCCACCGAAGAGAGATGCTTGTAGGCGATGCTGACCTTATTGGCAAAGGTCCGCTCTTCGGCGGGCAGAGAGTGGTACTCATCCTTTGCGGCAGATATTGCGGAGGACACCGCAGACCGTGCCGAGGACTCCAGCGAGTACAGCTGGCTCAGCAGAGAGGAGATCTTGGCATCGCACTCGGGGTTTGGCGGGTCGTAAACGTGGTCGGGATCATACGATGTGCCGGACTGGGAAGTGCTTCCGTAGGTGGGGAACCAGTCGCCGAACATAAACTCGTTGTACCCGGCAATAAATTCCTCCTTGGTGCAGCCGCTCAGCAGGGCTGCCAGTACGCAGCTGACCACGGCAAGGGTCAGCAGACGGATGATATGGTGTGTGTGTTTCATGATCTCCTCCAGAATCTGTTTTTGCGGAATACCGCTTTTTTCCATTTTACCAGAGAAAAGGCGTTCTGACAAGAAAAAACGCAGAATTTTATTCAATGCCGCACCGTAAGGTTGACAAAATGCCGCCAACGTGCTATTTTAAAACAACAAATGCAAGGAACGGGAAAAGTAGCGCGGGCCGTCCGGCCCAGAGAGTGCGGCACAGCTGAGAGCCGCGCCCGTGCGCCGCGTGAACGAACACCCGGGAGCAGCAAACTGAACACGGCAGCGCGTCTGCCGCTCAGTAGGTGCGCCGCAGGTCCAGCGTTACAGGGACAGCGCTTAAACAAAGAGCGCGTGAGCGACCGGACACTTCCGGTAATTCAGGTGGCACCGCGGACATTACAAGACAGCTTGTTCGCCCTGAACTTTCAGGGCAAAAGCTGTCTTTTTTGTTTATAAAGGAGAACTACTATGGAACGTACCGAGATCCTTTCGCTGTTCAAGAACACCCCGGCAGACGGCACCGAGATCACCGTCTGCGGCTGGGCAAAGAACATCCGCGACTCCAAGAACATCGGCTTCATCGCCCTGTCGGACGGCGGCTGCTTCAAGACCCTGCAGGTCGTGCTGGAAGCCGGCAAGCTGGCAAACTATGATGAAGTCATCCACACCGGTCTGTACAGCAGCCTGCGCATCAAGGGCAAGCTGGTGCTCACCCCGCAGGCAAAGCAGCCTTTTGAGCTGAACGCCGAGAGCGTGGAGATCCTGGGCGACTGCCCCGCCGACGAGTACCCCCTGCAGAAAAAGAAGATGAGCATGGAGTATTTGCGCACCATGCCCACCCTGCGCCCCCGCACCAACACCTTTAACGCCGCTTTCCGTGTGCGCAGCGTGGCAGCCTACGCCATCCACAAGTTCTTTCAGGAGAACGGCTTTGTCTACGCCCACTCTCCGCTGATCACCGCCTCCGACTGCGAGGGTGCAGGCGAGATGTTCCGCGTGACCACACTGGATCTGGACAATCTGCCCAAGACCGAGGACGGCGCTGTGGATTACAGCAAGGACTTCTTTGAAAAGCCGGTCAACCTGACCGTTTCCGGCCAGCTGGAAGCCGAGGCCATGGCCATGGCCTTTGGCAAGGTGTACACCTTTGGCCCCACCTTCCGCGCCGAGAAGAGCTTTACCACCCGCCACGCTGCGGAGTTCTGGATGATCGAGCCGGAGATGGCTTTCTGCGACCTGAACGGCTACATGGACAACGCCGAGGCTATGATCAAGTACGTCATCCGCTATGTGCTGGACAACTGCCCGGACGAGATGGCCTTCTTTAACCAGTTCATCGACAAGGGTCTTGTCGAGCGTCTGGAGCTGGTGGCAAACAGCGAGTTCGCCCGCATCAGCTACACCGAGGCCATTGAGATCCTGAAAAAGAACAACAAGAAGTTCCAGTACCCTGTGGAGTGGGGCGTGGATATCCAGACCGAGCACGAGCGCTACCTGACCGAGGTTGTGTACAAAAAGCCGGTCTTTGTCACCGACTACCCCAAGGAGATCAAGAGCTTCTACATGAAGCAGAACGCCGACGGCAAGACCGTGGCCGCAGCAGATATGCTGGTGCCCGGCATCGGCGAGCTGATCGGCGGCAGCCAGCGTGAAGAGGACTACGGCAAGCTGGTGGCCCGCATGGACGAGCTGGGCATGGACAAGACCAACTACGAGTGGTACCTGAACCTGCGCAAGTTCGGCGGCGTGGAGCACGCAGGCTACGGTCTGGGCTTTGAGCGCATGATCATGTACCTCACCGGTATCCAGAACATCCGTGACGTGCTGCCCTTCCCCCGCACCGCATACGGCTTCTGAGAAGCGCGCATACTGTAATCAAAGAAAGCCGCCGCCTTTGCGGCAAGGCGCTTTACGATTTCCGTAATGTACAGGCCGGACTTCATGTAGGGATCCAGGAAGGTCTTGCCGGGGTCATCGA
>NZ_JBBMEO010000066.1:0-3784 GCF_040096515.1 Faecalibacterium tardum | reverse complement strand
GATCTCCGTTTTTTCCGGCTCCGCCGATTTAAAGCCCCTCAGGCGCTACGCGCCAGCTCCCCCAAGGGGACGCCTTTGCGCTATGCCGGAAACTTTATCGCCACCGCTAAAAGCCGTCCCCTTTGGGAAGGTGGCATCGCCGTAGGCGATGACGGAAGGGGTAACCTCCGCTCAGGCATACTTTGCACTTCAGCCAGAAACTTTCCCGCCATGCCAAGGGCTCCCCCTTCGGGGGAGCTGGCATCGCGTAGCGATGACTGAGAGGGTTTGCCGTCCCCTTGGGCAAGACGGAAGGGGCAATTTCCACTTTCCAACCCTCAAAAGTTAAAAATCCAGCTGAAAAACGCTCCAGATGGTTCAAAAAACAATTTGGATGTGTTATACTAGAAGCCGAGGTGCCTGCCGGACGGGGAAACCGGCGGGCACGACTGCGTGTTCCATGTGGAACAAATCTTTCCCCGGGAGGAAGAAAAGCGCGTGGCAAAAATTGTAGCGATCGCAAACCAGAAGGGCGGAGTGGGAAAAACCACCACCGCCGTCAACCTTTCGTCCTGCGTAGCGGCGCTGGGCAAAAAGGTGCTTATCGTAGATCTCGACCCGCAGGGCAACACCACCACCGGCTATGGCATCCCAAAGCGCAGCGTGGAAGCGGGTACCTATGAGGTGCTTATCGGCAGGGCAACGGCGGCGCAGGCCATCCGGCACACCGAGTACCGCACCGATGTCATCGGCTCCAACACCCGGCTGGCCGGTGCCAGTCTGGAAATGATCGACCTGCCCGGCCGTGAGGGGCGTCTGCGCAAGGCGCTGGCTGAGGTGCAGAAGGACTACGACTTCATCTTTATCGACTGCCCGCCCAGTCTGGATCTGCTCACCCTCAACGGCCTGAGCGCCTGCGACAGTGTGCTCATCCCGGTGCAGTGCGAATACTATGCGCTGGAAGGTCTGTCGGAGCTCATCAGCACCCTCAAGACCATCCGCAAAAAGTATAACCCGTATCTGGATATCGAGGGCGTGGTGTTCACCATGTTCTCGCTGCGGTACAACCTGACCGTGCAGGTGGTGGAGCAGGTGCAGAAGTACTTCGGCTCCAAGGTGTACAAGACCACCATCCCGCGCTCCATCCGCATTTCGGAAGCGCCCAGCTACGGCCAGCCCATCAATTTCTACGAGCCAAAGGGCAAGGGCAGCGAGGCCTACATGGACTTGGCCATCGAATTCGTCAAGCACAACCGCCCGCAGGAACCTAAGAAGTCCCGCGCAAAGGCTGCACCCGCCGCAGAGCCGGCGAAAAACGCTCTGGAAGATTAAAACAGGGGGAACAAGGTAAACAATGGCAAGAGGAAAAGGAGGGCTCGGACGCGGGCTGGACAGTCTGTTTGAGGACGCAGCACCGGTCTTTGAGTCAGAGCACGCAGCGGTAGAGACCCTGCCGCTGCGCGAGATCGAGCCGGACCCCGACCAGCCCCGCAAGACCTTTGAACAGGAGACCCTCAGCGAACTGGCTGCCAGCATCGCCGAGCACGGCTTATTGCAGCCCATCGCGGTGCGGCCGAGACCCATGGGCGGCTACAGCATCGTGGCAGGCGAGCGCCGCTGGCGCGCCTCCCGCATGGCGGGTCTTACCGAGGTGCCGGTGGTCATCAAGGATGTGTCCGATGAGCAGGCCATGGAGCTGGCGCTGGTGGAGAACCTGCAGCGCGAGGATCTGGACCCGGTGGAAGAAGCTGCCGGCATCCGGGAGCTGATGACCCGCTGCGACCTGACACAGGAGCAGGCCGCCCGCAAGCTGGGCAAGAGCCGCAGCGCACTGGCAAACAGCCTGCGTCTGCTCAACTTACCGGAAACGGTGCTGGAGCTGCTGAAGAGCGGCTTTATCAATACCGGCCACGCCAAGGTGGTGCTGGGTCTGCCCACACCGGAATTGCAGGCCGAAGCCGCGCAGATCATCGCGGACAACCAGCTGAACGTCCGTCAGGCCGAGGCGCTTTGCAAAAAGATGGCAAAGCCCGCCAAGGAGCCCCGCGAACCCGCACCCCGCGGCACTTTGCCGGTGGAGGTGGAAGAGAGCCTGAAACAGGTGCTGGGCAGCGAGGTGAACGTGGCCTACCACGGCGGCAAGGGCAAGCTGACGGTGCATTTTTACTCCGACGAGCAGCTGCGCGCCTTTGCAAACCTGCTGGGACAGTACCAGATGGAAACCGAATAATCATGCGATCCAAGGCGGGAACTGCCGCCTTTGAACGGCAGCGGAAAGCCCCAGACGCGCCGCTGCAAGCCCAATAGAGTTAAGGAGAGTCAATCATGCTGGATATCAAATTTGTCCGCGAGAACCCGGACGCCGTTAAGGAAAACATCAAAAAGAAGTTTCAGGATGCAAAGCTGCCGCTGGTGGATGAGGTCATCGAAAAGGATGCCAAGTACCGTGCAGCCCTGAAGGAAGTGGAGGCCCTGAAGGCCGCCCGCAACAAGCTGAGCAAGGCCAACGGCCCGCTGTTCGGTCAGCTGAAGAAGTGCACCGATGAGGCACAGAAGGCTGAGCTGCAGGCACAGATCGATGCCAACAACGCCGCCGTCAAGGCCGACGCCGACAAGATGGCAGAGCTGGAGAAGGAAGAGGAGGAACTGTCTGCCCGCATTCAGGAGATCATGTACTCCATTCCCCAGATGATCGACCCCAGCGTGCCCATCGGCCCGGACGATACCTATAACGTGGAGGCTCAGCGCTTCGGCGAGCCTGTGGTGCCGGATTTCCCCATCCCGTACCACACCGAGATCATGGAGAGCTTTGACGGCATTGATATGGACGCCGCAGGCCGCGTGGCCGGTAACGGCTTCTACTACCTGCTGGGCAACATCGCACGCCTGCACGAGGCTGTGCTGGCCTATGCCCGCGACTTTATGATCAACAAGGGCTTCACCTACGTCATCCCGCCCTTCATGATGCACGGCAACGTGGTGCAGGGCGTCATGTCCTTCCCCGAGATGGACGCCATGATGTACAAGATCGAGGGTGAGGACCTGTACCTCATCGGCACCAGCGAGCACACCATGATCGGCCGCTTCATCGACCAGACGCTGGACGAGAGCAAGATGCCCCTGACCCTGACCTCTTACAGCCCCTGCTTCCGCAAGGAGAAGGGCGCACACGGCATCGAGGAGCGCGGCATCTACCGCATCCACCAGTTCGAGAAGCAGGAGATGATCGTGGTCTGCCGCCCCGAGGAGAGCGCCGACTGGTACGAGAAGCTGTGGAAGATGTCCGTGGAGCTGTTCCGCAGCATGGAGATCCCCGTGCGCCAGCTGAACTGCTGCTCCGGCGATCTGGCTGACCTGAAGGTCAAGAGCTGCGATATCGAAGCATGGAGCCCCCGCCAGCAGAAGTACTTCGAGGTCTGCTCCTGCTCCAATCTGGGTGACGCACAGGCACGCCGTCTGCACATCCGCATCAAGGGCAAGGACGGCAAGACCTATCTGGCCCACACCTTGAACAACACCTGCGTGGCACCTCCGCGTATGCTGATCGCCTTCCTGGAGAACCATCTGCAGGCCGATGGCAGCGTGACCATCCCCGAAGTGCTGCAGCCGTACATGGGCGGGCTGAAGGTCATGGTCCCCACCAATAAGAAGAACTAAAACTGCACCGGGTTTTCCACAACCGGGCAGAAAAAGGTTGAAAAAAGCACCGCTTTCCGCACAGGGAAGCGGTGCTTTTTGTGTGGGAAGCGGGTGCTTAACTCCCTCAGTCAAAGCCTTACGGCTTTGCCAGCTCCCTCTGGGAGGG
>NZ_JBBMEO010000065.1:0-4012 GCF_040096515.1 Faecalibacterium tardum | reverse complement strand
GCTCCCTCCCAGAGGGAGCTGGCAAAACCGTCAGGTTTTGACTGAGGGAGTTCGTTCTAAACCCCTTCCCATGAAAAAGTAGTTCCGAAACGCCCGCAGGCGTTTCGGAACTACAAATAAAAATATTCTTTCCGCTGATTATGGCCAGAGCAAAGCGGAGGCCATTCCAAATCGTCCTCCTCCCGGCAGCCTTGTGTTCCGTCACACAAAGGCGTATACTGGGGCAAAAAGGAGGCGTTTGCCATGTGGTTCGTTTACGCGCTGGGATCGGCGGTGTTTGCCGCCCTTACCTCGATTCTGGCAAAGATCGGCATCGAGGGGGTCAACTCCACCCTTGCCACCGCCATCCGCACGGCGGTGGTGCTGCTGATGAGCTGGGGCATGGTGTTCCTTACCGGTACGCAGGCCGGTATTGCGGAGATCTCCCGCCGCAGCTGGCTGTTTCTGGTGCTGTCCGGCCTTGCCACCGGCGCAAGCTGGCTGTGCTACTACCACGCGTTGCAGGTGGGTGCAGCGTCCAAGGTAGTGCCCATTGATAAGCTCAGCGTGGTCATCACCCTTGCGCTGGCCTTTGTGGTGCTGCACGAGCCCTTTACCGCCAAAAGTCTCATCGGCTGCGCCCTCATCACCGCCGGCACACTGTTTATGGTGCTGTAACGGTCAGGGATGCGCTCCGGGCGTTTTCATGGGGAAGAACGCATTACAAAAACCGTTCCAGCTGGATGCGGTTATCCTCTTCAAAATCCTGCAGCCGCTGGGCAAGGCGCTTTGCGCCCGGGGCAGCGTTGGGGTAGTCCTTGCAGCTTTTTACGCAGTCCACCACCCCCATGCCGCTGCCCTGCGTGAGCATTTCGGCCAGATTGCGGGTGGATTTGTCCGTAAGGGTCTTGAGCCCGATGCCCATTTTCGTGTTCAGCTTTGCCATGGTGCTCTGCCCCTGCGCGCTGCCGCCGCAGGCTTCGATGGCGGTGTGCGCCTCCTGATTCAGCTGGTGATAAATGTTGCGCTGGCGCAGCAGTTCGGCCTTGAACTGTACATCGTTGGTCATGGGTAAGATCTGCTCCAAGGTGTTCTTGCCCATCTCGGTGTTCTGCACCACCGCTTCCAGCAGGTTCAGGTTGTCGTTTTTCTGGTTTTCCATACAAAAAATCCCCCTTTGGCATCTATTATGTGCCCAAAGGGGGATTATATACGTTATTTCTCAGCAGATCTTATTGCCGCCGGAGATCTGGATGCCGCGCAGCCGCTCGTCACAGATGGCGTACAGGCGCTGCCAGCAGTTGGCGGCGCTGTCCAGCTCGTCCAGCCCTGCCACTGCGACGCTCAGGGTAAAGGGCACTCGCTTCATCATGCCCATGGAGGTGACGCACTCGTGGGGCATTTCGGCGTAGATATTCCGCATCTGCTCGGCCAGCTGGCCGCCGTCCATATCCAGACAGCCTACCACAAAGGTGGTGCCGGTCAGGCGGCAGACGATCTGGCTGCCCGGGATATCGAAATACTTTTTCCACTGGTTTGCCACAAAGCAGATCAGCTGATCCATCACCGGCTGACCGTAGGTGTCCCGCAGCTGTGCGCCGTGATCCAGCGATATCAGCGCCACAGCGGCCTTGCGCCCCTGCTCTGCCCAGCGGTCCAGCTCGGCGGCGATCACGGTCTCCAGATAGCGGCGGTTGTACACGCCGGAAAGAAAATCGTGGTTCAGGTCCTCGCGGCACAGCTCCCGCTCGCGGGCGCTCATGCGCTCTTCCGGCAGCAGGTTGCCTGCCAGCGGAGCAGACATGGTGATCTGCCACAGCTTGCCGTCTGCCCGCACCGTGCGGTGCAGCACGCAGCTTACCCGGCCGTTGCACAGGGTATAGCTCACCTGCAAGCCCTCGTCCTGCCAGCCGGTGTCCTGTGGCAGCTCGTCCAGCAATACCGTCTCAAACGCAGCCTGTGCGCCCTCGACAAAGGCGCGCAGATCCTGCTCTGTCCATTCTCTGTCCATCTGTAATTTCCCCATCATCAGTACGCGCCGCCGCTTCCGACGGGCGAAATTCCAATTTTCCCACAAATCCGGGAACTTACGGCTATTATACCATTGAAATACAGATTTTTCCAGCAAAACGCACAAATTTTTACGGCAGTTTTTACAATTCTGTCAAATTGCTGATTCTTTCACGTTTTGAACGTCTGCATTGCAGCGGCAGTACACGGCGCACTCGGCTTCGATCTGTGCGGCAAGGGCTTTGGAGCCAAAACCGGCCTTGGCACGCCATGCCCAGTTGCCGCCCAGCTTGCCCGGGGTGTTCAGGTGCGCTTCGGCGCCCAGACCCAGCCAGTCGTACATGGGAATGATGGCTCTGTCGGCCACCGAGCCCAGCGCCGCCCGCAGCAGCGCGGTGCGCGCGGCGGCAGTCTTTACCGCTGCCACCTCCTTGGCGGTGGGCTTGCAGGGGGTAAGGTGCAGGTAAGCCGCAGCGGTGGCCTTTTCCTTTTCGGAAGCGCCGTTCTCCCACCAGTCGGTCAGGGTGGTGTTGTCGTGAGTGCCGGGGTAGACCACACCGTTCTTGACGTGGTTATGGGGCAGATACTCGTTGTCCCCGCCGCCGAAGGCAAACTGCAGCACCTTCATGCCCGGGAAGGTGCTGTCGGCCAGCAGCTTGCGCACGCTGGGGAACAGTTCGCCCAAGTCCTCGGCGATGATGGGCAGCTTGCCCAGTGCAGCTTCCAGCGCATCGAACAGCTCCATGCCGGGGCCGTTCTCCCACTTGCCGGTGCGGGCGGTGGTGCTGGTGGCCGGGATGGCCCAATAGGTGTCGAAGCCGCGGAAGTGGTCGATGCGCAGCAGGTCGTAGATGCCCAGTGCGTGGCGCACCCGCTGGATCCACCATGCGTAGCCGGTCTTTTTGTGGTACGCCCAGTCGTACAGGGGGTTGCCCCACAGCTGGCCGTCTGCGGAGAAGTAGTCCGGCGGGCAGCCCGCCACCCGGGCAAAGCGACCGTCGGCGTCCAGCTCAAACAGCTTGCCGCCCACCCATGCGTCCACCGAGTCGGCAGAGACGTAGATGGGGATATCGCCCAGGATCTGCACGCCCTTCTCGTTGGCATAGGTCTTGACGGCCTGCCACTGGACGCTGAACTTGTACTGCACAAACTTCCAGAAGCCGATCTCCTCTTCGTTTGCGGCAGCAAAGGCAGCCAGTGCAGCCTTGTCGCGGCGGCGGTAGGGGGCGTCCCACTCCACCCAGTTCTTCATCTTGTTGGCGACTTTCAGCGCCATGTACAGGGCGTAGTCCTCCAGCCAGTCCTCATTGGCAAGGGTAAAGGCGTAGTAGTCGTCGGGGTAGTAGTAGGTGCAGCCGTGCAGCCCGGCGCACTGGCTGCGCCATGCGGCGTAAGCCTTGCGCAGCACCGCAAAGCGGCTGACGTACAAAGTGCCGTAGTCCACTTCCAGCGGGTTTTTGCCCCAGCTTTTTGCCTTGAGGTCTGCGGCGGTCAGCAGGCCTTCTTTTTCCAGTGTTTCCAAGTCCACAAAATAGGGGTTGCCCGCAAAGGCAGAGCAGCTCTGGTAGGGGCTGTCGCCGTAGCCGGTGGGGCTGAGCGGCAGCAGCTGCCAGATCGTTTGTCCCGCTGCAGACAGGAAATCCACAAATTGAAATGCCGCCTTGCCAAAGCAGCCGATCCCATAAGGGCCGGGCAGACTGGATACCGGCATCAGAATACCACTTTCACGCATGATCCGTTACCTTCCTCGCTGTCAATTTTCGGGAATATTCGTTGTTTCCTATCATAACATAACCGCAAACTATTTTCCACAGGCAAAAATCGTGGTATACTGGTTTTTATGGGGTACCCCCTCAGCTTCGCTGCGCTCAGCAGCTCCCCCAAGGGGGCGCCTTTGGCATGGTTGGAAAGTTTGTGGTTTGACCGGAAAGTTCCTGCCTGCTTTCAGCGTGCAAAGACGCTCCGCTGGGCCAGAGGCAGGGAGGGGTGTTCCGACTCCCCCCTCCCTACCTCTGGACTCCAC
>NZ_JBBMEO010000064.1:0-4212 GCF_040096515.1 Faecalibacterium tardum | reverse complement strand
GCTATGGCTTCACCGATGGCGAGGAACATCCGCTGATCGGCACGGCGATATACTTTCACCTGACGAAAGGCCGCGCCCAAAAGACCGAGGAACAGGCTATGGATAACCTGTGGCTGGAATTGCCGTGGTGGTTTATATGAATAGGCAGAGAGATTGTATTAAATTGAGTGAATTACGATAGAGAACAAAAGCTAATCTTCCCTTGTTCGACGCTCTTTAATAATCTTATAAATTGGAAACCAATAGACAATAACGATGATAAGGCATGTGATTGCTAACGCACTATAGATGAAAGATTTCATAAGCACAGCCATAATCATAAAGATGAAAAAAAAGAATATCCACGCCGACTGTGCTGATTTATACAAAGCTAGTTTATCTTCAAGGGTAGTATATAATTCAAATGGCTTTCCATCATTCTTTTTTTCGACAATCAATAATTCTTTGTTAAGTGTCGTCTTAGGCGTTGATAGCTTTCCACCTGATTCAGCCCACGGACGAAATTGTACTTTGGCAAGAGAGTAGTTTAGATTAATGTTCTTGAAAAAAACAACGTATCCTAAGCTTTGAAGAAATTCAACATACTTGTCTGAGCTTTCACGACTCCTGTGACCAATATAATCAATCTTATATTGATATTCCCCCGGAGTGCATGTTTCAAACTCATAGATAGCCCGTGATGTATTTATTAAGTGATACCCTTGTTGGGACATTCTATTAAGCCATTTCTCTTGTAAGGATAATAGACAACCAAAAAAACGTACCTTTTTGTAGCGCATATTAAATCTCCTTTGAAATCCTTTCCGCTAAGTCGATTAATTGATGAAGTCGATCTATTTCGGTTTGGACAGCCTCCTTTCCAGAAGGTGTTATTAAATATACTTTTTTTCTGCTTGTACTTTCAGTGCTTTGTAATTTAATCCATCCTTTTTGTTCTAACGAGGATAGAGCACCATATAATGTCCCTGCTCCTAATAATACCCTTCCGTTTGTTACTTCCTCAACAAATTGAATGATTGCATATCCATGCCTTGGTTCATAAAGGGACAAAAGTATTAAATCTGTAACTTCTGTAAGGGTTCCCCCTTGCACATAGTCTTTCATAGAACCTCCGCTTCGAATATGTGCCCTTTATCCAAATTGATTGTCACATCGGCTAAATACGCATTACCAAGGTGTTCAGTTTCCATGAGAAATCTCCTTTTTTTGTGCGTGAAACTATTCATAGGAAGCAGCTATGCTATGTGGCTTAGTCACTATGAAAGCTCATTTACGATGAGGTTGATGCTTCACGAAACCGTTCGGCATGGAGAATCGTACACATTGATTCGTCCAAGCTAATTATATCGTTAACCGTAATAGTAATCAAGAGTTTATAAAGCGTGTCTTTGAATTTTGTGACATTGAACAGGTTATAGAAAAGCTTTTTGTGAAATATCATGTCAAATATTGTAAGCGTGGGTTACACTTAGTAAGTGATATCTTTAATTAAGGGAAACGGGCCCATCCCATTCATTTGCGCCAAAGTGCAGCACCAGCGTGATAACAGGAGTAATCTTATCTTCTTTGTAGAATCCAGAAAGATACTCGCCACGGCTATGCCCTTTTGCATCTCCATCACTCGCACGATGCTTGGCTGCAATATCAGCCACCTGTTTTCCGTACTGGAGAGCATCATAGATGATGTTGCGGACAGGCATTGCATAATGAATGTCAGTCTGATTTTCGATTCCCAGTAAAATGTACGCAGCCTCATCATCCTGTTTAATGATTGCTGATTTCAGCACATCACGGTATTTCTGAACTGCTTCTTCAGGCTGTTTTCCATCTTCATCCTGCGATCCAAACGGTAATGCAATCTCCGTAGTATCCAGTTCTTGCAGTTGTTTAGGGTCTACAACTGCTTCGCCGCCGTAGATCAAGTAATTAAACGCATCCGCAAACACAGAATTATCTTTCATATAGGCTTTGGTCACGGTATCAGCTAATCCCATTGGCTTACACCTCCTTGTCGTAGTCAACAGTAGCTTTTGTCCGCTATTGTAATTCTATCTTACCATAAACCACTCATCATATCAAGCTGTGCAATTCCCTCAAAATCCTTAAATTTTTACGAACAGTTGTCCATAATATAACATTGTCGTTGATGTTATATCATGGACAACCGCTTGATGCTACTTTCCTGCCGTGCTATACTTATCCTATACAAAATTATCAAGAGGAAGTGCATTATCATGAGCAAAAGACTTGTCGCCTATTTTTCTGCCAGCGGTGTCACCGCAAAAGTTGCCGAAAATCTGGCAGATGCTATCGGTGCAGACGTTTTTGAGATTCAGCCGGAAGTTCCTTATACCAAGGCCGATTTGAACTGGATGGATAAGAAATCCCGTAGCACCATCGAAATGAGCGATCCGACCTCTCGCCCTGCCATCGCCGCTAAACGTGATAACATGGACGAGTATGACACCATCTTTGTCGGCTTCCCTATCTGGTGGTATGTTGCTCCCACCATCATCAATACATTTCTAGAAAGCTACAATCTGAAAGGTAAAACGATTATTCCCTTTGCCACCTCTGGCGGCAGCGGCATGGGTAAGACCAATGAAAAACTTGCGCCGAGTTGCCCCGGTGCAAAGTTGCTGCATGGTAAGGTGTTCAACTCCTATTCCAGCAAAGCCGACTTGTCTGCATGGGTAGAAACGCTGAGCCTGTAACTTTCACATTCCTGCGGAATGAAACGCCCTCATAGCTGAGAAGATTTACGAATCCTCTCAACTATGAGGGCGTTGTTTTTTATTCATGCAGTTCCAAGGGCAGGCCATCCGGGTCAAAGAAAAAGGTCATTTTCTTTTTGGTGTAGCTGTCTAATCGAATCGGTTCACATTCAATTCCCATCTGCGCAAGTTCTTCCACGGTAGCTTCCACATTCTCCACCCGGAACGCCAGATGCCGCAGACCGCAGGCTTCCGGCCTGTTTACACGTTTGGGTGGGTTCGGCTCTGCAAAAATTTCCAGTTCAATCGCATCGGCTCCATCACCGACACACAAATCCAGTTTCCAGTCATTCCGCTCCTTGCGGAAGTTTTCTCTTACAACTGCAAAGCCCAGTTTGTTCACATAAAAATCTTTCGACTTTTCATAGTCAGAAACGATAATCGCCACATGATGAATCGCCGCCAATTTCACTATCTGTACGCCTCCCTATTTTATATGTACCATGCCTGCCGAAGCATTACTGCCGCCAGTTCCAGAAGCACGATCACGCTGCCGACCACCTGCGGTATCATAAAAATCACGAATCCACCGATCAGCATTTGAAGTGCTTCCATCCCCTGTGATTGCTGCATCAGGAACGAAAGCATCGCCGTTACCAATAGCACACTGCCCAGCAGATAGAAAAACCATGCCGAACAGTGATGCAGAAATACCACAAACCATTTTGCCAGCCACACAGCAAGAATCAGCGGCAGGGTTATCATCACCAGCACCAATTTTAACAGCCATCGAATCGCTTTCATAATGTCCTCTTTCCGGCCGTTTTGTTGCCCATATTATAACACACTCTTTGTTGTTACAACATGGACAACTCAGCCTTTTCAAACTTTAACCTGTGTGTAACGCTTTTACAGCATCCTGAATGCTCTGCTCATATTTGAACCGTACCACAATGCGCCCGCCATCATATACAAAGACATTCTCAATGAACGCCGACACCATACTTGCCGTAAGCCGCGTTCCATTCAAAAAGTTTTCTGCCTGCTCTGCCGCTGCGCGCACAGTTCCCGGCACAACGCTCTTGGTGGATTCTTCCACTTTGGATTGTTCAATTTGCTCTTGTACCTCTGAAATTCGTCTATCACACTCCTGCTTTTTCTGCTTGTAAGTATCCAGTAAGAGCGTTCCTGCTGCATATTCCTCATACATCCGCATCTTCTCCCCTTTCAGATTTTTAAGTTCCTGCTCCATCAGAGTTTTGCGGCGGCTTGCCTTTTTGTGGGCTTCCTTCAATCCTTGTTCTTCCTTTTGAATATCTCCATAGAGGACATCAAGCAGGGAGAGTTCCTTTTTAAGTGCTTGAAAAACCGCATTTTCAATGTCACTGACCTGAAAGACTTCGGATGTACATTGAGTTTGCCCCACAAGTTCCAGTCCTTCTCTGCACCAGAATGTTGGAACAGCCTGTTTGAAATTGTGCGCCATCACTCGCCTGCA
>NZ_JBBMEO010000063.1:0-4530 GCF_040096515.1 Faecalibacterium tardum | reverse complement strand
TCAAAGCCAGCAACCGTAATGTCGGCCTGTGGATATAGTTTTTGGGCGATGCGTCCGGTGATGGAATCCAGTTCCACGCCGTATAAGCGGCTGTCCTGCATGGTGTCCGGCAGCATACCAAAGAAGTTGCCCACGCCCATGCTCGGCTCCAGAATGTTGCCGCTGCGGAAGCCCATTTTTTCGACTGCATCATAGATAGCGCGGATAACGGTTGGGCTGGTGTAGTGGGCATTCAGAACAGAACTACGGGCAGCAGCATATTCATCTTCGGAGAGCAGTCCTTTCAGTTCGGTATACTCTTTTGCCCAGTTGTCCTTGTCAGGGTCAAAGGCATCCGGCAGACCACCCCATCCAACATACTGCGAAAGCATTTCCTGCTCCTCGGCGGTGGCTCCACGATGCTCCTGCTCCAGAGTGCGCAGGGTTTGGATTGCTTCAATATTGCGGGCGAATTTCTGTTTGGGGCCTCCGATGCCCAAATTATCATCCGTGATGTGAAAATTTCCGGCAGCTTCCGGCACAGGTTCGGCGTTCAGAGCTTCGTCTGCGGCAGCGGCATCCGGGAATGTCTGCCATTCGCCGTTGACCTCTACAGAAATAGGCAGCTTGTCCAGTGATTCATCAGACGTAGGCTCATTCCGTCGCAGACTGTCCTCGAACTGCTGCTTGTTGAGTACCTCGTTATCCCACGACTGCCCATGCGCGCTGGTGTCGATGCGCACATCGGTTTCGTCAACATAGCCGATTTTGCCTTCGATGGTTCGGGTGGGAAGGTCAACAACAACTTCGTCACCGACCTTGTAATCAACAGCCTTTTCAGGAGAAACGTCAATAATTTCATCCTGCTGCTGTTCATACAGTTCCCGGATATTGGGCAACCGTTCAACCCGGAAGATGGGCTGTCCGCTGTTGGTCAAGTCCATGTCCTGCAAGCTGACGGATTTGAACATGAAGTTGACGTGATCCACACGGAAATCCCGGCCATCTAGCTTGATGATGATGCCGATCGGCAGATAATCTTCCTCTCGCAGATATTTTGTCTGATGGTGGGTACCATCTCCGCCCTGTCCGGCTAGATAGATGCTGTTGCCCTCGGCCCACAGCTTCTGCGATTTTGCTACCCACTCTCTGCGCAAAAAGCCGGTCACTTTGACTTTTCCCAGCGCATTTTCCTGTGACAGCAAATTAGAACGAAAAACTTCCTTTACAGTGATTGCATCTTTGTCATAGAACAGAAAATATCCGCCCAGTTCAAAGCCAATCAGGGTATTGGGGTACTGCTCTTTCAGAGCATTGTATTCGGCAGCGGCATCACCATCCAGCATTGGGAGCTGTCGTTCCGCTTCCTGCACGGCGGCACGATGCTCTTTTTCCTTATCGGTCAGGTAGCGGTCAGACTGAATCATCAGGTCGATGTATTTCTCGACCTGTGTCCAGCTTAACGTAACCTTTTGATGATCCGGGTAGTGGTCAAATTCAAGTCCTTTTCCATCATGATTTACAAAACCGCTGCTGCCATCCAGAAAATCCTGCGAATGTCCGCCGATGCCGTACTCTTTCGCCAATGCTTTAGCGCGGAGTTTGCGGTCGGGCTGTGTCTGGTACAGTTCGATGATCCGCTGCTTGCCATCCTGAAAACCGGAACCATGCTTGCGCAGTTCATTCTCAATTTCAGCCTGCGACAAAACAAAAGCGGAGGGCGATTTTTCGCTCTCCGCTCGGTCGATATGTTCAATTTGCTGGGCTTCGGTGGGGATGACGGCATCCAGAAAACTTAGCTGTAGATCAGTTCCGTCCGAATCACTTCCTCGACCTGCTCCTGTAGGCTGTTCATGTGCTGTACCCACGCCATCTGATTCTTCTCCTTGTCCGGGGCCGGGTTCTTCGCCAGCAAATCGGCCATCAGTTGCTTCTTCATCGCTGCTGCGGTCTGCTCCAGTTCGGTCAGGGTCGGGTACAGGCTCCCGTTCAGGAGCATCGTGTTGTACAGCACCGGGCGCTGTTGCCTCAGAAAGCTCAGGCGCATCCTGCCGTACTTGCCCAGCGGGGTCTTCGGCTGATGCAGG
Organism: Faecalibacterium tardum; assembly: GCF_040096515.1. Lineage (NCBI taxonomy): Bacteria > Bacillati > Bacillota > Clostridia > Eubacteriales > Oscillospiraceae > Faecalibacterium > Faecalibacterium tardum. The sequence goes on along the minus strand of NZ_JBBMEO010000063.1, from coordinate 2,464 downwards.
GTCAGGTTCGGGAGAAGATAATCCCCGGTCTGCGTGTAACTCAGATTGCTGCTCATATTCATGCTGGCTCCTTTCATTGTTTCGGCGGCGAATGGTGGTTTTTACGGTGCGCTCGATGTTCCGCAACACCTCTCGGCTCATGTCGCTGACGGCTGCGCCGAGGGCGTAGACACTATCCGGGGTAGAGAAATTGTAGATTGCCTGAAAATCGTCCTTGTCGAACCACCCGGCAGGCTCAAAGCCGCAGCGTTCCAGCAGCGTGTAGGTGACACTCATTGCTGCTGCGCTTTTGAACTGCATCTCCACCCCGGCTTCATCATAATCCATCAGGAGCGAGCCGTCAACGATGGCACGGATGTCGCCGCCGTTGTTGTCCCAGTAATCCGCCACCAATTTTCCGGCAACATCGGCAAGCTGCTGGCTAACACGCTCTCCGCTGATGCCGTAGATAGCGGCGAGCATTTCCGAAACAGGCTGTTTCAGATCATCGTTGTACTGCCACACCTCCGGGTCACGGGAATTACGGCGCACACCGGTGTCCGACACATCGAAAACGTAGTGCAGGCGCGGGAATCCGCTGGATTCGTCCAACAGGGCGATGCCCTTGGAGCCACGCCGGACATACCGGTTCATGCGGTTGTTCCAGATGTCGTAATCGGCGCAGGCTGTGGCATCGGGTCGCTGAGCGTAGATCATCAACTGGTCGGGAAAGCTGTACTTGTACAGCCGGGATGCGGTGGTCAGATAGTCCGTCCAGCTTTCCCAGTACCGAGTCAAGCCGTTCGCCGTGCGCTGGGCAAGGGCGAGATATTCTTCGGTTTTGCTTGGCATTTTGGCCTCCTTCTTCAGATTTTAGGGTATAAAAATAGCGGGCAACCGTTTTGAGGGTCGCCCGCAAGGGATGTAATAAAAATCGATTATTGAATATTGTTGTCCTTTATGAATTTCATGATGCAGCAGCCCATCACGATGACGGGAAGCACGGTTCGTAAACCGAGGTCGCCGACCCGCACATTTACATCAATCACAAGCCCTGCAAACCATGCCGCTAAAGTGAAAACAGTTGCCCATCCGTAATTCATAGAACTGTACTCCTTCCTATGTGAATATTCAAAACTCTCTTCTCAGCTTCAGCTTTCATAGCTGCCCGCAAGGAACTTACATTTATTCGACTCGAATGTTTACCGGATTCAGTGTAAGGTTGCCTCCGCCCGCCACCTTATACCATTTGCCTCTTTCGAGTTTGATTCTTTCCGTTACGCCCTGTGTAATATATCCGATTCTGTATTTTTCTCCAGTCTCTACATCGGTAAAGACCACCTCAGTATCACAATCACCGCTCACTTTTACAGTTCCCCAAAGTGGCTGTATTTGTTCTGTCTTTATGGTGCCTTCATCGTTTGAAAGGGTGAAAGTATGGCTTCTCTGAATATTGATATAAATCGCCACCAGAAAAACCGCTGCCAGACATAAGGCAAACTTTCTTGTTTTCATCGAAACACCTCCTGTAAATTCGGTTTTATCGAGTCATATCACATAAGTGGATGCTTCAAACTTACAGCTCAGTTTCCACTGCAAGCTGCTCCTGCTTCTCTTTTTCATCAGCGATTTGGACATCAACATCTTCGCGCATCTTTTTCAGAAGTGCAAGGACTCTCTTGATTTGATCCTTGGTATTCTCCACTCTGCTCTGTGCCTGATTGATGTGATCCAGAACTGCCCAGTCTGCAAAGAGGCCGTCAAAGAAGAAATCTGCAAATTTCAGAAAGCTGTCTACCGTGACCTGAAGGTCTGCGGTGATCTCAACATCGGCAAGCTCAGTTTTGAACCGCCGCAGTTCCACTTGAAGCTGTTCGATTTGTTCCTGCGCATCGTCCAGTTCCGCATACTTGGCGAGATCCACCCCCAGACCACCACCCATCACGTCCCATGTACTCCAGCCCTCGGCATTGTCGAGGGTTTCCAGAACTTCGTTGACCGTATGCAGGGCAGTCTTTCCGGCGTTGATGGCCTCTAGCAGCTCCCGCTTTTGGACTTTCAGCGCGGCAATGCGACTTTCACTTTCCGCAACCTGCTGTGCGGCAGGGTGGGCAGAAACTTTGATGCTTTTGATTTTTTCGGAAAGAGCAGCTTGATACTGCCTTTCGCAATCGGACAGCCGTTCCAGTCTATTTTGAATCTGCTCCAAGTCGGCATCAACGGAAGAAAGATCATGGAGAGCCGCATCGTACTTGACACGGGCTGCATAGGCTTCCTGCCGTTCTTTGTCCAGCTTTTCATCCATTTTTCCAATCACTTGATAGAAAAATGCGGCAAGGCTGTGTCCCTCCAGACGGTCCACATCAGCCTGCTCTGCCAGCTTGGATTTTTCCAGCTTTTTCAGGCGATCAGCAAGCGTATCTCTCTGGGCGGTCAGTTCTTTCTGTTTTGCTTCGCAGCTTTTCTTTTCAGCGACCTGCTGCCA
>NZ_JBBMEO010000062.1:0-4550 GCF_040096515.1 Faecalibacterium tardum | reverse complement strand
TTCCAACACGAATATAGGTTCCGTTACAAGTTCTTTCGATATTGTTCAATTTTCAAGGTCCTGTGCGCCGCAGCCTTAGCGGCTGGCGACTTGATTATTTTACCACAGAAGCGGTTTTTTGTCAAGCACTTTTTTTGAGAAGCTTTTGAAGGACGGGTTAAGTAAATAAGTGCAATCACAAGCCATTAACTTTCTGGATTTTACCATGCAAATTGCGTGGAGACAGGAGGTTTAATGGCTTTGTTTTTTTATAAGGAAAAGAATAAAGACATACGGGCAGCGGCCTATCTGAGATTGTCCATCGAGGATGGTGACAAGGCCGAAAGCAACAGCATCGGCAATCAAAGAGAACTGATTCGGGATTTTGCAGCAGAACACCCTGAACTGCACCTGACAGAAGAATACGCCGATGATGGCTACACGGGAACGAATTTTGAGCGTCCGGGTTTTAATCGGATGATGGAGGATATTAAATCCGGCAAAATCAACTGCATCATCGTCAAGGACTTATCCCGACTTGGCCGTAACTACATTGAGATGGGAAAGTATCTGGAACAGATTTTCCCGATGATGGGGATTCGGTTTATCGCCATCAATGACAACTATGATAACGCCAACGCCGAGAGCAACGATTCGGACAACATTGTGGTTCCGTTTAAGAATCTGCTGAACGACTCCTACTGCCGGGATATTTCCATCAAGGTGCGCAGCCAGTTGGACATGAAACGGCGCAAAGGAGAGTTCATCGGCGGCTATGCAATCTATGGTTATTGCAAAGATGAACGAAATAAGAATCGATTGATAATAGACGATTATGCAGCGGATATTGTTCGTTCTATCTACCGCAGAAAACTGGAAGGAATGAGCGCACAGGCGATTGCCGAACAGCTGAACAGCGAGAATGTGCTGGCCCCCAGCGAGTACAAACGGCTGTGCGGTCTGAACTACCACAGTGGCTTCAAAGCTGGCACTCATGCGAAGTGGCAGGCAATTCAGGTACTTCGGATTCTGAAAAATGAAGTCTACACCGGGACGATGGTGCAGGGCAGGCGGCAGAAAATCAATTACAAAATCAAAAAGATTCGGGATGTGGAAGAATCCGGCTGGATCAGAGTTCCCAATATGCACGAAGCAATCATTCCGCAAAAACTGTTTGACACTGTGCAGGAAGTTTTGAAACTGGACACCTGTGCATCGAAAGGACAGCAGGCTGTCAATCTCTTTTCGGGCATCGTTCGCTGCGGTGGTTGTGGGCAGAACATGGTGCGGCGCACGGTGTCGAAAAACGGAAAGAAATATATTTATCTGCACTGCGTCACAAACCACAACGGCTTAGGCTGTTCCTCACATCTTATCAGCGAAAGTAAGCTGGCCGAAGTGGTGCTGGCCGCATTGCAGGGGAAAGTCCAGCAGATTAGAGGACTGGAACATCGGCTCGATGAAATCAATGAGATTCCCAAGAATGAACGCAGACTGAAATCTGTGGAAGAACATCTGAAAATGCTGGAGCAGGAAGAACAGAAATACCAGACCTTGCGCCGCCAGCTTTATGAGGATATGAGCAGCGGTATTGTCAGCAAGGAAGAGTATAAGGAGTTCAGCCATTCCTTTAATGAAAAGGTTGAAGCTATCCGTAAGGCCAAAGCAGAAATGAACCGCCAGAGGGATTGTCTGAACAATCTGGATGTGGAACATCTGCCGTGGATCGAAGATTTCAAGTCCTACCAAAACCTGACAAGTCTGAACCGCCGCGTTCTGGTGGAACTGGTAGAGAGCATCACCGTCTATGATAAGGAACACATTCATATCCAGTATCGGTTCGATCAGGAAATTCGCAATGTGCTGGAATATTGCAGTAGTGTTCCGGCAGCAGAAACGGAGGAAGGTGCAGTATGAAGTGTGTAAGCTATACCCGGACACTTCCTTGGAAGAACCATCAAAGTAAACTGACGATTGCCGAGCAGAATCAGCGCATTGCGGCATATCTGGCGGAACATAAAGAGCTGGATTTGCAGAAAAAGTATTCTGACCGCAAGAACGATGAAAAGGCGCGCACCGCGTTCGACCAAATGACCAATGATGGCGTAGAGCGAAAATTTGATTGCATTATTGTGGCATCCATGTATTACTGTGGGCCGGATTTCCCGACGGTACGGCAGGCAATCAAGGAAACGCTCTATGCAACGGGCATCGACCTAATCGTGCTGGAGGAGGGTTTGGATACCAGAGCCGTCAGCCGAAAAGAAGTCGAGGACTATTTTGAAGCAAAACGCTGTGAGATGCACGCGGAAATCATGTTTGCGTGGAGAAAGAAACAGGGCGCAGGATTCCGGCTGACAAACTCTGTTCCGTTCGGTTACATCCGCAGAAATGGCGAAAGCAATATGGTAAAGGATGAAGAAGTTGCTCCATATTTGAGCGAGGCTTTTTCCAGATATGCGTCCGGCCAGAAAATGCGTAACATTGCAAAGTGGTTGAACGAGCAAGGCGTGGAACCTCCCATGAAGCACAAAAAGAGAATTCTGGGGAAGCCTTATGATGCAGAACCAGACCAATGGACAACGGATATGCTGCGATGCTTATTCCGAAATCCAACTTATACGGGCGCAGCGGCAAATGGAAGCCGCCAGATCATGGCGGAAAACTGCCAGGAGCCGTACATAACAAAAGAACAGTTTTATGAGTTCCCGTGCAATATGCGCGAGGGCGAAAACAAAATCTCTATTCGGAAAAGCTACAAAAAACCGAATCCGTTGGCGAAGCATATTGTCTGCACCTGTGGCTGTGCGCTCTGCTGGCACAAGGATAAGAAAACAGGGGAAGAACTTTTCTATTGCCGCTACTGCCGCGCGCGCAAGGAAAATGGAAAAAATCTGAAAGTTCCAGCAGCTACTATTTATAAAAAGGTGATGGATGCTCTGGAATTGGAACATCTGGAAGAGGAAAAGATGGCTGCTGCAATTCAGCAGGGAGCTGGCAGAAAAGCGATTGAGGTCATCCGGGCTGAAAGGTCGGTGCAGATGAAGTCTGTTCTGGCTGAACTGAATATGGAACAGTTTCGTCGTGTGCCGCTGTATGAAAGTTACATGGCAAACGAAATCACTGAAGAACAGTATCATGCCGAACTGTTGGACTATGAAGAAGCGCATCGGAAACTGAATGAGCAGCTTACAGCGATTATGGAAGATACACTGGTATGGGAACGGGCGTTGAGCCTGCGCAATCCGTGGATTCAGCAGATGGCACAGTATAAGACCCCAGAGAAACTTGAACGCAACTTTGTAAAAAAGTATATCGAGCAGGTCACAGTTACATTACTGGGCAATGGACAGGCAGAAATCAGCCTGACAATGAAAACGTATGAATGGAAACAGATGCTTGGTCGGATAGAGATGGAGGACACAGACAATGGCACGAAAGAGTAGAAAGAATCTTCCGCAGCCGGAGCAGACAGCGGTTTCTGTGCTGCTCCCAGAATTGGACGAAGCGAGGATGCCAGCGGCAATCTATGGACGGCTTTCCGTTGAGGACGATGAAAAAAAAGAAAGCATGGAAACGCAGATCGCGCTTGTGCAGGATTATATCAACCGCAGCAGCGAACTGAACTATGTGGATACTTACTTTGATAATGGCTTTACGGGAACAAATTTCAAGCGGCCTGCATTTACCCGTCTGATGAACGATGTGCGGCAGAAGAAAATCAAGTGCATTGTGGTGAAGGACCTCTCGCGCTTTGGTCGCAACTATCTGGAAGCAGGATACTATATCGAAACGGTGTTCCCATTTTTGGGCGTTCGACTGATTGCTGTTACAGATAATTTTGACAGTACGCGCAAAGAGGACATGGAAAGTCTGGCTCTCCCGATTCGGAATATGGTTAACGCAATGTACGCGAAAGACATATCCAAAAAGATATGGACTTCTTTGCAGCGTAAGAAAGAAGCAGGCTATGCTGTTGGAAACGATGCTCCGTATGGCTATATTCGGAACCCCATGACAAAGCGAAATGAAATTGACCCGGAAGCTGCATTTTATGTGCAGTTGATTTTCCAGTGGGAACTGATGGGCGTACCGATTTTTGAAATCGCCCGACGAATGACATTGCTGCAGGTTCCGACTCCACGGGAGTGGCATAGAAAAATGGTTGAGGGAAAAGAAGTGCTTACCTGTAAAAAGTGGGGCGTAACCACGATCCGGCATATTCTGGAAAATCAAACCTATGTGGGAGATACCATCAACAATAAAAGTACACAGAAGTTATTCGCAGGACAGGACAGGCACGACCTTCCCAAAGAACAGTGGTATGTGGCAAAGAACACACATCCGGCCATCATCGCAAGGGATGATTTTGAAAAGGTGCAAAAAATCTTGAACAAGAATCGAGCAGTATTCCAGACAGTAAGAGCAAAGTCGGAGCAGATTCGGGCAGAATATCAGAATGACCTTGCCGGAATGGTATTTTGTGCAGACTGCGGCAGACCGATGGAGTTTGAACGACTGCCGCATGGAGCGGAAGAAAGTAAAAAGGTCTGCTATTACATCTGCAAGGC
>NZ_JBBMEO010000061.1:0-4707 GCF_040096515.1 Faecalibacterium tardum | reverse complement strand
CGGTGTGGACAACGCATCTGAGATCGACGCTGTGACCAGCGCCACCAAGAACAAGACCCGTGCGGGCAACCTTGCCGCCGGTTCCTACCACGTCAACGCAGATGGCACTGACATCACCGGCGTTTCCTTCCCGGTCAAGGTGCTGACCCCGTGGGCGCTGAAGAATGCAAAACAGGTCACCGATGCCGACAGCTACGACATTACCGTTACCCTGAAGGGCAAGGAATCCACCACCACCTACACCGGCGCAGATGCCTTGTTTGAGAACGAGAGCTACGCTTACTACAAGCTCAGTGAGACCCCTGCTTACTACATCACCGCATGGTATAACCTGCTGAGCGGCAAGTGGGAGTTTGGCAAGGTCCACGCCGCCGAGACCACCGTAGAGGGCACCACTGTGGAGCTGAATACCAACGGTCACCACACCACCTACGAGATGAAGCTCTCCGGTTTTGATCTGGACTACAAGGCCAACAAGGTCTACGGCGTAGTTCTGACCACCGCCGATGGCAGTGAGTACGGCCTGCATCATGTGACCAACATCTGGCATGGTACCAAACTGGGCTTCAATGCCGATGATCCTTACTTTGCATCCATCATCGGCAAGACGATTACTCAGATTACCTTCTACGCCGCCGACGGCGTGTATGTCCTGCCGGTCAGCGTGGCACTGTAAGTTTGCAGAAGGCTTCCTGATTCAGCCAACATATAGCACAAAACGGCAAGGTTTCTTGATTGCGGGAGACCTTGCCGTTTTATAGCAACTTGCGTCTTTATGCAATTCACAGTTGTTGTCAACAAATCAAATCGTGAATTGCGATGGCAGGGTGCGCCCTATTCAGGGCGCACCCTGTTTTTGTTTTTATGGAAACTCCTGCTGTTCCATCATCTTTTGCAGGATGTCTGCCATATCATCCTTGTGGACGCAGGCTCTTTCATCGTACTTCATGTTTGTGTCCTTTCCGCCTTACGGCACTCTTACCGTGGTCTGTCGTGCTTTTTTGTGATAAGTTCTAGGACGTTTTTCGATGGAGGCAAGGGATTCGTTCTGTTTTCCAAAGAATACAAAAAATCCGAACCCTTCTCCTATCGGAAAAAAGTTCGGATTTTGCAGCGAGAAGCGCCCTTTGCACGTTTTAAAACCGTGCAGAAACCGCGCACTTACTCTCCGACAAACAAAATCGCTCTATCCTCCACCGACTTGACGGCATTGGTTTGCGTGGCCGCACACCAAAATCAAGTCCAGAAGGGGCATTCTACCTCACGCCGTGATCAGAGCCATGAGGTAGAACTCCGTGGGAGTTTCATCTTCTGTGGGCAGAATGGTGATCTCCACGGTATGGGTCTTCTGCTCGCCATGGTGGAGAATGGGCTGGAGATACAGGCAGTCACCCCAATCCTCCTCGAAGTTGCCGTCCAGCACAGCGGCGTGGGCGGTGTCGCCGTCCAGCACCAGCTGTGCCCGCAGCGCCGGGCGGCGGATGGTCTTGCGGTATTGCACTGCAATGCAGGAGGCATCCACTTCAAAGGTGATCTTATCCCCGGGCTTCTGACCGATCCAGCCGTTTTTCCAGTGGTCCAGATGCCCCAGCTTTTCCTCCGGGTCTGCCCGGAAACCCTCCAGCTTGGGGGAGAGCTCCCGGATGGTCAGCCGCCGGGCGTTCTCGTAGGCGTTGGCGGTGAGCGGTGCCGGGAAGGCAGGCTCCTGCTCCGGTTCTTCCCGGTGGGCGTTGACTGCCTCCAGCAGCTTGATGATCTCCCCTGCCACCAGACCGTGGCCGTAATCGTTGGGGTGCAGCCCATCAGGGCTGAGCAGGGTGCGGCTGGCATACTTACCGGCACGCAGATCCTTGTAAATGCTGTCCCGGATGCTGACGTGGGGTACACCGTAGTGGTCGCCCACGGCGTTGTGCTCGTCCTGTGACGTCTCGCCGGTATCATAGTAAATGTTGTTCAGCAGCACCACCGCCGGGTGAGAGGGCCATGTCAGCAGCTTGCGGACAACGCCCTCATAAGTCTCCTGCCGGAAGGGGACTTCCAGATCGTTGACGCTGAAATCCACCGCCACAAAATCCGGCTGGTACATCAGCACATCGGTCACGGCACGGGCAACGCCATAGTGGGAGCTGGTGCCGCCGATGCCGCCGTTGACATAGTGGAACTTCGACTGCGGAAAGGTATCCACGAACCACTGGTACACCCGGAAAGCGTAGGCATTACCGGGCTGGGTGGAAAGGCTGCCCTGCGTGATGGAACCGCCCAAAAAGGCAATGGTCAACTCCTGCCCTGCTGCGGCACGGCGGAACAGTTCTTTCAAGCGAGCAAAATTGGACGTATTCATTCTAAAACTCCTCCCTGATATGCACTATGGATAATTTTTGCCGCCGGACGGCCGGACACGGCGTAGGCACTGACTGCTCTGGTGTCGGCAGGCCAGTCCCACACGCCAAAGCCCATGACCCACGGACGCTTGGCGCAGGCGGAAAACATTGCCTCATACCAATCTGCCTGCTCCAGATCATTCCGTGTTCCCTTCAGCTCCCAGTTGTTGGGCACGGCAGAAGAACCGGTGATGTTCATGCAGCCTGCCTCGCTGAAGAGGACGGGCTTTTTGTATTTTTGGCTCACCGCCTCGATACGGTTCAGCTGGTTTTCCCAGTCCTTCAGGGGGTAGTAGCCGCTGGAGGCGATGCAGTCCACCGCATCCCACCAATTTACATGATCCTCGCCGTATTTATCGCAGTTATAGCTCACCGGGCCGTGGTACTGCTGGCGCACGGCGGCAATGAGGGCGCGCCACTCTGTTTCCCGGTGCTCGGTCATGGTCATTTCGCAACCGGTCAGGAACAGCCCACAGCCTTCGGCTTCGGCAAGAGCCGCGTAGTGGGTCTGGAAGGCGGTGTAGTTGGCAAACCATCCGCTCCACTGGGTCTCGCAGGGCACATCGTGGTCAAAAAAGCTGATGCGCGCCCGCCACACGCCGTTGGCACAGTTGACGGTGGGCTTCAGCGCCACCTGCAAGCCCAACTGCTTGGCAAAGCGGATGGCACCGCACAGCTCCTCGTCTGTGGGGGTGGCATCGGTGTTCCAGTTGATCTCCTCACTATAAGGGTCAGACTGTATTCCAGAGGGCGACAGGATGACCCAGTTGGCGGCGGTGGCTTCCACCATGGCTGCCATACTGCGTTGGGCAGTCTCGCTGCTCAACACGCCCCGTCGGGGAAAGGGTGCAAAATTCACCCCGTAAAAGTTATGTTCCAGCTCCATGACATCTTCCTCGTTTTCTCAAAAATCAACGTCAAATTGCGCAATAAGTATAAGACAGTTTTGGAAGTCCCGTCAATATGCCGTTTCATTTTCAGCGTATGGTACAAGGAGAGGGGCAAAGCACTGGTCAACCTGACCCGAAAAAAGCCCCTGCACCGGGAGGTGCAAAGGCTAAACTAAATTTTAGGTTTTTGTTAGCTTACGCATTTAGCTTGCGATTTTGGGTAGAATCTGCTATGCTTCAAGCAAAAACCAACGGGAGGGAACAGAAAATGGAGCAACTTACAACTGCGACGCTGACCCAGCTGCCGCAGGTGCGGGCACTGGGGCGGCACACCGGGCGTGACCCGCTGACCCTGTTCTGGACGGCCAGCGGCATGGAGCTGGAATTTACCGGCAGCGAACTATGGGTGGATCTTTTCGCCGACTATGAGATGGTAGAGCCGTGGGTCAGCGTGGAGCTGAACGGCGCATGGGTGGCACGGTTTGCCGTGAACCCCGGCAAAAGCCGGATCTGTCTTTTCCGGGGCATGACACCGGGCAAGGCAAAGCACCTCCGGCTGCTAAAGGATGTGCAGGCCATGCACGATGACCCGGCGCATCTGTTGCAGATCACCGGGCTGGAATATGCAGGCGGCGAATTTCTGCCCCTGCCGGAGCCGCAGTATCGGCTGGAGTTTGTGGGCGACAGCATCACCAGCGGCGAGGGTGCCATCGGGGCCAAGCCGGAGGAGGACTGGGTGGGAGCCTTTTTCTCTGCGGAGAACCACTACGGCCGCCTGACCGCCGATGCACTGGGAGCCGAATACCGCTGCATCTCGCAAAGTGGCTGGGGCATCGTGACCGGCTGGGACAACGATGTGCGCCATGTGATGCCGCCCTACTATACGCAGGTGTGCGGTGTAGCTATGGGGCAGCGCAATGCCGCCCTTGGCGCACAGCAGGATAATGATTTTGCTGCATGGAAACCGGATGCTGTCATCGTCAACCTGGGCACCAACGACACGGGCGCATTTGATAACCCGCCGTGGCAAGACCCTGCCACTGGCAAGACCCACCAGATGCGGCGGCTCTCCAATGGGGACATCCACCCTGCGGACGCCCAAAAAGTGGCAAATGGTGTACAGCATTTTCTGACGTTGATCCGGGCGAAGAACCCCGGGGCAAAGCTGGTGTGGTGCATCGGGATGCTGGGCAGTGAGCTGCTGCCGGTATTGCGGCAGGGCATGGAGCAGTACAAGACCATTACCGGAGACAGCTCTGTCTATCTGCTGGAGCTGCCCAACACCACGCCGGAAACCGTGGGTGCCCGGCAGCACCCCGGCGCAGAGAACCACCGGCAGGCGGCAAAGGTCCTGACCGCCTTTCTGAAAACGATCCTGTAAAAATGAAAACGGGATGCCGGAGCGTCCACAGACGCTCCGGCGTCCCCAATATAAA
>NZ_JBBMEO010000060.1:0-5018 GCF_040096515.1 Faecalibacterium tardum | reverse complement strand
TCAAAGCCAGCAACCGTAATGTCGGCCTGTGGATATAGTTTTTGGGCGATGCGTCCGGTGATGGAATCCAGTTCCACACCATACAGACGGCTGTCAGCCATGCCAGAGGGCAGCATACCGAAAAAGTTGCCAATACCCATGGAAGGCTCCAAGATATTTCCAGACTGGAAGCCCATCTTTTCCACAGCATCATAGATGGCGCGAATTACCACCGGAGAGGTATAGTGGGCATTCAGAGTGGAAGCGCGGGCGGCGGCATACTCCTCTTCGGTGAGCAGCCCTTTCAGTTCGGCGTACTCTTTTGCCCAACTATCTTTGCTGGGGTCAAAGGCATCTGCCAAACCGCCCCAGCCCACATATTGCGAAAGCACCTGCTGCTCCTCGGCGGTGGCACCACGATGCTCCTGCTCTAGCTTAAACAGGGTTCGGATAGCTTCGATGTTCCGGGCATATTTCTGCTTTGCACCACCCTCGCCCAGATTGTAGTCCGTGATGTGGAAGTTCCCGGCAGGCTCCGGCACAGGTTCAGCATTCAGGGCTTCATCCAAGGCGGCGGCATCCGGGAAGGTCTGCACCTCTCCGTCCATCACGGCAGAGATGGGCAGTTCGTCCAGTTCCTCGTCAGAGAGTTGCGGCTCAACTTGCCGCAGCCCGTCCTCGAATTGTTGCTTATTGATAACTTCGTTATCCCACGACTGCCCGTGTGCACTGGTGTCGATGCGAACGTCGGTTTCACCCACATAGCCGATTTTTCCTTCGATGGTTCGGGTAGGAAGGTCAACGATAACATTGTCACCGACCTTGTAATCGGGTAGGGGGTGTTCCATCACTTCCTGTTCCTGCTCGTACAACTCCCGGACAAGAGCCAGCGGCTCCTCCCGGAAAATTGGCATCCGCAGTTCTGCCAGTGCCACATCCTGCAAGGTTACGCTGTCCTTATCGAAATTGACGTTATCCACCCGGAAGGCGCGCCCCTCCATGTGGACGGTTGCACCCAGCGGCAGATAATCCTCCCGGCGCAGGTACTTCGTCTGGTGGTGGGTGCCGTCCTCGTTCAGCCCGGCAAGGTAGACGTTCTCGCCGCACTGCCACAGCTGCTTGGCACGGTACACCCACTGGTCGCTGGGGAAGCCGGTGACAGGAACGGTGCCCAGTGCTGTTTCTTTTTCCAGAAGTTTGCCGCCCAGAAGTTCGCAGATTTTCTGGGCATCCTCGCCGTAAAACTCAAACTGTCCGTTCTGTTCAAAGCCCACCAACGCATCCGGGTGCTGCTCCTTCAGGGCGTTGTACTCGGTGGCGGCATCCAGAGGCAGCAGTGCCGGGCGTTCCTCCGCCTTGTTGTGATAATGCTCCAATTCCTCATCTGTGACGCTGACGAGTTCGGAGAAATCCAGAGCTTCCAGTTCGGTTTCGACCAGTTCCTCCAGACTTTCGTACTGCCGCTCGTCTATCAGTACCTCGCCCAGATACCGTTCCACACGGTATCCCACCAAATCTATGTTGACCTGAATAGGAATATCTTCATCGGTGGCGTGGGTGTAGGCAATGCCGATTTTAGCGAGATTGGAAAAGTCCGGCTCGGAATCGTATTCCTCCAAGCAAAACTCCCGGATCAGGTTTTTGGCATGGATCAGGGTGGAATCTGGCTTTGCGCTGACAGGCGCAGGGGGCGTGTAATGCTCCTTCTCCTTGTCCGTCAGGTAGCGGTCGGACTGGATCATCAGGTCGATATACTGTTCCACCTGCGTCCATTTCAGGGTGATTTTCTGGTGGTCAGGATAATGGTCAAATTCCAGCCCCTTCCAGTCGTGGTTGACAAACCCTCTGCTTCCGTCCAGAAAATCGTGGGAGTGCCCACCGATACCGTATTCCTTTGCCAGCGCCTTGGCACGAAGTTTGCGGTCAGGCTGGGTCTGGTACAGTGCCATAATGCGCTGCTTACCGCCAGCAAATCCCGAACCGTGCTTACGCAATTCGTTTTCGATTTCAGCCTGCGACAAAACAAAAGCGGAGGGCAATTTTTCGCTCTCCGCTTGGTCGATTTTTCCAATTTGTTCAGCTTCGGTAGGGATGTGGGCATCGAAGAAACTTAGCTGTAGATCAGCTCCGTCAGCACCAGTTCCTCGGCTTGCGCTTTCAGGCTGTTCATGTGCTGCACCCACGCCATCTGATTCTGCTCCTTGTCCGGGGCCGGGTTCTGCTTCAGCAACTGCTCCATGCTCTGCTGCATCCGGCTCTCTGCCGTCTGCTCCACCTCCATCAGGTGCGGGTATAGGCTCCCGTTCAGGAGCATCGTGTTGTACAGCACCGGGCGATGGTTCATCAGGTACGTCCGGCGCAGCCTGCCGTACTTGCCCAGCGGCTTCCGGGGCTGGTTCAGGGTCAGGTTCGGGAGCTGGTAGTCCCCGACGGTCGAGTAGGTCACGTTCCTGCTGTTCGTATTCATATTGGCTCCTTTCTGCATTGCGGCGGCGAATGTTTTTTTTTACGGTGCGCTCGATGTTCCGCAGCACCTCCCGGCTCATGTCGCTGACGGCTGCGCCGAGGGCGTAGACGCTATCCGGGGTTGAGAAATTGTAGATTGCCTGAAAATCGTCCTTGTCGAACCAGCCTGTCGGCTCATAACCACAACGTTCCAGCAGCGTGTAGGTGACGCTGATGGCGGCAGCGGACTTGAACTGCATCTCCACCCCGGCTTCATCATAATCCATCAGAAGCGAACCGTCAACGATGGCGAGAATGTCACCACTGTTGTTGTCCCAGTAATCTGCCACCAGTTTCCCGGCAACATCCGCAAGCTGCTGGCTGACACGCTCTCCGCTGATGCCGTAGGTGGCGGCGAGCATTTCTGAAACCGGCTGCACCAAATCGGGACCGAGCTGCCACACCTCCGGGTCACGGGAATTGCGGCGCACCCCGGTGTCCGACACATCGAAAACGTAGTGCAGGCGCGGGAATCCGCTGGATTCGTCCAGCAAGGCGATGCCCTTAGAGCCACGCCTGACATAGCGGTTCATCCGGTTGCGCCAAATGTCAAATTCGGCGCAGGCGGTGGCATCGGGCCGCTGAGCGTAGATCATAAGCTGGTCGGCAAAGGGGTACTTGTACAGCCGGGATGCGGTGGTCAGGTAATCCGTCCAGCTTTCCCAGTACCGGGTCAAGCCGTTTGCCGTGCGCTGGGCAAGGGCAAGGTATTCTTCGGTTTTGCTTGGCATTTTGGCCTCCTTCTTCAGATTTTAGGGTATAAAAATAGCGGGCAACCGTTTTTGGGTTGCCCGCCAAGGGTATATAATAATTGGGTTATCGTCGACTTTGAAGTTTTGATGATGAATGTCTATTTTTCATCGCTTTCGGGCGGACGAACATAACGTAACATTTTTCTTTCACAGGCACCAAATTCCAAATAGTTGTTTTTTGCCTCGTTTAGAGTTATTCCATGATTCAAGTCACTGGGGTCGCTATCAGAAGTAATAAACGGGTCATTCTCCCAAAAGCAAACTGGGCAAATGTACCCACAATCTTCCTTTGGTGGAACATTATAAGTAAAACATTCGCAGCATGGACATTGATACTTTTTCAAATAGATGCACCCCCGCAAGCACCGACTTGTCAATTTGTATATGGCTCTGTGTCTTTTCCGTCGTATACAATTACTTTAATGTTGGTGGCTGCATCAACATCCGCATGAATACCTACGGTATATTCTTTGTCCGTAACATTCGCAAAAGAGTAGCAGCCTCCCGCAGAAATATTGCCAGATACGATTTCCTGTTCGCCTTCGCAGAGCAAATGCACCACAATTTCAAAATCATTCCTATTCTGAATCGTCAGTGTGCCCGTTTTGGATGAAACCTTTACATTAGAATAAGTGATTACATATTGGGCAGATGTTGATTTTTCTGTACAAGACACAGAGCAATCCCATTGGATTGCAGCCTTCGCCTTTCTGTAGGATTCCGAAGATCTATACGCCGAAATTATAATGATTGCGGCTACGGCAAAGACGCTCACGATAATGAACACTATTGGTGCTTTTTTCTTCATAGTCTTTATCTCCAAAATTTCCAATTCATTGAGTTGAGCATATTACATACGCGAACACTCCAAACCTACAGCTCAGTTTCCACCGCAAGCTGCTCCTGCTTCTCTTTTTCATCAGCGATTTGGACATCAACATCTTCGCGCATCTTTTTCAGAAGTGCAAGGACTCGCTTGATTTGGCTCTTGGTGTTTTCCACTCTGCTCTGCGCCTGATTGATGTGATCCAGAACTGCCCAGTCTGCAAAGAGGCCATCAAAGAAGAAATCTGCGAATTTCAAAAAACTGTCTACCGCAACCTGAAGGTCTGCGGTGATCTCAACATCGGCAAGCTCAGTTTTGAACCGCCGCAGTTCCACTTGAAGCTGTTCCACCTGCTCCTGTGCATTGTCCAGTTCCTCATACTTGGCAAGATCAGCCATCAAACCGCCGCCCATTACGTCCCATGTACTCCAGCCCTCGGCATTATCCAGCGTTTCCAGAACTTCATTGACCGTGTGCAAGGCGGTCTTTCCGGCGTTGATGGCTTCCAGCAGCTCCCGCTTTTGGACTTTCAGTGCGGCAATGCGGCTTTCGCTTTCCACAATCTGCTGTGCGGCAGGGTGGGCAGAGACTTTGATGCTTTTGATTTTTTCGGAAAGAGCAGCTTGATACTGCCTTTCGCAATCGGACAGCCGTTCCAGTCTATTTTGAATCTGCTCCAAGTCGGCATCAACGGAAGAAAGGTCATGGAAAGCAGCATCGTACTTGACACGGGCTGCATAGGCTTCCTGCCGTTCCTTGTCCAGCTTTTCGTCCATTTTTCCAATCACTTGATAGAAAAATGCGGCAAGGCTGTGTCCCTCCAGACGGTCCACGTCAGCCTGCTCTGCCAGCTTGGATTTTTCCAGCTTTTTCAGGCGGTCAGCAAGCGTATCTCTCTGGGCGGTCAGTTCTTTCTGTTTTGCTTCGCAGCTTTTCTTTTCAGCGACCTGCTGCCA
>NZ_JBBMEO010000059.1:0-5141 GCF_040096515.1 Faecalibacterium tardum | reverse complement strand
CATGACGCGGAGCGGCATGACGGATGAGGGTGCAATTTCTGCCGATAATATATTTCTTATAAAAACGGCAAAGCCGCCGCAGGGGAAAACGCTCCTGCGGCGGTGCCGCCGGCAACGATGCCGGTGTGAGAACCCGCGTGTGAAAGTGTGAAAACACACGCAGTCGAAAATGTTGCGATTACTTGACCTCCGGCCAGTTCTTGGACAGCTTTGCGCGCTCCTTGATGGACAGGCCGAACAGGTTGATGAAGCCGGTGGCATCGGACTGGTCGTAATCCTTATCGACGCCGAAGGAAGCGGTCTGCTCATCGTACAGGGTGAACGGAGAGGTCACACCGGCGTTGATCATGTTGCCCTTGTAGAGCTTCAGCTTCACATCACCGGTCACGGTCTTTTCCAGACTGTCGGCAAAGGCATCCAGTGCCTCGCGCAGCGGGGTGAACCACTGGCCGTTGTACACGATATCGGCGTACTTCTGTGCCAGCTGTGCCTTGAAGTGAGCGCTCTCCTTATCCAGCGTGATGGTCTCCAGCACGTCGATGGCCTTGTACAGGATAGCGCCGCCGGGGGTCTCGTACACGCCGCGGCTCTTCATGCCCACCAGACGGTTCTCCACGATGTCCAGCAGACCGATGCCGTTTGCACCGCCCAGCTTATTCAGGTACTCCACCAGCTCCACAGCGCCCATCTCCTTGCCGTCCACAGCGGTGGGAACGCCCTTTTCAAAGTGGATGGTCACATAGGTGGGAACATCGGGTGCCTGCTCGGGGCTGACACCCAGCTCCAGAAAGCCGGGCTTATTGTACTGGGGCTCGTTGGCGGGGTTCTCCAGATCCAGACCCTCGTGGCTCAGATGCCACAGGTTCTTGTCCTTGGAGTAGTTGGTCTCACGGTTGATCTTCAGGGGGATGTTGTGCGCCTCGGCGTAGTCGATCTCCTCGTCGCGGCTCTCGATGTCCCACTCACGCCACGGAGCGATGATGGCCATATCCGGGCACAGTGCCTTGAGGGTCAGCTCAAAACGCACCTGATCGTTGCCCTTGCCGGTGCAGCCGTGGCAGATGGCATCTGCACCCTCCTTGATGGCGATATCAGCCAGTGCCTTGGCGATGCACGGACGTGCAAAGCTGGTGCCCAGCAGGTAGTCCTCGTACTTAGCGCCGAACTTCAGGGTGGGGAAGATGTAGTTCTCCACAAAGTCCTTCTTCAAGTCCAGCACATACAGCTTGGATGCGCCGGTAGCCTTGGCCTTTTCTTCCAGACCGTCCAGCTCGGTGCCCTGACCCACGTCACCGGAAACAGCAACAACCTCGCAGTTGTTGTAGTTTTCCTTCAGCCAGGGAATGATGATGGAGGTATCCAGACCGCCGGAGTAAGCCAGCACGACTTTTTTGATGTTTTCCTTTTTCATGATAAACGCGCTCCTTTAATAAAAATACACTTTTGTTTTCTGATGCGCATTTCCCTTCGCATCCTCTGTCTTTCGTTTGCGGTTGATGCTTTTATTATACGCAGCGCGGGTTTTCCGTCAATGCTAAAAACTGCCAAACATAGCACCCGTTTCGCTTTTCTTTTGGTTCAATCTGTATCTTTATGCAAATATTTTTAAATATATGCGTATTTTATGCAATTTGAGTGTATTTTTTCATGGGGTTTTGGGGGAGTAAACCCTCTCCGTCATCGCTGCGCGATGCCACCTCCCCCTCGGGGGAGCTGTCGAGCGTATGCGAGACTGAGAGGGTTCGTCCCCCTACAAACAAAACCACCGGAGCATCCGCAGACGCTCCGGTGGTTTAACTATAACGATTTAGTTCAGCTTCAAGTCGCCTTCCTTGATCCAGCCCAGCTTGCGCTCCACCTCGCAGAACACCACGCTGAGCACGGCGGGCAGCACAAAGCACAGCAGCGCCATGGCAGCCCAGTCCATGGGGGTGATGGCAGCCTTGGTACCGGCGGCAATATCGCTGACCCAGCCGGTGTAAACGCCGATCTGACCCACCAGACCGCAGGTGCCCATGCCGGAGGAGACCGCCGCGCCGTTCATCTCAAAGTGGAACAGGCAGGTAGCCAGCGGGCCGGTGATGGCACTGGCCAGCGTGGGGGCGATCCAGATGCGGGGGTTCTTGATGATGTTGCCCATCTGCAGCATACTGGTGCCCAGCCCCTGACTGACAAGGCCGCCTACGCCGTTCTCCTTGTAGCTCATCACGGCAAAGCCCACCATCTGGGCGCAGCAGCCTGCCACGGCAGCGCCGCCGGCAAGGCCGGTCAGACCCAGTGCGGCGCAGATGGCGGCAGAGGAGATGGGCAGGGTCAGTGCCACGCCCACGATGACCGACACCAGAATGCCCATGACCAGCGGAGCCTGCTCGGTGGCCCACATAATAAGAGTGCCCACCTGACTTGCGGCTGCGCCGATGGGGGCGGCGATGAGCATGGAAAGCCCAACACCTGCAAAAATGGTCACCAGCGGGGTGACAAGGATGTCCACCTTGGTCTCCTTGCTTACCGCCTTGCCCAGCTCTGCTGCCACAATGGCAATGATGAGCACGGCCAGCGGGCCGCCTGCACCGCCCAGCGCATTGGCCGAGTAGCCCACGGTGATCAGGCTGAACAGCACCAGCGGCGGGCAGTGCAGTGCCCAGCCGATGGCGCAGGCCATGGCGGGGCCGCTCATGGCCGTAGCATAGCCGCCCAGATCCACCAGCAGTGCTAGACCGGTCTGCTGACCCACCGTCTTGATGATGGTACCGATGAGCAGACTGGCAAACAGACCCTGTGCCATTGCGCCCAGTGCGTCAATGAGGTAACGCTGCGGAGAGATGACGATATCCTTCCGCGCCAAAAATTCTTTCAGCTTCGACATAAAACTTGCCTTTCTATCCAAAACAGATCGTTAAGGTTACGAACGTATGTTCTGTATCATACCATACACCTGTCAAGACAGCAAGAGGTTGCTGGAAAAATTGTGAAATTTCGGCTTTGTGCAATGTTCTGCCCTGCCGGAACGTATTCCATTTGGAACATTTTCCGACACACTGCCCCGGTGGAGAATTTGTGTAGAAGCCCGCTGTGCCGTTGACTGCTCCCCGCGTGCGGGTGTATACTAGAGGAAGCGTAAAGTTATCATCCGCCGTCCTTTTTATCATAAGCGCATGGGCGGCGTGGAATAAAAGCGGGCCCGCCCCGGGCAAGGGGCAAAGACCCGGTGCAGCGCAGCGCTGCACCACCGGGAGATTCGGAGGCAGAGACGACAGATGAAAAAGCGATTTGACCGATCCGGCACAGCCCGCCGCAAGGCGGTGACAGCCATTGCAGCGCTGACCATGGCGCTGGTTCTGGCTGTGGGCGGCGCAGGGGCAGCGACCCTGCTGTCTGCACAGCCGGAAACTTTGACCGTGGGTGCGGTCGTGCCCCATGTTACCGCCGAGGCACCGCAGGCAAGCAGCCCGGCAGCAGCTGACCTTGCTCCAGCAGCGGAGAGCACAGTGACCGCCGCCCCGGAACAGGCAGCGGAAAGCACCGTGCAGCAGGCTGAGCCTGCCCCGGCGCAAGCGGAAAAACCGGAAACCGCCGAAACCGCACCGACTGCGCCGGAAGAAGCTGTTGAAACACCGGAAACACCGGCACAGCCCGCTGAGGATACCGCCCTGGAAGAGGAGAACTCCCCTGCCATACTGCTGGAAGAGACCCCGGAGCTGGCCGCGCAGGACCCGCAGGCTCCCGCAGCGGACGACACCCCCCAGAACGACACCGCCAGCCAGCACACCCCGGAGGACAGCGTACTGCTGACCCCGGAGCAGATCCAGCAGGCGCTGGATTCCGGTGCACTGGAGGATGCCGAGGCGCAGTGCATCGACCTGACCGATGAAAACGGCTTTTTCCGTTGGCTGTTCAACTGGCTGTTCGGCACCAAGGACAAAGAAGAAGAGCCGGTGTACTCCGGCTGGCGCACCGAGAACGGCAAGACCTACTACTACGCGCAGGGCACCAACAAAAAGGTCACCGGTCTGCGCTCCATTGACGGCAAGCTGTATTATTTCGATGCCAACGGCGTCAAACAGGACAATGTGACTTTTGGCATCGACGTGTCCAAGTATCAGTCCGGGCTGGACTGGAACAAGATCAAAAAATCCGGCGTGAGCTTCGTCATCATCCGCATCGGCTACCGGGGCTACGGCGCTGCGGGAAACCTGGTCAAGGATCCCATGTTCGAAGAGCACTTCACCAACGCCCGCAACGCGGGGCTGAAGGTGGGCGTGTATTTCTTTACGCAGGCCGTAAACGAGGCCGAAGCGCAGGAGGAGGCCGAGGCCTGCAACTGGGCGCTGAACGGCCGGATGCTGGACTACCCCATCTTCTATGACACCGAGGCTTCCACCGCCCCGGGCGGCACCGGCCGCGCCGACGGTCTGGGTGCTGAGGACCGTACCAAGTGCGCCATCGCCTTCTGCGAGCGGGTGAAGGCGCTGGGCTACAAGCCCGGCGTGTACGCCTCCACCACATGGTACCGCAAGCGGGTGAACTACAACACCCTGCGCAGCCGCTACACCATCTGGAACGCCCACTACGGCGTCTCCTCCAGCCCCATCGGCTGTGACCTGTGGCAGGGCACCGAGAAGGCCCGCATCAACGGTTACAGCGGCGAGCTGGACGCCAATATCAGCTACATCGGGTAACAACCCAAAGGCTGCTGCACACGCTCTGTGCAGCAGCTTTTTTCTTGCCGTGGGAGGATTTTAAATGCGCTCCGCTTCGCTCTGCGCATCATCAGCGGAAAAATTATTTTTAATAGAGCAATGCCGGAGCGTCTGCGGACGCTCCGGCATTGCATTTTCACGGGTGGGGTCGTAGAGGAAAACGGCAGGTGCAGCGCCGCTTTCTGCGAAAGCGCGGCGCTGCGGGAAAAGGACTCGCCCTCTCAGTCAAGCCCTGTCGGGCTTGCCAGCTCTCCCAAAGGGAGAGCCCTTGGCACGGCGGAAAAGTTTCCGGCAAAGCCGTAAACTTTGCAGGAGGGAACGCTCCCCCGGGGGGAGCTGTCGCGCAGCGACTGAGGGGCTATAGATGGAGAAGCGAAAAAAGCGTTAAAGCGCTAGCGCCGACTGGCGCAGCGCTAGCTTTTTTGTGCTTCGACTTCTTCT
>NZ_JBBMEO010000058.1:0-5304 GCF_040096515.1 Faecalibacterium tardum | reverse complement strand
GGTTTTCTGGTTCTCTTTTGACACCAAAAGAGAACATCCCTCACTCAGAACCTCCCCTTCTGCAACCCGTCCAGCACCTCGTACAGATCGCGGCACTCGGCGGTGTACAGACGGCGCATCTCGTCATTGGCGGGGGCCATGTCCGGCACCATCACGGTGATAAAACGCCCGTTGGCACCGGCGCGCACGCCGTTGTAGCTGTCCTCCAGCACAAGGGTGCGACTGGGCACAGTGCCCAGTGCTTCCGCTGCCCGCAGAAAAATTTCCGGGTTGGGCTTGGAGGCCGAGAACTGCTCGCCGGAGACGATCACCTTAAAATAGTGGGTCAAGCCCCAGCCGTCCAAATGGTGCCGGATAGACGCCATCCGGCTGGAGGAAGCCACTGCCATGGGGATGTGCTGCGCGTCCAGCCATGTCAGAATTTCGTCCAGCCCGGGCTTTTTGGGCGGCGGTGCCTGAAACGCCTTTTCCGCCTGTGCGTGCAGCGCCGCGATGATGGCGTCCGTGTCGCAGTTTTCCCCGTAGAAGCGGCGCAGCACCGCCCGCATGGAATCTCCCGCCGTTCCGCGAACGGCAACGTCCAGCCCTTCCTTATAAGAAAGCCCAAGGGTGGCAAGTGCAGGCTCCCACAGGGTAGCCCAGACCCGCTCGGTGTCAAACATCAGGCCGTCCATATCAAAAATAACGCTGTCGATCATGGCAGTATGCTCCTTCCATAGAAAAGCGGGACTGTGCCCCGCAAAAGTGCTCTGTGCCTCTATTGTACCATAGATTTGGCAGTTTGCACACCATTGTGCTCACAATCTGGTGCAACTTTACCGGTAGAAAGATGAAACATTTTGCGATTCCTTGCAAAACCGGCTGGGAATATTATAATAGAAACCAACATTTGTGTCATAAAGCGCCGGAAATCGTGCGCACGCGCATAAAAGGAAAGAGGGAAACTCACTATGTTGGATATCAAGATCACCCGCACGGCTGCGCCCAAGGCAAAGCCCACCGATGAGACGAAGCTTGGCTTCGGCAAAAAGTTCTCCGACCACATGTTCGTCATGGATTACACCGAGGGCGAGGGCTGGCACGATGCCCGCATCGTCCCCTACGGCCCCTTTGAGCTGGACCCCGCTACCGTGGTGTTCCACTACGCACAGGAGATTTTTGAGGGCATGAAAGCCTACCGCACCGCTGACGACACTGTGCAGCTGTTCCGCCCGGACTGCAACGCCAAGCGTTTTCAGGATTCTGCCGACCGTCTGTGCATCCCCAAGATCCCGGTAGAGGACTACATTCAGGCCGTCGAGGCTCTGGTGGACGTGGACCGCGACTGGGTGCCCCACACCGATGGCGCTTCCCTGTACATCCGTCCCTTCATCTTTGCCAATGATGTGGGTCTGGGCGTGCACGCTTCCAAGCACTATATCTTCTGCATCATCTGCGCTCCCTCCGGCGCTTACTACGCCGAGGGCATCAACCCGGTGCGCATCTATGTGGAGGACGAGTATATCCGCGCCGCCCCGGGTCTGACCGGCTTTACCAAGTGCGGCGGCAACTACGCCGCTTCCATCAAGGCCGGTGAGCTGGCTGAGGAGCAGGGCTACGCACAGGTGCTGTGGCTGGACGGCGTGGAGAAGAAGTACGTTGAAGAAGTTGGCAGCATGAACATCATGTTCAAGATCGACGGCAAGGTGTACACCGCTGCTACCGTGGGCACCGTGCTGCCCGGCGTCACCCGCCGCAGCTGCATCGAGCTGCTGAAGGACTGGGGCTACGAGGTCGTTGAGGGCAAGATTGCCATTGCCGACATCATGGCAGCTGCCCGCGAAGGCAAGCTGGAAGAGGTGTTCGGCACCGGTACTGCCGCTGTCGTCTCCCCTGTCAAGGAGCTGGTCTGGAAGGGCGAGCACGCCTTTATCGGCGACGGCAAGATCGGCCCTGTCACCCAGAAGCTGTACGACACCATGACCGGTATGCAGTGGGGCAAGATCCCCGATACCAAGGGCTGGATCGTGCCTGTGGAAAAGAAGTATTGAGCCGCCTGTCACCCTACGGCTTTTAAAGGGACTGCTGCATACCGTCTGGGGCAGCAGTCCCTTTGCTCTATAATCATTGCAATTCCCGCCGCATGGTGCTACACTACCTATAAAGGGCGTGGGCTTGCCGCCTGTGCCCCTTGCAGGAAGATTTGAGAGGAAAGAAGCACCATGATCAAAAAATGGAGCATGAGTTACCCGGCGGTCAACGGCACCGAACAGCGCCGGGCGTATGTCTACCTGCCCACCATGTACGAGGCACAGCCGGAGCGCCGGTTTCCCGTGCTGTATATGTTCGATGGGCAGAACGTGTTTTTCAACGAGGATGCCACCTACGGCAAAAGCTGGGGCGTGGCGGATTATCTGGACTATACCGACACCCCGCTGATCGTGGCGGCCATCGAGTGCAACGCCGGGGTGAACAACGAGCGTCTGGTGGAGTATTCCCCCTACCGCTTCGATGACCCCACCTACGGCCACTTTGACGGCAAGGGACAGGCCACCATGAGCTGGTTCATCCACCGGTTCAAACCCCTGATCGACCAGAATTTCCGCACCCTGCCGGACAGGGCAAATACCTTTATCGGCGGCAGCAGCATGGGCGGACTGATGAGCCTGTATGCCCTGCTGCAATATAACGATACTTACAGCCGCGCCGCAGCACTTTCCCCCTCCATCTGGGTGGCACCGGATAAGCTTTCCGGCCTTGTGGGGCGCGCAAAGCTTGCCCCCGGCACGGTGCTGTACATGGACTACGGCTCCCGGGAGATGGGCAACCACGAGGGCATCCGACGACAGTTTTCTGCCCTGAGCGGCAAGCTAATGACCCGGGGCATCCACCTGACCAGCCGCATCGTGCCCGGCGGCACCCACAGCGAAGTCAGCTGGGAAAAACAGCTGCCCTTCGTGTTCCACACCCTGCTGTATGAGGTGGAGGAGTAAGAGAAGGGCGACACCATAGCCCAACAACACTAAAGGAGGAAACACCATGGAGATGCAGTATTTCAAGGAGTACAGCCCGGAACTGGGACGGGATATGGAGTGCAAGCTTTACGGCCACGCCGGCCGCCCGATGCTGTATATTCCCTGTCAGGACGGCCGATTCTTCGATTTTGAAAACTTCCACATGGCCGATACCCTTGCCCCGTGGATCGAGTCCGGGCAGATCATGGTGCTTTCCATCGACACCATGGATCAGGAAACCTGGTCGGACGCGCAGGGCAACCCCTATTGGCGTATCCGCCGCTATGAGCAGTGGCTGCACTACATCACCCGCGAGGCCGCCCCGATGCTTCAGCATCTGGCGCAGCAGCGCAACGGCTGGAGCGACCTGCCCGGCATCATCGCCTTCGGGTGCAGTCTGGGCGCCACCCACGCGGTAAACCTGTATCTGCGCCGCCCGGATATCTTCTGCGGCTGTCTGGCGCTCAGCGGCATCTACACTGCCCATTACGGCTTTGGCGACTATATGGACGAGCTGGTGTACATGAACTCCCCCGTGGACTACATGAAGAACTTCCCGGAGGATCACCCCTATATGCAGCTGTTCCGCAATCAGAAGGCGGTCATCTGCTGCGGTCAGGGCGACTGGGAACAGCCGGACACCACATGGCTGCTCAAGCGCATCTTTGAAGCAAAGCATATCCCCATCTGGGTAGACCTGTGGGGTCACGATGTCAACCACGACTGGAACTGGTGGTATAAGCAGGTGGCGTACTATATGCCCTACATTCTGGGCCAGCAGTGACCCATCCCGTGAAAATGGCACAACGGCGCGTCCATGGACGCGCCGTTGTTTCCCAATATTAAAGTCTGTCCCGCCCTCGCAGGGGCATTGCAATCATAGAGGTAACGGAAAGAGGAATCAACAAATACTATGCAGAACTTTATTTTTATCTCCCCCAACTTCCCCACGAACTACTGGCAGTTCTGCCGGGAGCTGAAAAACAACGGCCTGAACGTGCTGGGCATCGGCGACCAGCCCTACGAGGAGCTGAAGCCCGAACTGAAGGCAAGCCTGAACGAGTACTACAAGGTGAACAGTCTGGAAAACTACGACGAGGTATACCGCGCTGTGGCCTTTTTCACCTTCAAGTATGGCCGCATCGACTGGCTGGAGTCCAACAATGAATACTGGCTGGAACGGGATGCCGCCCTGCGCACCGATTTCCACATTACCAGCGGCTTCCAGACCTCTGATATGCCCCGCATCAAGTACAAGAGCAAGATGAAGGAGTACTATCAGAAGGCCGGTATCGCCACCGCCCGCTACCACATGGTGGATGACCTTGCGGGCTGCAAGGCCTTTGTGGAACAGGTAGGCTACCCGGTGGTAGTCAAGCCGGACAACGGCGTGGGTGCTTCGGATACCCACCGCCTTTCCACCGACAAGGAACTGGAAGAATTTCTGGCCTACAAGGAGAAGGAGCACCCGGATGTGGCCTACATCATGGAGGAGTTCGTCCGCGCCGAGGTGAACAGCTACGATGCCATCATCGACGCCCACGGCAACCCCATCTTTGAGGCGGGCAACGTAAGCCCCGTGTCCATCATGGACATCGTGAACAACGATGACAACTCTATCTACTACATCATCAAGGATCTGCCGGAGGACACCCGCGCCGCAGGCCGTGCCGCCGTCAAGAGCTTTGGGGTGAAGAGCCGCTTTGTCCACTTCGAGTTCTTCCGCATGACCGAGGATCAGGCCAGCATGGGCAAAAAAGGCCAGCTCGTGGCGCTGGAAGTCAACATGCGCCCCTGCGGCGGCTTTACCCCGGACATGATCGACTTTGCCCGTTCCACCAACGTGTACAAGATCTGGGCGGACATGATCGCCTTCGGCGGCACCGATATGCCGGTGGGTGAGCACTATTACTGCGCCTTTGTCGGCCGCCGGGACGGCAAGAGCTTCGTTTACAGCCACGAGCAGCTGATGCAGAAGTATCAGGACAACATGCGCATGGTGGATCGCATCCCCGAGGCACTGTCCGGTGCCATGGGCAACCAGATGTATGTAGCCACCTTCTCCACCCGTGACGAGATGGAAAAGTTCTATTCCGACGTGCTGGCAGTCACCGATGCCACCAACGCCAAGGTGCAGTCCGAACTGACGAAGGTGCTGGCTCTGGGTGAGCCGGAGGCGGCAGTAGCTGAAAAGTAATTGGGATTGCGCGGCGCAGGGGAAGTTACTACTCGCTGCAAGCGTGCAGGGACGCTCCGCTGGGCCAGAGGCAGGGAGGGGTGTTCCGACTCCCCCCTCCCTACCTCTGGACTC
>NZ_JBBMEO010000057.1:0-5542 GCF_040096515.1 Faecalibacterium tardum | reverse complement strand
GCTTTGAAATGCGTGGTAAATTTTGCATCAGGTCAGCAGAGCCAGACGGAGCTGCGCCTTTACTTCGGGGTCTGCGTCCTTCAGAAGTTCCAGCAGAGCGGTCATGGAGATGGTCGGTTCGCCTGCGGCGGGTACAGCCTGCGGGCTGGGGCTTTCCTGTTTAGCATAGAACCCTTCCTCAAATTTCCTGCCCAGTTCTACACGAGAGGACTGCTGGATATGAGCGTAGGTGTTCACCAGCATATCCGCCGTGGCGTGCCCTGTGGTGCCCTGAACGGCTTTCACATCGCCGCCGGAGATCATCAGTTGATAGGTGGCACTGGAATGCCGCAAACCGTGGAACACAATGCGGGGGAATTCCGGGTGGGCATCCTGCCATTTGAGGAACTTCTTGCGGATCAGCACCGGCTCCACTGCCAGACCATTGGGTAGACGGAACAGCATTCCGCTATCATGGTAGCGTGCCGGGTCTTTCATCTCGTCTGCCGCCAACTGATTCAGCCACTTCTTCAATTCCTCTTTCAGTACAGAGGTCATGAAGATGGTACGGCAGGAGGATGCGGTTTTGGTGCTTTTCAGGATGAGGGAAGTGGTGCTGCGCTCCAGCTTGTCCGGGAATATCTTGATGATGCAGCCATCGTCCACTTGATTTAGGGCTTCTTTCCGCACCCGCTGCATGGACTTGTTGATACGGAAGGTTCCGATGCCATCTGCTGCGTCAAAATCGAGATCTTCCGGGGTCAGACCTACGATCTCGCCCTCTCGCAGTGCGCCCACCAGTGTGAGGTGGACTGCCAGATGCAGGATGGGGTCCTCCATGCTGTCCAGAGCCGCCCTCATTTCCTCTACCGTCCAGATGGTGCGCTCCTGCGTAGACTTCTTGGGGCTGTCCACGGGAACAGGGCTTTTGACAAGGATGCCCCACTCTACGGCATACTGGAAGGCAGTGCCCAGCAGCCGGTGCACCTCATGGATCGTTGTGCCGGAAAGGAAACGCTGCTTCTGCTTTTCGGTCAGTTCCTGCTTCTTGCCCTCGATATACGAACCGCAGGGCGTTTTGCTCAGGGTCGTGTAGAGGTTCTCCATGTGGTAGGGCTTGAGCTTCTGCATCTCCATGCTGCCGATATAGGGGATAATGAGATTCTGAATGGTGGAAAGGTTGGATTCGTAGGTTTTGGGGGCCCACTTGTGCTTGCTGCACTGTTTCGGCAGCCAGTCCATCAGGAACTCTGCCACCGTTACCGAGGACGGAATCAGGAAAGTGCCAGCGGCCAGTTCATGCTCGATTTGCTTTTTTCGGTTCGTTGCCTCCTCTTTTGTGGGAAAGCTCTCCCATTTGTCGCAGCTCTTGCCGTGCTCATCTTCGTAGGTGTAGCGGACGCTGTAAGAGTTGCCGCGCTTCGTAATATATGCCATACTGTTTGCCTCCTTATCAAGCTGCCCGGTAGAGCCACGCATCGAAGCTGTCCTTCGGCACACGGATGCTTCCGCCTACTCGCAGGACACGGAATTCGGTAGTGCTGTTGCACAGATTGTAAGCAGAGCGCAGGCTGATGGCCAGCATTCGTGCGATCTCTTCCACCGTGTACACCAGTTTCGTGGTTGCCGGGCTGTCAGTCGGAGACTTGACGGCATTGGTTTGAGTGACCACTTCCATTGTAGTGGGATTCGAGTCCTTTTGCAAGAACTTTTTCGTATAATCGGAAGATTGCACAGGGACAGTCATAGAATTACGGTCAAAATCCATAAGCATTGCTCCTTATATTGTCATATCATCTAAAAATTCAGCTTAAAGTTCTACATCTTGCCCACGCTTGCGGTTTCGCTGCGGCACATTCATGGTGCGCTCCTGCTTGGGGGCAAGAATCTTTTCCAGAAAGCCGCGCACCAGTTCGGGCGCACGGTGGAGAGCATCCAGATAGGGTTTCACGTCGTACAACAGGTCGTGGTACTTGTTGCTCCAACGAACGGCCTCCTTCTTGGCGGTGGAAAGTTCTTCTTTCAGGCGGCGGTTCTCCACGTCCATCATATAGCCGTGGTCGGCTTGCTTTTTCAGCTTGGAAAATTCTTCTTCGGTCAGCGAGTAGTTACCGAGAAAGGTGCGCTTGCCGATATAATCCAGATCGCGCGCATGAATGAGGGCTTCTTTCGTGAGCGTGGCCTTTTTCTGCACAGCGGCAAGTTCCTTCTCCTTTTTGGAGAGGGTCTGACTGGTTTTGGCAAGCGACTGCGCCTTTTGGTCGGCTTGGGCGGTCAGGCTGTCCAGACGTTCCTGCTCCCGCTGGACTTTGAACTGGGTGACGGTCAGGTGTTCTTCGGTGCTGCCGCGCTCACCGCGCTCTACATCCGTGTACCCGGCATTGCGCATATAGTTGAAGAAATCGTCTTGCAGGACACTGTACGACTTCTTCAGGACTGGCTTGCCGCTCTTTTGCAGGACAGGCTTTCCAGCATCGTCCAGCAGGGGCTTGGAAGCCCACTTCTTGCTTCGGCTGACCTGCATGACGGTCTCCTTGACGGTGCCGACCAGTGCCTTGTCCTTGCAGCGTTTCGACCAGAGGATCTGCTTTTCCACCACAGGTACATAGACCACGTGGAGATGGTAGTGGTAGACCTCCCAGCCCAGTGCTTCGGTCATGGCACGGTTGATCTCATCGGCGTGCATGACAGCCGAGAGGATATACTGCTCACCACCCACGATTTGCACAGCAGCTTTGTAGGCATCCGCATAGAACTGCTTGGCGAACTCGTAGCCGCCGTGGTTGTCAAAATAGGCCGAGTTGACATCAAAGACAAGCTCGCAGTAATGGGTGGCATCCGGCTTCAAGCCGCGCGTTGAAATCGTGCCAGCGGTTTCCAGTTGGGAGAACAGGTCGGTGTAGCTGGCGGTTGGCTTTTTGAAGTGGACGTTCCATGAGGTGCGCTGGGGGATAATGTCGGGGTTCCGATAGCTGTCCTTTTCGCGCTCATTGTGCTGCTGGGTGTTGCCAACGGCTTTGTCTGAAACGGCGAGATTTCGGACACTGGTGCGGTCAATACCATCATTTCTTGCCAAAGGGCATCCCTCCTTTCAAGGGGTACTGTTTAACACTCTTACTCATAATGCAGATTGTTTTGCTGATAAACGATAAAAATATATTGATTTTCAATTTAACGTGTGCTATTCTAAATGTGAAATCAAAGGGGGATGCAATATGGGTAAGAATGATTTTCGGGTTGATACAACTTCTTCCGAGAAAAAGACGTTTTTCAAAAAGAAACAAACACTTCTCGGACTGGCATTCTTACTGACTGTTCCGCAAATGTTCAGTGCAGTGATTCTTCCTATTCAATGGCTTTTGGGTGCAAGGCATGGAGTGGTTCTTAATGTCACTTCCATTGCATCGCAGGAACTGTATTTCCTTGTAATGACGATTGCCGGAATCTCTGTTTTGAAGATGATGCTTAGTGATAAAACTTTTTCAAAAACGCTGGTTCAATGCACTCGTCTTGAAGGCTATCTTATTGCGGTTGCATCTGTGATATTTCCGCTTTTACCGGGATATCAAGCGTCTGGTTCGACCTTTTTCTTCTGTGATTTAGTATTGCTGTTGCCCGGAGTGCTTTTGATTATCATGGCTGAGTTGTTGAAAGAAGCTGTTGCGATGCAGAAGGAATTGAACGAAGTTCTTTAAGGGGATAAGAATGGCAATCATACTACGATTAGACCGCATTATGGCAGACCGAAAGATTTCCTTGACAGAACTTTCTGAACGTGTTGGAATCTCTATGGCGAACCTCTCAAATCTAAAGACCGGAAAGGTTAGAGCAATTCGTTTTTCTACACTGGATGCAATTTGCCGAGAGCTTCATTGTCAGCCGGGAGACATTTTAGAATACGATGAAACATAGAAGGAGTCGGGACAGGTACATTCCGTTATGCGGCTTTTCTTTAGGCGAACAGCTTGTTTGCGGTGGGGAGATGCACTTCTTCGGAAGTGTAATAACCCACTATAACACTTTCATCCCTATGGGCTGCAAAGTGTAGTGGGCTCTTCGAGGACTCTCCGAGGGGGAACGTCTCCTGCGGGAGAGCTAATCGAGTTCACGTTTGCGAAGCAATGAAAGCCCCAGTGGGGCTTTTAAGTGACCGAACGGTCTTGCGCTAGCAAGATGGAGGGGCCTCGCCCCGACAAGTTCGCACAATGCGAACTTGATTGCTCCGTACGCATCTGAAAAAATTGCGTACGGACTTCAAATAACCTGTACGGTCTGTACGGCGTACGGCGACATAAAATATACACGATGATGCGTTTTAATTTGCTTCTGCTTGCCGTACGGGTGCGTACAAGTACAGACCGTACGGGTTGTACGAACTTCTTCCGTGAAAAAATGCACTTTTTACGGGCAGGGGGGGACAAGCGGCTCAATGCCCACGAAACCCCGCACCCTGCGGCCATCGGGCAGGTAGATGTTATGTACTGCACCAGAGTACCCCAAAGTGGGAACTCTGGTGCTTTTTGCCTTGTGCCTGAATATACGGGGAATTTTGCAGAAAGAGCAAAAAAGCGGCAAAACTGCAACGGAAAAAGAAAAAAGCCCTTACTGGTTGCAGGGCAGCAACAGCAAGGGCAGAGAGGTGACCGTATATTGAACAAAACGGCAGAGCGTATTATAATGAGGAAAAAACTCCAAAAGGAGGGCCGACCACATGGCACAGGAATATCTGCCCGCACCGTCCAACGTCCGTCTTGCGGACTTGATGAAAGAGCACAACATCAGCCAACCAGAACTCGCCAAGGAGATTGGCTGCTCCAAAAGCACCATCAACCGCTTCATCAGCGGCGCAAAAGGGACCCTGACCCATGAGCAGGTGCTGAAAATTGCAAGGCTGTTCAACGTGTCCACGGAT
Source organism: Faecalibacterium tardum (assembly GCF_040096515.1). Taxonomy (NCBI): domain Bacteria; kingdom Bacillati; phylum Bacillota; class Clostridia; order Eubacteriales; family Oscillospiraceae; genus Faecalibacterium; species Faecalibacterium tardum. The sequence goes on along the minus strand of NZ_JBBMEO010000057.1, from coordinate 651 downwards.
TTTCTGCTGGGAGAAACCAACATCCCCGACCGCAAGAACTACGACATTGCCGAACTGGGCCTGTCCGTAGAAGCCGCAAAGAACCTCTACACAGGGCGTGTTAATACGGAGGTAGTTAACCTGCTGTTGGAAAACGCGCGCTTTGCAGAGCTTACTTACCGTATAGCGCAGTATTTTGACGATACCTTTGCGTCCGGTATCGCGGCGCAGAACGCTATGCTTACGACATTGAGCACCCTGTTGCGCACAAAGATCAAGACCCCGGAAGCAGTGAAAGCCGCAAAGGACATCAGCCTTCGGAGAAAGCCGGTGCACCAAGGCGACCTTGATGACATTGAAATGTACTTCATGGCGGCGGTCAAGGAAATCAAAAAGGGGATCGGGAGCCATTACGCCGAACAGGAAGCCATGAGCAAGAAAGTGGCAGAGAAGATGTTCACTGAATTGACCAAAGGGCAGGATGTGCAGCACCCAACGATTACGGCAGAGCAGTTGACAGATGCAATGTTGGACAGTGTTTCGGGCATGGAAGGAGCCACGCCGGAAGCACTGGAACAGCTGCGGAACGGTCTGCTGGGAATCTTGCAGTCTGCCGCAGAGCAGGAAAACGCCCATGAAGCAGACGAATGAACGGCTTTGTGCGCTGGCACA
>NZ_JBBMEO010000056.1:0-6033 GCF_040096515.1 Faecalibacterium tardum | reverse complement strand
TGGGACGATCAAAGGAGCGTGCGTTTGAACAAAAAGAAAAAGTCCACAAACACTTCCCCCTATCCCGATGAAGTCATTGACCGTCTAGCACGGGCATTCTACCCGGCCACCCTTGCCTGTTGGAACAGCGAGGAAGGCCAAAGGGAGTTTGCCGCATGGCAGGCGGAACAGGCTCATCATACCCCCAGCAAAGAAAAACAGAGCGTTCCCGACTGCTGGGTATCCGTAAAACAGTTTTCGAAAAATGACACGGCAACTGCCTGTCAGGATTGGTTACGGAGTACCCGGCTAGGCCGAGGAAGCATCAAGTCCCATGTCCGCACCGTTAAGGTGTTGGGTATGGGGCTTTTTGCATTTCAGGAACGTATACACCTCTGGAAAGGTGTAACACACTAGACTTTGTACCAAAGTCGTGTGCCAAGGGTGCTGCGCCCCTTTGGAATCCCTGCTTACATCGCCTGTGGGCGATGTAGATTCGCCGCACAGAAAGCTCTCACAAAAGGCACACCCGGCTGTCTGCGGCGAGGAGAAGGCACTTCTGCGGAAGTGTAATAACCCACTATGACACTTTCATCCCTGTGGTCTGCAAAGTGTAGTGGGCTCTCCGAGGGGGAACGGCTGTATAGAGTGCGTTTCGGGCAAATCGCCGCATACGTGTATACGGAAGATGGGTACGCACGTACGCAGTAAATCGGCCAAGTTCTCCCATGTAGAGGGTGTAATTTCGATAAAGAACGTGGTATAATTGACTCAACAAATCGATTTGTGGAGGCGATTATTTATGAAAAAAGAAACCAAGAAATCTATCTTATTCTATGCAGCTTCTGCTCTGTTATATATGGCTTCACTTATTAGCTTCATAAGTGGAAATGATAATTCTATGGCTGTTGTATGGTTGTGTCTTGGTTCATCATTTCTTTGCCTTGGCTCGACGCATCTTTGTTTAGGTTTGTCTCGTAAGAAAAAGGGAAACGACAAAACCGATGCAAGCAATAAATAAATTCCTAGTATATCGCACTCACTCCTAAGCAGGGTTTGGGGCAGGCACGCCCCAACAAGAAGCTGTCCCAAAAGGGCAAGAATTTTCAAGAATTGAAAATTTGTGGCCACGGGACGATTCTTGCTCTCACGAAAACCCATACTTTTTGAAAATCCGCTTTTCGCAGCCAAAGGAGGATGCACCATGAAAAAAGAGATCGAAGCCTTCGTCAACGCAGCCAACGAGCAGGAGTTGGAAGCCGCATGGAATAACCTCTCGGCAGAGGAACAGCGAGTTTTCGAGCAGCTCATGGAGGAAGAACCACCCGAAGATGCACTGGCATTTTTCGCACAGCTGTATGATGATGCCCCGAAAGAGCAGACCAGCGAGACTGTGAACATCTCCGAAAATGAAATCTATTTCAAGCGGAAGCCCTTGACCGAAGAGCAGAAGAAACACAGCTCTTATGTGGACGAGAACGGCAACCTCCATGTCAAGAACCTGTCCGCTTTCTGGATTCCAGAACTGACCACCACGGAGAAAGTCGGTCACACCACCTACACCGTGACCGGCAGCTATGAGGGCAAGGAGTCCTTTTTGAAGAAGCTGGAGCGCATTGTTGCCAAGAACGCCCAGCAAAAATTTGAAGATGAGGGTGCAGACGAATGACAACTGCGTCCAATTCTGCTATACTTGACCCGGTAACCAATCCTGTACCGACAGTTGCTCCACAGAGTAAGGAGGACACAACAATGTCTGGAGCAACGAATAAAATCACCGCACTTTACTGCCGACTGTCGCAAGAGGACGCACGGCTCGGCGAAAGCCTGTCCATTGAGAACCAGAAGGCTATTCTTCTGGAATACGCTAAGAAGAATCACTTTCCGAACCCGGTGTTCTTTGTGGACGATGGATATTCCGGCACGAACTACGACCGCCCCGGCTTTCAGAGTATGCTGGTCGTGATTGAAGCGGGGCGTGTAGGAATCGTTATCACGAAGGATTTGTCCCGACTGGGACGCAATTCTGCCTTGACAGGTCTGTACACAAACTTCACTTTTCCCCAGTATGGCGTTCGCTACATTGCCATTAACGACAACTACGACACCATTGACCCGAACAGCGTAAACAACGATTTTGCGGGCATTAAGAACTGGTTCAACGAGTTTTACGCCCGTGATACCAGCCGCAAGATTCGGGCTGTTCAGAAGGCCAAGGGAGAGCGTGGAGTACCGCTGACGGTCAATGTGCCGTACGGCTATGTGAAAGACCCGGAGAACCTGAAACATTGGCTTGTTGATCCAGAAGCGGCTGCAATCGTGAAGCGCATCTTCTCCATGTGCATGGAAGGCCGTGGCCCGACCCAAATTGCAAACCAACTGTGGGTGGACAAAGTTCTGACTCCCACCGCCTATAAGTTGAGCCATGGCCTGAGTACGAACTCACCCGCCCCGGAAGACCCTTATCGCTGGGATAAAAGAGCAGTAAGTTCGATTCTGGAACGACTGGAGTACACTGGCTGCACAGTCAACTTTAAGACCTATACTAACTCTATCTGGGATAAAAAGAGACATCTGAATCCCGTGGAAAATCAGGCTATCTTCCCGGATACACATGAGCGCATTATTGACGATGATGTGTTTGAAAAGGTTCGGGAGATTCGTAGCCAGCGTCACCGCATGACCCGGACAGGCAAGAGCAGCATTTTCTCCGGTATGGTCTACTGCGCTGACTGCGGTTCCAAGATGCAATATGGTTCGTCCAATCACAGGGACTTCAGTCAAGACTTCTTTGATTGCTCTCTGCACAAGAAGAACGGGAGCAAGTGCAAGGGACACTTCATCCGGGTAAAGGTTTTGGAGGGCCGTGTGCTAAGCCATGTTCAGCGGGTGACGGACTACATCCTCTGTCATGAGGACTACTTCCGCAAGGTCATGGAGGAGCAGCTTCGGGTGGAAAGCACCGAAAAGCTGACTGTCCTGAAGAAGCAGCTTGCCCGGAATGAGAAGCGGATCGCAGACCTCAAACGGCTGTTCATGAAGATTTACGAGGACAATGTTAACGGAAAGCTTAGCGATGACCGCTTCGACATGATGAGTCAGAGCTACGATGCCGAACAGAAGCAGCTGGAAGAGGAAGTTCTCTCCATCCAGCAGGAAATTGAAGTACAGGAACAGCAGATCGAGAATATTGAAAAGTTCGTCCAGAAAGCGCACAAGTACGTTCATATTGAAGAACTCACCCCTTATGCTCTCCGTGAACTGGTGTCGGCCATCTATGTGGATGCCCCGGATAAGTCCAGCGGAAAGCGGGTGCAGCACATCCATATTAAGTATGATGGGCTGGGGTACATCCCTCTGGATGAACTGGAAGCAAAAGAAAAGGCGTGACCGAAGTCACGCCAAATCTTCCCCATTTCGGGAGCTTTTGCAAATACTGTTTTATGGGAACTCTGCTACGGGGAACGCCCTGTTGTACATATCGCTATCATATGTGGATTTTGGCAGGGTGCGTCCTATTCAGGGGCGCACCCTGTTTTTGTTTTGCCTTTAATTTTCTAACCCATGACTTCCAGCCACATTCCTCAAATATTCCTTCGGATCGCCATTCAGAATCAAATCCGCATAGCCCAGTGGGTCATTGTAGATGAGATAGTCCAGTTCTGACCGTTGCGCCATGGTCACGTCCAGCGCATCCTCGACCCCGGTGCAGTCGATGGATATTTTTCTTCCATCCCGGAGCAGCAGTTCCACGCAGCCGGTGTCCATGTTGAATTTGCAGGTTCTTTCATCGTACTTCATGCTCGTGTCCTTTCTACCTTACGGCACTCTTACCGTGGTCTGTCGTGCTTTTTTTGTGATAAGGTCTAGGACGTTTTTCGATGGAAGCAAGGGATTCGTTCTGTTTTCCGAAGAATACAAAAAATCCGAACCCTTCTCCTATTGGAAAAAAGTTCGGATTTTGTTGTTGTGGTGCGAGTAGTGATACAGCACTTTTTGAAAACCATCGTAGTACAATTTGTTTTTGAGGTCATCGGATAGCAACTTGCTTGTATCGCACCCCCATGGGCGGCTGTATTGAAAAAACAGCTGCCTTTTATATACCACACAACCCAAAAATTATCAAGTACGCGCAGCGTTCACTTCTCCCATCACCGGGAGCAAATGGACGCTGCTTTTTTTGTTTACAGCGAAAGGAGGCATCCGTGAAATGGCAGTTTTTCGGGTAGAAAAGAACAGCGGCTACACGGTCATGTCAAACCACCACCTGCGGAACCGGGCCTTGTCCCTGAAAGCCAAAGGCTTACTCTCCCAAATGCTCTCCCTGCCGGAAGATTGGGACTACACCCTGCAAGGGCTGACCCGTATCAACCGGGAAAGCATTGACGCAATACGGCAGGCCATCCGGGAACTGGAACAGGCGGGCTACATCCAGCGTTCCAGAGAACGGGACGAGAAAGGGCGGCTGCGCGGTGCAGACTATGTGATCTTCGAGCTGCCGCAGCCTGTCCCTGCATCGGTTTCACCTACATTGGAAAATCCAACGTTGGAGAATCCCACGCAGGAAAACCCTACGTTGGAAAATCCAATGCAATTAAATAAAGATAAACTAATTACAGAAAAACAAAAGAAAGAGGGATTAAATACCGATTCCATTCCTATCCATTCCCCAAACCCCTTGCCTTTGGACGAGGACGAGGCAGCGGCACCGCCGCCGGAACGGACAGGAAGCCGAAAGGAAGCAGCCTATCAAATCTACCGGGACCTGATTTTGGAGAACATCGAGTATGACACCCTCACCCAGAATCCCCGGATAGACCGGGAGCAGCTGGACGAGATCGTGGACATCCTGCTGGAAACGGTCTGCACTTCCCGCAAGTCCATCCGGGTTGCCGGGGACGATTATCCGGCAGAGCTGGTTAAGGCCAAGTTTCTGAAACTGGACAGCCATCACATTGAGTTCGTCATGGACTGCCTGCGGGACAACACCACCAAAGTCCGCAACATCAAGCAATACCTGCGGGCCATGCTTTTCAACGCACCCAGCACCATCAACAGCTACTATGCGTCCCTTGTGGCGCACGATATGGCACAGCCCGATTGGGGCCGCCTGCCCAACACCTAACCGAAAGGAGCGTCCACCCATGAGAACCCTTTACCTGCGGCGGCTGGTGGTTCCACCCTAGCTGCCGCTCTGAATTTTCTGCAACAAGGAGGGATTCATATTGCAGGAAGAAGTCACCCAGAAAACTATTGCCCTGTCCATGAAAACGGGCAAGCTCACCGCCCAAGCGCTGCAAGCTGCCCTGAAAAAATATTTGCAGCACCGGGCCAAGGGGCCAAAGCTGCACCACGGCAAGCAAAGCCTGAAACAGCTGAAAGCCCACGGCGCGGCCCTGACCAACATTGAAGTCACGGAAGCGAACATCGGGGCGTTCAAGCCCTGCGCCAAGAAGTACGGCGTGGACTTCACCTTGCGTAAGGACAAGACCACCCAGCCGCCCCACTACATCGTGATCTTCAAGGCCAAGGATACGGACAATCTGGAACAGGCGTTCCGGGAGTTCACAGCCAAAACGCTCTCCAAGGAGCAGCGGCCCTCCATCCGCAAGGTGCTGACCGCAGCCAAGCAGAGAGCGGCCCAGCAGCCGAAACGTGCGAAAGAAAAAATCAAGCAAAGGGAGCTGGAACGATGAAGCCTGAACTAAAAAAGCTGCTGGTGCTGAATCTGCCGTATCTGCTGTTCGTGTACCTGTTCGCCAAATGCGGGCAGGCATACCGTCTGGCGGCGGGCGCGGATGCTTCGGCCAAGCTGCTCCACCTGACGAACGGCATCTCTGCTGCCTTTGCAAACCCGCTGCCCAGCCTGCATCCGTTTGACCTCTGCGTAGGCCTTGCCGGGGCGGTGGCTGTCCGGCTCATCGTGTACAGCAAGGGCAAGAACGCCAAGAAGTACCGCAAGGGTGAGGAATACGGTTCTGCCCGGTGGGGAACTCCGAAGGACATTGAGCCGTTCATGGCACCAAAGTTCGCCGACAACATCATCCTAACCAA
>NZ_JBBMEO010000055.1:0-7779 GCF_040096515.1 Faecalibacterium tardum | reverse complement strand
AGAGGGAGCTGTCAAAACCGTTAGGTTTTGACTGAGGGAGTTCAGCCTGTTGAGAGCCTGCCGCAAATTTCCCCGCAGCGCCGCGCTTTCGCAGAAAGCGGCGCTGCACCTGTCGTTTTCCTCTACGACCCCACCTGTGAAAATGCAATGCCGGAGCGTCCGCAGACGCTCCGGCATTGCTCTATTAAAAATAATCTTTCCGCTGACTATGCGCAGAGCAACGCGGAGCGCATTTAAAATCGTCCCACGAGCAAGCGCCAGATATGCCCACCCCCTTTTTTGTGTCCGCAAAGTGTGGTATACTGAAAATAACATTTTATGCCCGGAAGGAGGTTGACCGGTATGAACAGAACCCACAGGCTGCGGCTGGTGCTGTGCGCGCTGCTGTGCGTTTTGCTGTGCAGCTGTCAGACCGTGCTGCCGGCCAACGAAAAGGCACAGGTAGAGGAACTGCTGCGTGCCCCGAAACTTTCCGGCGATTACGGTGCGCTGCAAACTGCCCTGAACGACTGGCTGGGGGAGAGCGCCCAGCTGAAATATCCCATTCAGGGGGAGCTGCTTTCTCCCTTTGTGCTGCAGGACTTGGACGGCGATGGTCAGCAGGACGCGGCGGTGCTGTATACCACCGCCCAGACCGCCAACGTCTGCGTGGCCATTTTGCAGCGGGACGACGCCGGAAGCTGGCAGGTGCGCCAGAGCGTGGAGGGCCTTGCCGAAACGGTGGAGAACGTCAGCCTTGCCCAATTGCAGGATACAGACAGCTGCCAGCTGGTTGTGGGCTATACCGCCGCCCAGAATGATCACTATCTGGCGGTGTACTCCTATCAGAAGGGCACCCTGTCCACCATTCTGGAACAGCAGTACGAGCAGTATCTGGTGGAAAATATCACCGGCGGCAGCAGTCAGGATCTGATCCTGATGTCCACACAGGAGGACGGCAGCGTGCAGATCGAGCTGCTGACTGCAGACCGGGAAGGCAGCTTCCGGCAGGTGGCGGTCAACGGCCTTTCTGCGGATAAGTTCTCCGGCTGCGCCTCGGTGGCGGCGGGCGCAGGCACGGATGGGCGGCATTATCTGGTGCTGGACGGCTGGACCGGCATTTCCGGCAACAATCTGGCCTCGGTGCTGCTGTGCTACGATGAGAATAGCCAGCAGATGGTGCCCGCCACAAGGATCAGCAGCCAGCGGCTGTATAATGCTTCTCTGCGCAACGTGCCCACGCTGGTCAGCCGGGATCTGGACGGGGACGGCATTGTGGAAATCCCCACCCAGCCGGACGAGGCGGGTCTGCTGAACCTGAGCCAGAGCCGCCGCATGGACTTTATCGTCTGGATGGACTACACCAGCAGCCAGCCGGAAAAAAGCTTTGGCCTGCTGGACGAGGAGACCAACTGTTATATCGAGCTGCCCGCCGAGTGGGAGGGCAACCTGAAACTGACCGACAGCGAGGAATATGACGGCGCAGTGGAGCTGCGCACAGTGGACGAGGATCAGCTGGTGCTGACGGTACGGCTGGCAAGGACCTCGGCCAACTCCACCGGCTGGACCCGGCTGGGCGTGGTAGCGTCCCGTCAGGTGCAGGCCAAAATGGGTCCGGACGTTTTGCTTTCTGACACAAACTACCGCCTTTCCAAGGCGTTGTATCTGCTGAATTGAGGAATGGAGGATGCTGCATGGTACGAGTGCTTGTTGTAGAAGATGAGGCCAATATCCGCGATATGATCGCCCTGAACCTGCGCCATGCGGGGATGGAGGTGGTGGAGGCCGAAAGCGCCGAAGCCGCTCTGCCGCTGCTGGCACAGAAACCCGGCTGTGATGCCGCAATTCTGGACGTGATGCTGCCGGGCATGAACGGGTTTTCGCTGTGTGAGACCATCCGCCGCACCGACCAGCAGATCGGCATCATCATCCTAAGCGCCAAGGGGCAGGAGCAGGATAAGATCCGCGGCCTGTCCATCGGCGCAGACGATTACATGACCAAGCCTTTCAGCGTCAGCGAGCTGCTGGCGCGTGTGGAGGCGCTGTGCCGCCGGGTCACCCGCACCAAGGAAGGGGAGAGCCGGGAGAATACCCCGCTGGGCACTTTGACCAGCGGCGACTTTGTGCTGGACGAGAACCGCCGCGTTCTGCTGAAGGCCGGTCAGCCCATTGAACTGACACAGGTGGAGTTCCAGATCATGGAGCTGTTCTTCCGCAACCCGGGCACTGCGCTGGTGCGTGAAAAGATCCTGAAAGGGGTCTGGGGCGAGAACTACTTCGGCGATGTAAAGATCGTGGATGTGAACATCCGCCGCCTGCGCATGAAGGTGGAGGACGAGCCCAGCCACCCCACCCACATCATGACCGTGTGGGGCTACGGCTACCGGTGGGAAGAATAAAAATGTGATTCAGGAAAGTCCGTAGGACTTTCCTGAATCACAAAAAAATATTTTTTTATTATCTATACTCACCGAAAGGAGGACACTGTTATGCGAAGCGGTATCACCCGCCGCTGGCTGCGGGGCAACCTGCTTATCACCGTACTGGTGGTGCTGCTGGCCGAGGCAATGTTCCTGTACAGCTATACCCGGGGCTATTACAGCAGTGTGCAGCAGATCATGTACCGGCGGTTCTCCTCGGTGACCGGTCAGCTGAAAATGTATACCGGCGATACCGCCCAGAGCGCCGCCGCCAGCCGCAGTCTGGCGCTGCGGCGCATGGTGGAGCAGTTTGCCGATAAGGATAAATACGAGTTCATGCTGCTGGACAGCTACGGTGGCGTCATTGCCTCCTCCAGCGGTACGGACGCGGAGGGTATTGTCAGTAGTAAGGACTTTGAACAGGCGCTCAACGGCTCGGACGGTCTGGGCGTGGCGGTGTACCGCACCCAGTCTGGTGAGGTAGTCATGGCGGCCTGCTCGCTGGTGCCCTACGACGCCGAGGACGTGGCCGCCCTGCGGCTGGTCACCAGTCTGGCGCTGGTGGAGCGGCAGGTCAAAAACGCCATCATCATCAGTGTGTTCATTGCGATGGCAATCTTGCTGTTTACGGTCATGTCCGGGCTGTACTTCGTGCGGGGCATCGTGGTGCCGCTGGGGCAGGTGGAACGCACCGCTGCCGGCATCGCCCGGGGCGAGCTGGATGTGCGTCTGCCCCTGACCGATGACCCCCACGACGAGGTGGACCGGCTGCGCGGCACCATCAACCAGATGGCTGAGGGTCTGGAAGAGACCGAGAAGATGAAGAACGAGTTCATCAGTTCGGTGTCCCACGAGCTGCGCACCCCGCTTACCTCCATCCGGGGCTGGGTGGAGACCCTGATGACCTTGGACGACCCCACGGACGAGAACTACCGCAAGGGGCTGGAGATCATCAACAACGAGACCGGGCGGCTGAACAATATGGTAGAGGAGCTGCTGGATTTCAGCCGCCTGCAGAACGGACGCATCCGCATGGAGTGCCGCCCGCTGGACTTGGTGGCAGAGCTGACCGATGCGGTGCTCTTCTGCGAGGCGCGCATCCGACAGGAGGGGCTGCTGCTCCACTACACCGAGCCGGAGGAGATGATCCCTGTCTACGCCGACCCGGATCGTCTGCGGCAGGTGTTCATCAATATTCTGGACAACGCCATCAAATACTCTGCCCCCGGCGGGCGTATTACGGTCAAGCTGTGGGCAGGGGAGTACAAGGCCTTTGTGGAGATCATCGATCAGGGGCGCGGCATCCCGCCGGAGGATTTGGAAAACGTAAAGACCAAGTTCTACAAGGGCAGCAACTCGGTGCGCGGCAGCGGCATCGGTCTGGCGCTGGTGGATTCCATCATGACCGCGCTGGACGGCACGCTGGATATCAAAAGCACCCTCGGGCGCGGCACGGTGGTCACGCTGGGTCTGCCGCTGTACCATAAGGCGTAAGCAGCGCCCAAAACACAGATTTTGTCACATTTGTGTGCTAAAATGAGCTTTACGCGGGGATATGCCCCGGATAAAATATAAAAAAGACCGTCCTTTGCCGCAAGCGGCAGGGGCGGATATCGGGAGAAACCAATGAATCAACCTAAAAAGGAACGCTTTAAGACCAGCGTAGGCGGGCAGGCCCTGATGGAAGGCATCATGATGCGCGGCCCTAAACAGATGTGCTGCGCCGTACGCAAGCCGGACGGCACCATTGAGACCAAGCTCGACCCCACCCCCACCCACGGGGTATGGACGAAGATCCCGCTGGTGCGCGGCGCCATTTCCATGATCGAGAGCATGATCGTGGGCTACCGCTACATGATGTACTCGGCACAGGTAAGCATGGGGGATGACTACGACCCCGCCGAGGAGGAGACTGCCTTTGAAAAATGGGTGGGAGAGCATCTGGGCGAGAAAGCCGAGAATGCGCTGATGACCGTTGCGGCGGTGCTGGGCGGCTTGCTGGCGATTCTGCTGTTCACCGTACTGCCCACCTTCCTTGTGGGCGGGGTGAACCGTCTGCTGCCGCTGGGGCGCTGGGGCAAGGTGGTGCTGGAGGCCGTGCTGAAGGTGGCCATCTTCCTGACCTATATGGTGGGCATCTCCAAAATGAAGGAGATCCACCGCGTGTTTGAGTACCACGGTGCAGAGCACAAGACCATTGCCTGCTACGAGGCGGGCGACCCGCTGACCGTGGAGAACGTGCGCAAGTACACCCGCTTCCACCCCCGCTGCGGCACCAGCTTCCTCATTCTGGTAGTCATTGTCAGCGTGTTCCTGTACAGTGTGCTGCCGTGGGGCAGTATTGGTCTGCGGGTGGTGTGCAAGCTGCTGCTGCTGCCGCTGGTCATGGGCATCAGCTACGAGCTGCTCAAGTGGTGCGGCCGGTCGGACAATATTGCCACCCGCATCATCCGGCAGCCGGGCATCTGGGTGCAGCATCTCACCGTCTTTGAACCGGATGACAGCATGATCGAGGTGGCCATTGCAGCCGTTACCCCCGTGCTGCCCGAGACCCCGGAGGAAGGCAAATGGTAAGTGAAGCAATGCTCCCCCGCGCAGCGGTGCGGGAGGTGGAGCAGCGGCTGACCGCCGCAGGCTGCCCGGACGCGGACTTTGACGCGCGGGAGCTGTTCCGGCTGGCGACCGGGCGGGACGTGCGCCTTTCCGACCGTCCGCTGACCGCAGAGCAGGCGGCGGGGCTGGAATCCCTCTGCACCCGCCGCGCCGCGCGGGAACCGCTGCAATATCTCTGCGGCAGCTGGAGCTTTCTGGACTTTGAGCTGGCGGTAGGCCCCGGGGTGCTCTGCCCCCGGGCAGACACCGAGGTGGTGGCGCAGGCCGCCGCCGAGACCCTTGCGGGGATCGCCGCGCCCCGGGTGCTGGACCTGTGCGCCGGCACAGGCTGTCTGGGGCTGGGGGTCAAGCGCTTCTGCCCCGCCGCGCAGGTGACCTGCGTGGAAAAAAGCCCTGCGGCCTTTGCCTATCTGGAAAAGAACGCCCGCTGCGCCCTGACCGGACAGGGCAGACAGACCGAGAATGTATTGGAGCCTACCGCTCTTGAGCAGGCAAATGCCCCTGCTTTTGACTGGGGCCCGGCGCTGAACGCGCTGCGGGCGAACCAAAAGCCCGCCTACGCGGTGCAGCCGGTGCAGGCAGACCTCTTCACCTACTGGGAAACGCTGCCGGAGGGGCAGCTGGAGCTCATCGTCTCGAACCCGCCCTACCTGACCGCCGCAGAGATGGAGCAACTGCAGCCCGAGGTGGCACAGGAGCCTGCCATGGCGCTGGAAGCCGGGGAGGACGGCCTTGTGTTCTACCGTGCGCTGGCGCAGCACTACAAAAACGCACTGTGCCCCGGCGGGGCGCTGGTGCTGGAGATCGGCTGGCAGCAACGGGAAGCCGTAACCGCCCTGCTGGCAGAGAACGGCTGGGCAGACATCCGCTGCATTCAGGACTTTGGCGGCAACGACCGCTGCGTGATCGCCCATCGCCCAAAATAAATTGGAAAAAACAAACAACTTCTTGTTGTAATATTTTGATTTTGTGTTATACTAAGAAGGAAAGCGAAGGACGGCCCGCCCTCTGCGGGCCCAAAGGATAAAAGGAGCAGCAGGCTATGGCAAAAAATCAGAACAACAACGTTGCACCGGCCACTCAAAAGACCGAGCCGGAAGCCAAGAAGGACGCGCTGGCTACGGCGCTGGCGCAGATCGAAAAGCAGTTCGGCAAGGGCGCCGTCATGAAGCTGGGCGACAACGCCTCCATGCAGGTGGATGCCATTTCTACCGGCAGTCTGGGGCTGGATCTGGCGCTGGGCGTGGGCGGTGTGCCGCGCGGCCGCATCATCGAGGTGTACGGCCCGGAATCCAGCGGTAAGACCACGCTGGCGCTGCACATCCTTGCCGAAGCCCAGAAGAAGGGCGGCGAGGTGGCCTTTATCGACGTTGAGCACGCACTGGACCCCACCTATGCTGAGGCACTGGGCGTGGATATCAACAACCTGCTGGTCAGCCAGCCGGATACCGGCGAGCAGGCCATGGAGATCTGCGAAGCGCTGGTGCGCTCCGGCGCGATTGATGCCATCGTAGTGGACTCGGTAGCCGCTATGGTGCCCCGCGCCGAGATCGAGGGCGAGATGGGCGACAGCCATGTGGGCCTGCAGGCACGTCTGATGAGTCAGGCCATGCGTAAACTGACCAGCGTCATCGGCAAGACCAACACGGTCTGCGTGTTCATCAACCAGCTGCGCGAGAAGGTGGGCGTCATGTACGGCAACCCGGAGGTGACCACCGGTGGCCGCGCCCTGAAGTACTACGCCTCGGTGCGTATCGACATCCGCCGCGTGGAGGGTCTGAAGGACTCCTCCGGTCAGTTCATCGGCAACCACACCCGCGCCAAGATCGTGAAGAACAAGGTAGCTCCGCCGTTCCGTGAGGCCGAGTTCGACATCATGTTCGGCGAGGGCATCTCCAAAATGAGCGAGCTTATCGACGTGGGCGTCAAGCTGGGTATCGTGCAGAAGAGCGGCGCATGGTTCAACTACGGCGATATCCGTCTGGGTCAGGGCCGCGACAACGCCAAGCAGTTTTTGAAGGATAACCCCGAGATCGCAAACGACATCGAGGGGCAGATCCGCGCCAACGCCGATAAGCTGTACGCTACCCGCCGCCCGGCAGGCCGCGCCGCCGCAGTGGAGAAGCCCGCCGACCCCGCCGCCGCAAAGGAGCCGGTAGTCAAGGCACCCACCCGCAGCAGCGAGAGCGAGCTGGATATCATGGTGGAGGACTAAATGGCCTTTTACCGCCGTCGACCCCGCCCGGATGCGGAAAAGTGCGCCGACCCCGCCAAGGCGCGGGCCAGCGCGCTGGAAACGCTGGCCGGGCAGGAGGTCTCTGCCAATATGCTGTATGAGCGGCTGTGCCGCCGCTATACCGAACAGGCCGCTGCCGCCGCTGTGGCGGAGATGGTGCAGCTGGACTATGTGAACGATGCCCGCTACGCCGAAGCACGGGCACACAGTCTGCTGGCTGCCCGCAAAAGCCGCCGCGCCGCCGCCCAGAGCCTGCGCCAAAAGGGGCTTGCCCCCGCCGAGGTGGCAGGTGCGCTGGAAGCAGTCTACGCCCCGGAGGACGGCGACGACCCGGAGCTGGAAGTCGCCGCCGCGCTGGTGGACAGCCGCTACCGCAAAAAGCTGGCCATCGGCCGCCGCGACCTTGTGGTGGCCGCGCTGCAGCGCCGCGGCTTTGCCTACCCCGTCATCAAAGAAGCCATCCGCAGGGTGGAGGAGGAAGGGTAGAGGCTCTAGCCGAGGGATGTTCTCTTTTGACACCAAAAGAGAGAT
>NZ_JBBMEO010000054.1:0-7779 GCF_040096515.1 Faecalibacterium tardum | reverse complement strand
CCCCCACCCCCGCCGGGGGCCCGGCGGCTTTCTTGTTATGGCGCGTCAAGCATGACGGTAATGGAATTTCTGGTCTTTTGTCATGAACATATACACGCTCACCGCCAGCGCGGCCAGCTCGGCGGCGGTGACAGCCAGCCACACGCCGTCAATGCCCCACAGGGCGGGCAGCAGGAGCAGCGCGGCAAGCTGGAACAGCAGGGTGCGCAGAAAAGAGATGAGAGCACTCGTCACGCCGTCTCCCAGCGCGGTGAAGAAAGAGGACGCATACACATTGAAGCCCATGATGAGAAAGCTCAGCGCATACAGCCGGAAGGCACGGCTGGTCAGCGCCAGCAGCTGGGCATCGTAGCCCACAAAGATGCGTGCCACATAGGGAATGAGCACCATGGATACGGCGGTCATGCTCACAGCCACCACGGCGATGAGGCGCAGGCTTTTCTGGTACAGGTTATGCACCTCGGCGTGGTTGCGCGCGCCGTAATGGAAGCTGACGATGGGTGCGCTGCCCACGGCATAGCCCACAAACACCGCCACAAACAGGAAGGCCGCGTACATGATGACGCCGTAAGCCGCCACGCCGTTTTCGCCGGCAAGCCGCAGCAGCTGGAAGTTATACAGGATATTGACCAGCGACATGGAAAGGTTGGTCATCAGCTCAGAAGAACCGTTGATACAGGCATCCCACAGCACGCGGCCGTAAAACTGTGTTCTGCACAGGTGCAGGCGGCTGGTATTGCCGTGGTCGATAAAGTAGAACACCGGCAGCACGCCGCCCACCAATTGGCTGATGAGGGTGGCAAGGGCAGCGCCCTCCACGCCCCAGTGCAGCATACCCACCATTACTACATCCAGCACCATGTTGGTGCAGCCTGCACCAACGGTGAACCAGAAGCCCAGAAGCGGCTTTTCGGCGGTGACGAAAAAGCTTTGGAACATATTCTGCAGCGCAAAGGGCGGCAGCGCCAGCATCAAGATGCGCCCGTAGCGCACGGCGTAGTCCAGCAGCTCTCCCTTTGCGCCCAGCAGCTCGGCGACCGGGCGCAGGAGCAGGATGCCCAGCACGGCCAGCACACTGACCGAGATGAGCGCTGCCAGCAGAAACATGGTAAAATAGCGGTCGGCTTTTTTGGGGTCGCCCTCGCCCAGCGTGATGCCAACGATGGCGCTGCCGCCGGTGCCCAGCATAAAGCCGATGGTGCCCAGCAGCTGCGGCAGCGGCATGATGAGGTTGACCGCCGCAAAGGCCGTTTTGCCCACAAAGTTGGAGACACACAGCCCATCCACGATGCCGTAGACGGAGGTGAACAGCATGGTGCCGATGCAGGGCAGCACGAACCGCAGCAGGCGGGAATAGTTGAAATGATCGGACAATTGGATGGCTTTCTTTGGCATAGCTCCTCCTTTTTGAACTTCACATATGCAAAAAGGCCGGATAAGAACCATCGCTCCGGTGCGTTCCCTCTTCTGCTGCGGCACTACGGTGCCCACAGCCTCCGGGAAACACGAACGATGACATCTTATCCGGCCTTTCAATTACGTTGAAACAGCCCTCCGATGAGCGAAAAACAGTATAGCAAAGTTTATTTTTGATGTCAAGCCCTGCTTTACATCATTCTGCCGCAAAGTGTAAAACACGAAAAAAGAGAACACCCGCTGCGAATGCGGCGGGCGTTCTCTTTTTTGAGCAAGGGTGGGGTGACGATTCCCACATCTCCTAACAATGGGCGACGGCTGCCTGTTCCGTCCTCCGTTGCTCATCTCTATCCACTATTATTATATCATAGGAATTCAAAATGTCAACACGCGATAACGCGTCAATATTTTTTCAGATTTCCCTTGTCGATAAAGCTGCGGACACGATTTGGATTTAATCTGTAAACCGACCTTGCAAAAAGTTGTCCTTTTGTAGACACCCGTACCGCAACTTTGACAAACACATGGTCTATTTCTACTTCTCGGACATATTCAATGGAGTTATCCTTTTTATTTTGCGCCACATAATCCGGTTCTCTTAAAATATCCGGGATGTACTCTCCATATAACGCAAAGTCCTCAGGATGGCGTGTTGTCATGTGCCCAATGTTGGAATCGCCAAGAAGAATATCCTTTCCTTCCGGCAACTCCAATTCCAGCAGTTCGATCACACGTTTTGTCAGAACTCCAACTCGTCTTGTTTTTTCCATTCTACACCCTTTCTTTTATTTCTCCGCAAGGCGGACAAAGGGCGCGATGGCGTTGGCGTCGCCGTGGCGGACGATGGAGTAGGTGATATCGCAGTAGGGCTGGATGGCGGTGCTCTTTTCCACGGTGGAGATGAGCAGCACCTGCAATTGCAGGCGGCGGAACAGTTCCATCATGGGGCGGATGCGGTCGCTGGTCATTTTACTGAACGCCTCGTCCAGCAGCACCAGACGGATGCTGTTTTCGCTCTTCTGGTAAATTTGCAAAAGGCTTGCGCAGATGGCCACATAGAAGGGTGCCTGATTCTCGCCGCCGGAGGAATCGCGGCTGACGCGGGACAGATACGCCTGCTGCCCGGTGACCTGATTGGTCACCTTGATATCGTAATCCAGATA
Source organism: Faecalibacterium tardum (assembly GCF_040096515.1). NCBI lineage: Bacteria > Bacillati > Bacillota > Clostridia > Eubacteriales > Oscillospiraceae > Faecalibacterium > Faecalibacterium tardum. The sequence continues at coordinate 5,200 of NZ_JBBMEO010000054.1, read as the reverse complement.
GGTGCGGTAGTCCACATAATCCGAAAGGGTGGCACCGGCGGCGGTGCGTCCCTCCTGCCGGGCGCGGGTGTTCTCGTCCACGTCTGCCATGATCTTTTCCATTAACTCATCCACCTGACGCTCGTAGGCGGGGTCAGCGGTGGCGGCAAGGTTATCCAGAGAGTCACCCTCGGTCATCTGCTGGTTGCCTTTATCCACGATGACCTGATAGAACGCCGCCAGCTGCGGGTCGCGGCTGGGTTCCAGTTCAAAGCGGTAGACTTCCTCGCCGTAGGTCAGCTGCTCCATGACCTTGTTCAGCTCCCGGAACTGCCGCCGGGCGTTGAAGATATCGTCCTTCATGCGGAACAGGATATCCTTGCGGAAGCGGTCCTTGCAATCCCGCTGCGCCTGCTCCAAACGGGCGGCGTAGCGCTCCAAGTCGATGCGCACAAGGCTCTCATGTTGGGCGCGGTACTGTTCCAGCCCGGCAAGGCCCAAGGGATAATCGCAGACATAGCGCTGGTTATAGGCTTTCTGCGCCGGTTCCAGCGTGCTGTTCAGGTAGACGGTCAGGGCATCGTCCAGCTTGGCCTGTGCCTTTTCGGCAGCCTGCGCGGCGGCGCGGGGAGATTTGTCCGGCCCGGTCAGCGCCTGCTGACGGCTGCGGGAGAGCGGCTCCACCAGCGGGTGGGCGGCAAAAAAGCTCTCTGCGGCCTGTGCGCTCTTTTCGGCGGTGTCCACCGCCTTCTGCTGCTCCGCCTCACAGGAAGCGATCTGCTTTTCGCATACGCGCAGGTCACCGCCGGTCTGCTCCACGGCGGTGCGGGCGGATTCCCATGCGGCTTCGCGCACCTCTTCCTCCTTATACAGCTGCTGCAACAGGGGGTTCTCGCGACACTCCGCCAGCTTTGCGGCCTGCTCGTCCACCGCCGCGCGGGCGGCGGTCAGGGCGGCGCGGGCATCCCACAGAGCGGCAAGTTCTTCCAGCGTTGTGCCGCGCAAAAGGGTCTGGTACTGGCTGTATGCGGCTTTCAGGTTCTGCTCTGCCTGTGCGGCGGCGCGTACCTCTTCAGCAAGGGCGTTCATCTCCCCTGCCAGTGCCCCGGCGCGGGCGCGGCGGGCTTCCAAGCCGATATAGCGCTGCGGAGTGCGCAGACGCTCCAACCGGAAGGGGTGGTGGCGCAAAAGGTCCCGGGTGGCGCTGTCGGGGTAGTTTTCCAGCGTGTCAGGGGTATCGCAGCAGACGATACGGCGCAGAATGGTGTCAGCGTACTGCGCGGCAAGCGGGTTTTCGCTGGTGACCTGTGCCGCCAGACTGTCGGCGGGGGCGGTGTCGGCGCGGCGGTTGGCCTTGCGCAGACCCGGGGTGTCCAGCAGGCTGATGGGGCCTACCTTCTCTTTCAGCGCCACAAAGGCGCTCTTTGCGGCGGCGTAGTGGGCGGGCGGCACAAGGATATCGAACCGGCGGTCGCCCAGACAGGCTTCCACGCAGTCCTGCCAGCTCTCATCCTCCACGTTCAGCAGCTCGCAGAAGATGCGGGCGTCCGGCTCCATGCCACGGCTTTTCAGCTCAGCATTCACGGCGTCCCGCACCCGGGTGGCGGCGTCCCCGTGGGGGTACACCCACTTGCCGCCGGATACGGCATCCAGCTCGGCGCGCTTTTCGGTCTGCTGCCGCTGCAAGGCGGCGGTGTGCTGCCGTGCAGCAAAATAAGCTTCTTCCAGCGGCTTTTCCTGTGCGGTCAGCCAGTCGGTCAGAGCGGGCAGAGTGTCCGGGGTCAGGTCTGCCAGCTTCTGTCCGGCGGCAAAGCCGCTGCGGCGCAGCACCGCCAGCAGGTTGCCGGTCTTTTCGGCGGCTTTTTCGGCGGTATCGGCGCGGCGGGCGGCGGCATCCAGTGCGGCCTGCCGGTGCGCCAGCTCCTCGCTGAGGGCATCCAGTGCGCGGCCCTCGCCGCTGGCACCGGCGGCGCTGTGGGCGGTCAGGTAGGCGCGGCGGGCTTCCGCTTCGGCGGTCTTGGCTTCGGCGTAGCGGGTGCGCAGCGTTTCCTGCTGGCGGCGTCCGGCCTCCACCCGCTCCTGCCAGACAGCCTTTTCCCCGGCATCGGCAGCAGCCCGTGCCAGCAGGGCGGCGCCGCGATTCACAAGGGCTTCGGTCTGTTTTTCGGTGGCTTCACGGCCAAAACGGACGATCTCGTCCAGCGCATCGGCGCGGGTCTGGGCTTCCGCCAGAACGGCGTGCAGGTTTTCCAGCTCCAAGCGGTCACCCTGCAAGGCTTCCAAGTCCAGCTCCGGCTGGGGCAGGATGTACTGGTACAGAAACTCCCGGAAATTCGGGATCTCGTCCATGCTGGTGCCCATCTGGAACACCTCGTTGAACTTTTTACCCAGCGGGCTGGCTGCGCGCCCGATGCCCAGTGCGCGGCATATTCTGTCCCGCGCCTCGCTGGGACTGCGGGTGTAGGAAAGCCGCCCCTCGGCGGGCTTGAAGTCCTCCTTGGCGCTGGGCGCACCGGTGCGCGGGTCGATAAAGGGCAGCTGTTCCAGCGTGATACCGTCCTCCGAGATATACCACGTCTGGTCGCCGGGGTGCAGCTCCTGCATGGGGCCTTCGGACTCCACCCGCACCGCGATGACAAAGCTGGTGTGCTTGACACTGTCCCAGAACTCCGCCCCGATATACGCCACGGTATGCCCCGGGCGGCGGTAGGCATTTTCGCCGCGCTGCTTGGCGTGGACAGAGCCTTGCAGGGTGCGTCCGCTTTTCTTATTGCCCAGCGCATTGAAGTTGCGGTTGGTGGTCAGGCAGTAGCGGATGGCGTCCAGAATGGTGGTCTTGCCCACGGCGTTCACGCCGATCATATAAGTCAGGCGGGCGCAGTCGAAGGTGGTATTTTCAAAGTTGTGCCAGTTGATCAGTTTCAGGCGCTTGAGTTCGATCATGCTTCACCCTCCCCTGCTTCCATGTCTGCGCCCTCCGGGCGCTCGTACAGACCAAGCTCGGTGCGGGTGCGGGCGCTCTCGGCGGCGGCATCCGCAAGGTCGGCGTCCGGCAGCGCCAGCAGCACCGTGGGGAACACCTCGATGCGGCTGTCCAGCCCGGAGAGCCGTCCCACCGGACGCGCCAGATTGTACCGGCGCAGGGTGCGCATGAGCTTTTCCAGCGTTTGCTGATCCAGCTTGCGGGGCAGATTCATCTTTTGCAGCTCTGCCTGCACCTCTTCCACCGTGACCAGCACCTCGTCTGCGCTGGCGGCAAGGCTTTCCCGCTTTTGCAGGTACAAAAGCCGCAGCACCAGCAGCAAAATGCTTTCGTACTTGAGCAGCCGTGCCTGACTGCCCTCGTGCTCGTTGACCAGCGCCGCCGCCTGCATGGGTGCGGGGTACAAAAGCACCGCGTAGCCCAGCGGTTTGAACACCGCGCGCACCTCGTTGAGGTGATCCTGAATATACAGATATTTTGCCCGCTGTTCCTCTACGCAGCCCAGCACAAAGCAGTGGTTGAGCAGATAGTTTGCGGTCTCTTCCAGCAGATCAATGGTTGCCATCCGTGTTTACCTCCTTGCGGCGGGTCAGGACAAAATCCTGAAACCGGAAGCCGCCGCGCTCCACCCAGTTTCCGGTCATGGTGATATCATACTCCCGGTGCGGCGACTGGGAATAGGTGTGCAGGCCGATGATGCCTGTAAAATCGCCCGGGTATTCCTCCACAAGGGTGGAGGCGTTCACCTGCCCGCGGGCTGCCAGTGCCTGCCGCGCCAGCAGCGCCACGTTTTCCTCGGTGACGGCAAGGCGGGCGTAATCCAGCAGCAGCTGCTGCTCCTGCCGCAGCCGGTCGGGGTCAAGGGGTTCGGTGCGCACCGGGGCAAGCGGCGCTTCAGTGCGGGGCGCGGCGGGGGGATACAGCGGCTTTGCGCCGAACACTGCCGCCGGGTACAGGTGCAGCCGCGCTGCCACCGGGCCGTCATCCGGTTCAAACAGCTGCTCCGGGCTGCGGATCTCCTCCGCATAGCGGCGCAGCAGGGCGGTGACGCTGCCCTGCGCCGAGCGGTCGCTCAGCAGCAAAAACTGTGCCCGCTGCACCGCACGCTTGCGGTAGCGGATGTGGCTGGCGTCGATCTCCTTCATCAGGGTGCTCATCTCTTCCAGCGCGTCCCGCTGCTGCTGGATGAGAGCACGCACCCGGGGTGCCGCCTCGCCGGGGGCGCAGCGCTCCACCCGGGCGTAATCCAGCGCTAAGCGCGGCAGCTGGTTCTGCTCGCAGTCGTCCAGCTCTTCTTCCAGATAGGCGCGGTAATTGAACAGGTTATCGCTGGTTTTAAAGCGATGGTACGCCGCCGCCACCACCTTTTCCTCGTACTGATCGAACAGTTCCAGCACCTCCTGCGGGGTGCGGTTATGGGTCAGGCGGTCGATATAATGCCCGATGGAAGCGTTGAGGGCGCGCAGGGACTTGTTCAAAGTTTCAAGGTCTGCCGCCACCTCCCGCAGCACGTTCTCGTAGGGGCTTTTTTCCTGTCCGATGCTGCCCAGCAGCTGCCACGCCTTATACAGCTTGCCGGTGTAGGTGACCACCCGGGGGTTCAGGATCTCTTCCAGCGCATCCAGCAGCGGGGTGACCTCCGGCATAAAGGCAAGGGTGGGCTCGGTCTCGTAGCTGCCGGGCTGCTCCTCCAACCAGCCGGTGCGGCGCAGACGCAGCAAAAAGCCCACCGCCAGCGTGTGGGGGTCGCGGGTGGGCTGCTCGTCCTCATCGCCCGCGCCGTCGGCGTCCAGCGCCAGCGGCTTTGCCAGCGCGGCAAAATAATCCTCGGCGCGGGAGACGGCCTCGGCGCGGGAAATGCTGTAATCTGCCGTATGGCGGCACTCTTCCCAGAGCAGCAGCAAAAGCTCTGCATAAAACGCCCGGTTGGGCCCCGCCAGCGGGCGGAACAGCCGTGGGCTGACCAGTTCAAACAGCTGCATGGAAACGTCCTTTCTGTCTTGGTTCGATACCCTTTTATTGTACCACAGCGGGCGGGGTTTGTCACAAAAAGGCGCAAAAAAGAACGCCGGGCAAGGCGGGACGATTTGGAATGCGCGCCGCGTGCGCTTTGCGCATAAGCAGCGGAAGAATTATTTTTATTTCGCGTTTGTCGCGCTCTGCGGAGCGCTCCAAACGCATTTTCACGGGAGGGGTTGGGAACGAACTCCCTCAGTCAAAGCCTACGGCTTTGACAGC
>NZ_JBBMEO010000053.1:0-8026 GCF_040096515.1 Faecalibacterium tardum | reverse complement strand
CGGCGCGACAGCTCCCCCCCGGGGGAGCAAGCGCTCGCCCGCAGCGCCGCGCTTTCGCAGAAAGCGGCGCTGCAAATGCCGTTTCCCTCTACGACCCCTCCCGTGAAAATAGCGTTTGGAGCGCTCCGCAGAGCGCGACAAACGCGAAATTTAAAATATTTTTCCGCTGAATATGGCCAAAGCGCACGCGGCGGCCATTCAAAATTGTCAAATCGTCCCGCCGCCCGGCGGCTGAGAGCAAAAAAACTCCCCCGCTTGACAGCGGCGCGGAGAAATTGTTACAATACGATTACGACTGCAAACCATGCGGAGGGGTTCATGAATATTACGGAACTGCGGTATCTGGTAGCCATCATGAAATGGGGGTCGGTGTCGGCGGCGGCAAAGCAGCTGTACGCGGCGCAGCCCAATGTGAGCAAGGCGCTGAAGAATCTGGAAGAGGAATACGGGGTGCGCATTTTCGAGCGCTCCTCCACGGGCATGATCCCCACCGAGCAGGGCAAGCGGTTCATCGCGCAGGCGCAGCGGGTGCTGCAGCAGGTGGACGAGCTGAAGCAGGAGGCGCACCAGCAGCGCAGCTGCGCCGAGCTGCGGGTGGTGCTGACCCATGCCACCTACGCCTCCTACGCGGCGGTGGATTTTTTGCAGCAGGCAGCCCGCAGCGAGCAGCTGCAGGCACATATCCGGGAGAGCGGTGCCATTGAAGCCTTGGACTTTGTGCTGCGGCAGGGCTACCACATGGCGCTGCTGCGCTACGCCGCCGAGGACGAGGACTACTACCTGCGCTACTGCCAGCGCCACGGTCTGCGGCAGGAGCCTATCATGGAGTTTTCCTACCTGCTGCTCACCAGTCAGGACAGCCCGCTGGCGCGGCGTCAGGTGCAGAACCTTGACGAGCTGAACGATTACATCGAGGTGCTGCACGGCGACACCCATCTGCCCGGGGACGAGAGCACCGCTTCCCGCTGGGAGGTGAACCCCAACCGCCGCATCCATGTGTACGAGCGGTGCAGCCAGTTCTCCATTTTGCAGAATCTGCCCACGGCCTATATGTGGTCGTCCCCCATGCCGCAGCGTGCGCTGGAGCAGTACCATCTGGCACTGCATAACTGCCCGGCGCAAAAACAGCAGATGCGGGACGTGCTGGTGTACCCGGAGCGGGAGCCTTTGCAGCCGGAGGAGCAGCTGTTTGTGCAGCTGCTGCACAAGCAGGCAGATGCCACCATCAAGGACAGCGGGTGGAAGAAGATTTGAAATGCGCGCTGCGTCTTCCGGGTTGCGGCACCCAGCATCCGCATCGTGCCTTGGGCGGCACGCGCGTCTTGCTGGCCGCTGCCCCAACAACTCCTCCCTGTTTCCGCCGCTGGCGGCGGTCGTCGTTGTTGCAGCGGAAGAATTATTTTTATTTTCGGGCTAGCGGAGCGTCTGCGGACGCTCCGCTAGCCCTTTTTCACGGGTGGGGGCTTGGAACGAACTCCCTCAGTCAAAGCCTGACGGCTTTGCCAGCTCCCTCTAAGAGGGAGCCTCTGGTGCACCCGGAAACTTTGCACTTTAGCCGGAAACCGTACCGTCATGCCAAAGGCCCCATCTCCGAGGGGGCTGTCGCCGTAGGCGACTGGGGGAGTTCCCTCGGGAGCGCCTGAGAGGGCGGATTTCCCTTCTTTTCGTCCAAAATCCCACGTTTCAGGGAGAAAATCGCAAACGATTAAGCAAAATGCACAAAAAGGCGGCGCAAAGTTTGGCGGGGGCGGGCTTGACCGTTTCCGGGAGAAAGTTTTTGAGAAACAGAACGATGAATTAAAACGTGTTATCGCCACAAAATAAAAGTTTGCATAAACAAATAAAATAAGCGGCTATATACTTTTTGATATGGGAACTATACCTAAAAAATATTAACACAATTATGAAAAAGGTGTTAACATGAAGCCAGAGATCGGTCATAGCCGCAGTATGGCATAAGCTGTCGGCGGCTGAAATCAAAAAGGAGGTTTCTGGTATGATTAGTTTCTTACTGTGTCTGGCGCTTCTGATCGTAGGCTACTTTGTCTATGGTAAGATCGTGGACAACACGTTCGGACCGGACGACCGCGAAACTCCTGCTGTGCGCATCAACGATGGCGTTGACTACGTTGTGATGCCCCAGTGGAAGCTGTTCCTCGTCCAGCTGCTGAACATTGCAGGTCTGGGCCCCATCTTCGGTGCACTGCAGGGTGCTCTGTGGGGTCCCGTGGTGTTCCTGTGGATCACCTTCGGCACCATCTTTGCCGGCGGCGTACATGACTACTTCTCCGGCATGATGAGCGAGCGCAACGAGGGCGCTTCCATCGCCGAGGTCACCGGCCGCTATCTGGGCCCCGTGATGCAGAACATCATGCGTGTGTTCTCTGTGGTGCTGCTGATCATGGTCGGTACCGTGTTCGCAGTGGGCCCCGCAGGTCTGATCGTTACCCTGTGCAAGAACGGCGGTATGTCCGGTCTGATGACCACCACTCTGTTCTGGCTGATCATCATTCTGGTGTACTACTTCATCGCAACCTTTATCTCCATTGATGCCATCATCGGTAAGATCTACCCCGTGTTCGGCATCTGCCTGATCATCATGGCTGTGGGCGTTATCTTTGGTATCTTTACCAACCCCGCCTACACCATCCCCGAGATCTGGGCAAACTTCAGCAATATGCATCCCTCTAACACTCCTATCTGGAGCTTCATGTTCATCACCGTTGCCTGTGGTGCTATCTCCGGTTTCCACTCCACCCAGTCGCCTTTGATGGCTCGCTGCATGAAGAGTGAGAAGCAGGGTCACTTCGTATTCTACGGTGCAATGGTCAGCGAGGGCATCATCGCTCTGATCTGGGCTGCTGCCGGCTGCGCACTGTACACCATCACCGACGGCAAGATGGTCGGTCTGGCCGAGGCTCTGGCTGCCGGTCAGTCTGCCGCTATCTACGACGTCTGCCTCAAGACCATGGGTAATGTCGGCGTGGCACTGGCTATGATCGGTGTCGTTATCTGCCCCATCACCTCTGGTGATACCGCATTCCGTTCCGCTCGTCTGACCCTGGCCGACTGGCTCAAGATCGATCAGGACAGCTACGCAAACCGCCTGAAGCTCTGCATCCCCGTGCTGGGCGTTGGTGCTTTCCTTGGCATCGGCAACGCACTGGGCTTCATCGACTACACCGTCATCTGGCGTTACTTCAGCTGGACCAACCAGACGCTGGCTATGATCGTCCTGTGGGCTGCTTCCATGTACCTGTTCAAGGAGAAGAAGAACTTCTGGATCACCGCCGTGCCTGCAACCTTCATGAGCGCTGTGTCCTGCACCTACTTCGTGCTGGCTCCCGAGTGCCTGGGCAAGATGATCAACACCTATGCGGACGGCAAGCTGGTGGCTTACAACACCGCCGTTGCTTACCCCATCGGCATCGTCTTTGCCATCGCAATGCTGGCTCTGTTCCTCCATGCTACCAAGAAGAGCTCTACTTCCAAGGCATAAGGAACTGACGGCTCTATATTTCCGTAAGTAACCTGCGCCCGCCGCTGCCTGACCGTACAGCGGCGGGCGCTGTTTTTTGAAAAAAATCAGGGCTTGCAATTGCCCCCGCCCCGTGGGAAAATAGGGGCGTAGAATTTAAAGCAAAGAAGGGAACTACCCATGATTTTCAAACCCGCACAGCTGGGCATGGCAAAGCTTGACCCGCAGGAGCTGGAGGCAGACAAAAAAGCCTGCCGGAAGATCGGCCCCTGCGGCGTAGGCAAAAAGGCGCTGTACCTGAACAGCTTTTACATCGACCGCCGCTATTATCTGCCCTACGGCAGCATCACCCGGGTGTTCAAGCGGGTGGCTATGAGCTCCGGCGGCTTTTCCGGCAAGGGCGTGTTTGCCTCCATGGCCTATCTGGTGGTGGAGTACGACGGCGGCAAGCAGAAACAGTGCAACTTCAAGGACGAGCGGGACGTGGACACCCTGCTGGAAGTGCTTGCCAAGGAGCAGCCGCAGCTGCATCTGCTGAGCGCCGCCGGAGAGCAGGCACTGCAGAAAAAGGCCGCCGAAAAGGCCGCCCGCAAGCTGCCGGAGCTTTCCGAGGACGCGCAGCACAGCCTTACCGTGCTGCGCCGGGCAAAGGAGTATCTGGACGCAAAGCCGGAGCTTTCCGCCGAGCTGAGCGCTGCCCAGCGCCGCAAGCGTGCGCAGCTGCAAAGCAAGCCGGTGTACCGGTATGTGGCGCTGGCGATCTTTGTGCTGGGCGTTGCGGCGGCGGCCTACGGCCTGTATTCTGTGTTCAGCCACACCGGCAGCTACGGCGTGTACTTTGCGCTGTTCGGCTTTGCCGCCATCTTCCTGTTTTCCAGCTACAATATGCTGCCCACTGCCCACAATAACAACAACGCCATCATGAAGCGTGCGGACAAGGCCGAGGCAGCCATGGCAGAGTATGTGAAGCACTACCCCCACGGGGCGTTCCCGGTGAAAAGCTGGTATGCCCACCCCATCGTGCTCAAGCAGATGATGGACGCCGTGGAGGAGGGCCGTGCCGTCACCGTGCCCGAGGCACTGGAAGCGGTCAAGGCACGCCTGAAGAGCCTGAACGCAGACGTGCAGGTGGAGCAGGAGGAATACGACGAGGTGGTGGTCATCAAGGCCCTGTTCCTCAACCACGATTATCAGTAAAACCTTGTGATAACACAAAGCCGGACGGCCCGCGGGCCGTCCGGCTTTTGCTTTTACAGGGCAGGAGCTGCTGTTCAGAACAGGCGGCGAAGCCCTATGACACAAGGGGACTTTTGAACAGTAGCTCATTATTACCACTTTTGAATATTGGATAGTATTTAAAAGCATCGTGCTTTCGTTATATTTGCAACTGCTCCCTACTGTTCAAAACTTCTGGCTACTTTTGAACAGTAGGGAAAAAAGCGCAGTGTTCTGCGTGTTTTGGCGCAGAAAAAGTAACTATTCAAAACTCTATGGGTCATAGGGGACTTTTGAACAGTAGCGGCTGTGCCTTAAATCGCGGCGGCAAGGCACACGCGGCGCACATTCCAAATCGTCCTCTTACGCCGCCGCGGGCTTGCGGAAGATGGCCATTGCGCGCTTGTAGCAGCTGGCAAAATAGGCAATCTCTGCCAGCGCGGTCAGCGTCCAGCTGCACGGGTACAGCAGGTACAGTGCCGGGATGGTGTGGAAGTGGGCAAAGATGGTGTACACCCAGATCACCCGGAATACGCAGGAGCCCAGCACCACGATGATGGTGGGCACCACCGTCTTGCCCAGCCCGCGGGAGGCGGCGATGGTGCAGTCCATAAAGGCGGAGACGCAGTAGGCAAAGGCCATCACAGCCACCCGCTTCATGCCGGCGTCAATGACCGCCGCTTCGGTGGTGAACAGCGCAAGGAAGGCCGGCCCGCAGAAGAACAGCGCCGCGCCCAGCACAAGCCCCACGCCGAAGGAGTAGCCCAGACTGATGAAGTAGCTCTTCTTTACCCGGTCAGGCCGTCCCGCGCCGTAGTTCTGGCTCATAAAGCTGGCGCAGGCCATGTAGAAGGCCGCCATGCAATCATAAATCAGGCCGTCCGCATTGGCGGCGGCGCTGTTGCCCTTGACCATCAAAGAGTCAAAGGAGTTGACGCCCGCCTGAATGAACAGGTTGGCAATGGCAAAAATAGCGTTCTGCAATCCGGCGGGCACGCCCAGCGCAAGGATGCTCTTGGCCTGCACCGGGTCCAGCTGTAATTTATGTGCGTCCAGCGCGTAGCAGTCCTGCACCCGGGTCAGCGCCCGCAGGATCAGAAATGCCGAAACGCACTGGCTGATGGCACTGGCCAGCGCCACACCCACCACGCTCAGATCGCACACGATGACAAAGAATAGGTTCAGCGCAATGTTCAGGGCACCGGCAATGGACAGATACATCAGCGGCTTTTTGGTGTCGCCGATGGAGCTGAACACCGCGTTGCCGAAGTTGTACAGCGCCAGCGCCGGCATGCCCAGAAAATACACCCGCAGATACAAAATCGCGCCGGGCAGCAGATCTTCTTTGGTGTTCAGCAGCCGCAGCATGGCGGGGGAACCCAGCAGACCGATGAGCAGTAGCGCCACACCGGCAACGGCGCTGATGATGGCCGCCGAGTGGACGGTCTTTTCCACGTCCTTGGGATGGCGCGCGCCGTAAAAACGTGCCACCAGCACGTTGATGCCGTTGCTCAGACCGATGAGAAAGCCGGTGAACAGGGTCACCAGCGTGCTGGTGGAGCCAACAGCGCCCAGCGCCGTGGAACCGGCAAAGCGCCCCACCACCGCCACGTCCGACATATTGAACAGTACCTGCAGCAGGTTGGAAAGCGCCAGCGGCAGACTGACCAGAAAGATCTGCTTGGCCAGAGGGCCTTCCGTCAGCGTATTCGTTTGAGAAGCCATACTCTTTTTTCCTTTATCCTATACATCCTAACCGTGCCCGCGCACACCGGGGCACAGCCTCTATTATAAGGCACTGCGCTGCTTTTGCAAGATGGATTCGATAAAATAAATAAAAAGGACTGCTGCACATAACCTGTGCAGCAGTCCTTGGTGCGACCGGGAGGATTCGAACCTCTGGCCTTCCGGGTCGGAGCCGAACGCTCTATCCAGCTGAGCTACGATCGCAAATACTGTATCCCTTTGGTGGGTACAACACAGTATAACACATTGGGATGCAAAATGCAAACGAAAATCGTCAGCCCTTCCGGTTTCGCAGCCAGATGCGGTGCAGGCCGTCGGTGATCAGGGTCTCGCGGTAGTGGATGGGGGTGCGGCAGGCCTCCCGGATGGAGCGGGGAAGGTCGCCGGTGGCGTAAAAGGCGGTCTGTGCGCCCAATTCGGCGCAGAAGCGGTCGGCCAGACCGTCCAGCAGGCTGGCCGTGCCCAGCACAAAGCCGTTTTGCAAACAGGCCGAGGTACTTTTGCCCAGCACTGAGTCCGGGGCGCGGGTGGCAGGGTCGATCTGGGGCAGCTGCGCGGTCTTTTGCACCAACGCGTTCATGGAAAGCTGCGGCCCGGGCAGGATCACGCCGCCCACAAGCTCCTGCTTGGCGTTCACCGCCATCAGGGAGATGGCCGTGTCTGCCGAGATGACCACCAGCGGCCCGGGGCACTCTGCCAGCGCCGCCACCGCGCCGCACAGCAGCTCTGCACCCAGCTGCGCGGGGTTGTCCAGCCGCAGCTTGATGCCGCTTTTCAGCCCCGGCCCCACGGTCAGGATGCGTGCCTTGCATAAAAGCTGTAAAGCCGCCAGCACCCGCCCGCTGAGCATGGGCACCACGCTGCCCAGAATGCCGCCCTCGATCTGCGCCGGAGATGCTCCGTACAGCTGTAACAGATTCACCAGCCGGATGGCGTATTCCTCCACCGTGGCAGCGGGGTCGGAGTGCAGCCGCCCGCAGAAGATAAGGGTATCTTGTTCGTAGCCGCCCACGGTGATGTGAGTGTTGCCGATATTGACGGTGAGGATCATGGTCAGGGCTCCTTTCGCAGCGCTCTATAATGTATATAATATATAATAGCGCACCCGCCGCCGATACGCAAGGCTTTTGCTTTTGGTGGGGGAGGAGAGGACGAACCCTCTCAGGCGCTCCCGCGCCAGCTCCCCCGAAGGGGGAGCCAAGGTCTAAGGTTTATTACTAAAGTATTAGGCATAATGAGGAAGTTTCCGGCAGTGCTCTTGGCTCTCCCTTTGGGAGAGCTGTCAAGCCCGACAGGGCTTGACTGAGAGGGCGCACGCCGTTGACCCGGTCACTAAAGTTTCAAGTGCAATAAGAGACCTTCCCGTCATGCCAAAAGCTCCCCCCTCGGGGGAGCTGGCATCGCGCAGCGATGCCTGAGAGGGTTCGTTGCGGTTGGAGTTTTGCTCCCAAACCCCCACCACAAAGAATTTGGAAAAAAGATGTCAAAAAGTGTTGACAACTGCCCCGGGGTGTGGTATTATACTTGAGCGCCAAGCGCTGAGACAAAAGAATGACTTCTGAAGCCTCAGCAGGAAGCCCTTGAAAA
>NZ_JBBMEO010000052.1:0-8678 GCF_040096515.1 Faecalibacterium tardum | reverse complement strand
GCTCCCTCCCAGAGGGAGCTGGCAAAACCGATAGGTTTGGACTGAGGGAGTTAAAGCTCCCCCCTCGGGGGAGCTGGCATCGCGCAGCGATGACTGAGAGGGTTCCCCTCGTCAAAACCGCAAAACTGTATTTTACACAAGTACAGTTTTCAAGGCAATTTTGCAAAAGGTTACAAAAAACGTGATTTGAGGCGTAAAAATGCCTGAAAACACTTCCTCTTTTTGGCTGTATATGCTATAATGACAACTGTTCTTGTATAAGAAGCAGGAAAATGTACGCAATGGGCGTACAGCATAAGAGGAGTGTTACGATATGAAAACCTTGAAAGCGGTTGTAGCAAAATACAACCAGACCAGCCTGATCCTGCGCATCCTGATCGGCCTGGCAGTCGGTTCGGTGCTGGCGCTTGTTGCGCCGGGCGCAGGTTGGGTCGGCGAGCTGGGCAGCCTGTTCGTCGGTGCGCTGAAGGGCATTGCCCCGGTGCTGGTGTTCGTCATTGTGGCAAGCGCGCTGGCACAGGGCTCGTCCAAGCTGGACCGCCGCTTTGGCACCGTGATCTGGCTGTACATGCTCACCACCTTTCTGGCGGCAGCCATTGCGGTCGTCACCAGCTTTATGTTCCCGGTCACGGTGGTGCTGGCCGACGCGGCACAGTCCGACGTGATCCCGCAGGGCTTGGGCGAGGTGCTGAGCACCCTGCTGACCAACTTTGTGGCCAACCCCGTCAGCGCCCTGATGAACGGCAACTACATCGGCATCCTGTTCTGGGCCTGCATGTTCGGCATTGCCATGAAGAACATCGGCGCAGAGAGCACCAAGGTCTTTCTGGCAAACACCGCCGATGCCGTTTCTCAGATCGTGCGCTGGATCATCAATCTGGCACCCTTCGGCATCATGGGTCTGGTGTACACCAACGTTTCCGGCAACGGTCTTGCCATCTTTACCCAGTACGGCAAGCTGCTGGCGCTGCTGGTGGGCACCATGCTGTTCATGGCGCTGATCGTTTCCCCCTTTATCATGTTCGTTTACCTGCGCCGCAACCCGTACCCGCTGGTATTCCGCTGCCTGAAGGAGTCCGGCCTGACCGCTTTCTTCACCCGCAGTTCTGCCGCCAACATCCCTGTGAATATGTCCCTGTGTGAAAAGCTGGGTCTGGACAAGGATATGTACTCCGTGTCCATCCCGCTGGGCGCTACCATCAACATGGACGGTGCCGCCATCACCATTACCATCATGACGCTGGCAGCGGCCAATACGCTGGGCATTCAGGTGTCTTTGCCTGCCGCCATCGTGCTGAGCGCCATGAGCGCTCTGGGTGCCTGCGGCGCTTCCGGCGTGGCTGGCGGCTCCCTGCTGCTGATCCCCATGGCCTGCTCGCTGTTTGGCATCTCCAACGACATCGCCATGCAGATGGTGGGCGTGGGCTTCATCATCGGCGTGGTACAGGACTCGGTGGAAACTGCCCTGAACTCTGCCGGTGACGTGGAATTTGCCGCCACCGCCGAGTATCACCAGTGGCTCAAGGAAGGCAAGCCCTTGCCGGCTTTCCTGAAGGGCTGATAACAGAACATAGTCAAAGCAGCCGCCGCACTTTCTCGTGCGGCGGCTGCTTTTTATGTGGGACGATTTAAAATGGTCTCCGCTGGCGCTTTGACCATATTCAGCGGAAAGATTATTTTAAATTTCGGAAGGGGCTGTTGCATTATACTTGCCCTTCTCTACTTAATGAATTTTTCCATTCGCAATATTCATAAAGACATATCCTTTTAATCCCCCGACTCGATAAAGTGTTCCGCCGCAATAAATGAATGGAGTAGAAATTCCTTTTGAATTTATGTCATATCCAGAATTCACAAGCGTCTCATAGAGATCATTCGGATTAAGTTCTGAGAATTCTAGTTGGGTCGTATCGCATTGAAAACAGATTGAGCCATCCATTCTTCTTGCGGTAAATGTAACTTTTGTCCCATCGATTCCATGAAGTTTTAATGTTTTAACGCTTCTTCAGCCGTAGGATAGTACATAAGGGTTTCACCATCGGGTAGCTCAAGTTCAAGTGAATTGTCATCTACACTTGCAATTGAACAAGTTTTTATTTCTCCATAGTAATCTAGTTTCAAAGTATCTTCATCTACAACACTCCATGTTCCCTGTACATAATCTCCTCGAGCTCGAACCTGACAGGTACCATCATCATAGAATGAAAAGGCTAAGGTATCATATCCTTGAACATACCAATCCCCACACATCAGTTCTTCTTTACTTTTTCCGCAACTCGACAACATTCCCATTCCACCTATGAGTACCGCGCTTGTAATCACCCTCAAGAAGTTCCGACGCGTAATCTCTTTCATTTTGCATCCTCCTCAAACAATTACTGAATCTTTGATATCCAATTAGATATCATACGTCGAGCATAGCATTTCCTTGCGGTATTGTCAAGATATTCATTCAGATATCAGGAGGATTTTTAATAGCTTACTATCGCCGTATCCGTGACATGCGCGAAGATCATAACTTGACGCAGCGGCAGCTTGCATCCATTTTGAACATGCCCCAGCCGCAGTACAACCGTTATGAACAAGGTTTGCGCGACATCCCAACCACGGTTTTAGCCCAGCTGCCGATCTATATCATACTTCGACCGACTATCTTCTTGGCCGTACCGAAAACTCTGCCCCTCCGAAAGCCTAAAGCTCCCCTTCCATTTTCACAGGTGGGGACGTAACGAAAAACGGCAGTTGCAGCGCAGCTTTCTGCGAAAGCACGGCGCTGCGGGGGTCACCCCTTCCGTCACGGCGCAGCCGTGACTGGGGGAATTCAGCCTGCGAAATACCCCCTCAGGCTCACTGCGTTCGCCAACTCCCCCAAGGGGGAACTTAACTCCCTCCCGTGAAAACAGGGGAGCGGAACGTCCGCAGACGTTCCGCTCCCCAAAATTTAAATCATACTTCCGCTATTGATGTGCATAGCGAACGCGGCGCACATTTAAAATGGTTTTACCCAAACAGCACCACGGCGTAGCTTACGCCCTTGTCTACCACATAGGCAACGCCAAGCTTGGTCTTGCCCTTTGCGGCTTTGGTCATGGTGTCGGTCACACGACCGTCCTTCGGCAGAACAAAGCAGATATCCGCTTTGTTGTTTTGCAGCGTGCAGTCGATGTCAAAGCCCGGGGTAAAGTCATCAGTGCCCAGAATGCCCATACCCATGTTTTCAAACGCAGTGGCGTAGCGCTGCTGCTCCAGACAGGTTTTTACTTCTGCAACTTTGTCTATACTGGCCCAGCGGTAAAGCTCGGTCTTGCCCTCGCTCGGTTTGCAGGACTGCTCAGTGCCGGCGACCCAGCTTGCGATGGTATAGGCTTTGTCGCTCAGCTCCTCGCTGTAGCTCACCTTGAATCTATCGCACAGTGCCTTTGCGCTTTCGGCTGTGGAGCGCTTGGCCCCCATGGGTGCGCCCACGCTGGCATCGCAGGCGGTGAACACGGTCAGCGCCATCAGGCTGACCAGCAGACAAGCCAGTAATTTCTTCCAGTTTTTCATAGAACGATGCTCCTTTCCGTTCCGGGGTCGTTACGGGTCTGCATCCGCACGGACGCAGTTCTTTTTGCTTTCTTCTGCATCCATGATACCTTTTTTTAGCGGGAAATGCAATCGTTTCGGCGTAAAAAAACAGGCTGCCGTGCAAAAAACACGGCAGCCTGCGAAAAAGGCTTTATTTTGCGTACTCCACAGCGCGGCTCTCGCGGATGACGTTGACCTTGATCTGGCCGGGGTAATCCAGCGTATCCTCGATCTTTTTGGCGATGGCGCGTGCCAGCAGGATGACCTGATCGTCGCTGATGACGTCGGGCTTGACCAGAATGCGCACCTCGCGGCCTGCCTGCACGGCAAAGGCCTGCTCCACGCCCTCGAAGCCGGAGGAGATCTCCTCCAGATTTTCAAGGCGCTTGACGTAGCTTTCCACGTTCTCGCGGCGGGCACCCGGGCGGGCGGCGCTGATGGCGTCGGCAGCCTGAATGATGAAGGCCAGCGGGGTCTTGGGCTCCACGTCGCCGTGGTGTGCCTCAATGGCGTGGATGATCTGGGTGTTCTCCTTGTACTTGCGGCAGATGTCCACGCCGATCTGGACGTGGCTGCCCTCGATCTCGTGATCCAGTGCCTTGCCGATATCATGCAGCAGACCGGCGCGGCGTGCCATGGTGACGTTCACGCCCATCTCGCCTGCCAGCAGACCGGCCACCCAAGCCACTTCCATGCTGTGGGTCAGGGCGTTCTGGCCAAAGCTGGTGCGGTACTTCAGCCGGCCGATCAGCTTGATCAGGTCCGGGTGCAGGCCGTGAATGCCCAGCTCCATCACCGCGCGCTCGCCCTCGCGCTTCATCTGCAGTTCCAGATCGTGGCGGCACTTTTCCACCGTCTCCTCGATGCGGGCGGGGTGGATGCGGCCATCGCCGATCAGGCGCTCCAGCGTCATGCGGGCCACCTCGCGGCGGGTCTGGTCGAAGGAGGACAGGGTAATGGCCTCCGGGGTATCGTCGATGATGAGATCCACGCCGGTAGCGGTCTCCAGTGCGCGGATGTTGCGGCCCTCGCGGCCGATGATGCGGCCCTTCATCTCATCGCTGGGCAGCGGCACCACGCTGACGGTGGTCTCGCTGCAATGGTCGGCAGCGCAGCGGCTGACGGCCTGTCCAATGAGGTTGCGGGCGATGTTATCGCAGTTTTCCTTCAGGTCGGTCTCGTAGGCGGCAACGCGCACGGCCTTTTCGTGGGTCAGCTCCTCGTCCACCTTATGCAGCAGCACCTCGCGGGCGTCCTCCTGACTCAGGCCGGCCAGCGTTTCCAGACGCTCCATCTCCTTGGCGCGCAAAGCATCGATCTCTGCCAGACGCTCCTCGGCGTCGGCAGCGCGCTTTTTCAGCTCTTCTTCCTTCTTTTCCAGCGCTTCGGTCTTGCGGTCCAGCGCCGTTTCCTTCTGGTCGATGCGGTTTTCCTGACGGCTGATCTCCGCACGGCGCTGCTTGATCTCCTTGTCGGCCTCTGCCTTCTGGGCATCGACCTCGGCTTTCAGACGGAAAGCCTCGTCCTTTGCTTCCAGAACCGCTTCCTTGCGCTTCTGGTCGGCGGTCTTGATCGCCTCATTCACCAGCCGGGTAGCCTCGGCCTCGGCGCTGCCGATCTGGGCTTCGGCGGTCTTTTTACGGTTGTTGTAACCAATAAAATAGCCCGCAGCCACGCCGACAGCAGCAACGATCAAGGCCACGATCACTCCGATCGCGGTCATTGCGTTCACTCTCCTTTGTTTCAATTCAATGCAAAATTAAAAGCAGGAGACGCTGCGCAGCAGGACACGGGCAATGATATAGAAAGAGCTTTCAATCCAAAAAGTGACACCAAAAGCATACGCACCGCCCAAAACCGGCGGCACGGGCAAAAGCATACGGCTTTTCTCTCTACGGTTCCATTTTATATCAAACAGGCACACTTTGCCTGAAATGGGTACAGGGTCACACTGAAACCTGCGTACAGCGTCTTTGATTCCATACTACTAAATATAGTACGAAACATTTGCCCGCTTGTCAAGAGGAAAACCCTGCCCGCAGAACATTTTGTGCAGAAAAACAAAAATAAGGAACAGCACCCCGCCGCCGGGAAAGGCGTGCGGGGTGCTGCTGCTATTCTTTAAAGAAATCTCTTTCGGTTACGCCCAGTTCTTCCGGCCGTAGCGGGTGGTCAGCTGGCAGATCTCCTTTTGAAGCTTCTTTGTCAGCTGGGTCTTTTTCAGCCGCCAGCGCCAGTTCTGGCCTACGGTGGAGGGCTTATTGATGCGGGCGGCGTTATCCAGTCCAAGCCAGTCCTGCATGGGGATGATGCACCTTGCCGCTGCGCTGCGCAGAATCAGTGCGATCATGCTTTTATAAAGCTGCTCGTCCGGGGTGGCGTAGTCGTACAGGTAATCCCGCACCATGGCGCGCTCGGCATCCGAGATGGTCTGGTACCAAGATACCAGCGTCTCGTTGTCATGGGTGCCGGTATACGCCACGCTGTTCACCGGATAGTTGTGGGGCAGGTAGTCGCTGGCGCTGCCGGTATCGCGGGAGTCAAAGGCAAATTCCAGCACCTTCATGCCGGGGAAGCCGCTGTCCCGCACCAGCTGCCGCACGGTGTCGCTCATGTAGCCAAGATCCTCGGCGATGATCTCCCGCTTGCCCAGCGCCTGCTCCACCGCGCGAAACAGCTCGATGCCGGGGCCTTTTTCCCAGTGGCCATCCACGGCGGTCTCGCTGCCGTAGGGGATGGAGAAATACTCATCGAAGCCGCGGAAGTGGTCGATGCGCACCACATCGTACAGCTCAAAGCAGTACCACAGCCGGGTGATCCACCACTGATAGCCGGTCGCGCGGTGCGCTTCCCAGCGGTAGAGCGGGTTGCCCCACAGCTGACCGGTGGGGGAGAAGCCGTCCGGGGGAACACCCGCCACCGCCGTGGGGATGTTGTCCTTGTCCAGCTGGAACAGGCCCGGGTTTGCCCATGCGTCCGCAGAATCCAGCGCCACATAGATGGGGATATCGCCGATGATCTGGATGCCCTTGCTGTTGGCGTAGGCTTTCAGCTTGCGCCACTGCTCCTCGAACTTGAACTGAAGATACTTGTGGTACTCCACCTCAAAGTACAGCTCCCGGCGGTAGTAGTCCATGGCGGGCTGCCAGCGCAGACGGATATCCTCTGCCCACTCGATCCACGGCTTGCCCTCAAAGCGATCCTTTACCGCCATAAACAGGGCAAAATCGTCCAGCCACCACTTGTTTTTCTCGCAGAATGCCGTAAACGCTTCGTTGTGGCCGATGTCGCTGCGGGAGTACGCCAGCCGCAGCAGACGGCCGCGCTCGGTATACAGGCGGCTGTAATCAATGTCGTCTGCCTTGCGGCCGAAGTTTGCCTTTTTGCACTCGGCAGCGGTCAGCACGCCTTCCTCCACCAGTGCATCCAGACTGATGAAATAAGGGTTGCCCGCAAAGGCGGAAAAGCTCTGATACGGGCTGTCGCCGTAGCTGGTCACACCCAGCGGCAAGATCTGCCAATAGGTCTGTCCGGCTTCCTTGAGCCAATCCACAAAGTCGTATGCTTCCTGCGAAAAGCAGCCGATGCCGTAAGGGGACGGCAGACTGCTGATGGGCAGCAAAATGCCTGCACTTCTCTGCATCTTCATTTCCCTTCCTTTATAACTCGATCATAACACCGGCATGGTCAGACACCTGCGGCTCCTGCAAGCCGTTAAACACCACCCGGCTGCTCTTGACAGCCACCGCCTTGGAGCACCAGATCTGGTCGATGCGCTTTTTTGCCGCTGCATCCGGGGCATCCCGCCAGCCGTCAATGGCTTCCACCACCGTGTAGCCCGCGTCCCGCTGCTGTGCAAGGCGGTAGGTATCCTGCCAGCCGCTGCCCAGCACAAGGTCGTAGCCCTCGCCCCGCACATCGGCTTCGCTGTTGAAGTCGCCCAGCAGAAAGGCAGTCTTTTTTGCGCCCGCCGCCTTTGAAAGTTTTTCCCACTGCGGGGCGAAAGGCTCTGCCTCGTCCTTCCACCAGCCCAGATGCACCGTATAGTACCAGACGTCTCCTGCACAGACGCCCAGCGTGCGGCGGGTCTTCCAGTTGTTGTAATCATTGATCTGGCTCAGCAGCAGGTTTTCGGCGTCGGTGATGGGTGCACGGCTGAACACCGCCGCGCCCTCATCGTAAATGTCGTAGCCGATCTTTGCCGGGAGCCAGCTCCAATAATAGTGCACGCCCCGCGCTTCCAGCATTTTTGCCACGGCTGCGGCGTGGTTGTCCGCTTTCAGCAGCACCATATTGCCGGGGCAGGGGTAGTACCCCGCCGGAGCCTCTGCCAGCAGCGGCGCAGCGGCGGTCTGGTTCACCTCCTGCAGGGCGAACACCTCCGGCTGCTCCTTTGCGATGAAGTCTACAAATATCTCCCGCTTTGCCTCATGCTCCGGGATAATAAGGCTGTGGGTATTCAATGTCAGCAGTTTCATAGTTTTTTACAGAATATCGTTGATGTCAGATTTCAGAACGTCCGCCTTGGGGCCGTACACGGCCTGAATGCCGTCGCCCTTCACCAGCAGGCTCAGCGCGCCCTCGGCCTTCCATGCGGCAAGGTCGGCAACCTTGGCAGGGTCTTTTACGGTAACGCGCAGACGGGTCATGCAGGCGTCCACCAGCACGATGTTCTCCCGGCCGCCCAGCAGGGCGATGATGCGCTCGGCCAGACCATCAACCACATTGAGAACCCGAACCTTCTGGCCACAAAGATCATCGTGCCGCATAAGCTCATCCCCCGGGAGAGCTGCTGCCCGCCGGAGGAGCAGCGCTAGGAAGTGCTTTTTCAGCGATACAGTGTCCGCTTCCGGGAGCTGCCGCGCAGCGCTTGATATACTGCCCCCAGAGTAGACAGCGTAAAAAACGCTGCATCCTCCGGGGGTATTTTTACGCCAAAAAGGCACAAAAGAATGCCCGCCCAGCTGTGGAAAACCACGGTGGGCGGGCATTTTGCGTTTTATTGTTCGTGCCGCTGTAAAAGCATTCAGAGGGCGGCGGTCTGGGGTACCAGCCGGAAGAGCATCACGGGCAGCTCGCTGTTTACAAAATCCAGCGTAAGGATGATCTTT
>NZ_JBBMEO010000051.1:0-8724 GCF_040096515.1 Faecalibacterium tardum | reverse complement strand
TAGGGAGGGGGGAGTCGGAACACCCCTCCCTGCCTCTGGCCCAGCGGAGCGTCCCTGCACGCTTGCGGCAAGCAGAAGCTTTCCCCGCGGAGCGCGGCGGCCATTTAAAATCGTCCCCCTGCCGCAAAAACAGGGCATACTTCCCTGTTTTTGTGCATAAGCTGGTGGCAGAGTATA
This sequence comes from Faecalibacterium tardum, assembly GCF_040096515.1. Lineage (NCBI taxonomy): Bacteria > Bacillati > Bacillota > Clostridia > Eubacteriales > Oscillospiraceae > Faecalibacterium > Faecalibacterium tardum. Next base: position 8,547 of record NZ_JBBMEO010000051.1, on the reverse strand, counting down.
CAAGCGCAAATGGCGGGGAGGCATGGGGATATGTTTGTGGTAACACTGAGCAAGACGAGCCTGAAAAAACTGGGAGCAGGGGCGGCGTGCTGCGCACTGGTGGTGTTCAGCGCCATGCTGGGGCGGTTCATCAGTACCCGGACGGTGGCGGTGGCTGCCCCGGTGAACCGTATCGAGAGCGCACAGGACATCCAGACATGGTTCACCGGCTACGGGCTGGAGGTGGACGGCGCGTCCATCACGGCGGATAAGGTCAAAATTCCCCGCAAGTGGGACGACAGCTTTTCCGCTTTCAACGGGGTGGTGCAGCAGAGCGGCATGGATCTTGCCCGCTACAAGGGCAAAACGGTGGAAAAATGGTCGGCGCTGCTTCCGGCGGCAAGCAACGGTGAGACCAGCCGCTACGGAGTGCTGCTGGTGTATAAAAAGAAGGCTGTGGGCGCGTATCTGCTGGAAAAGCCCTCCGGCACGGTGCTGGGGCTGCAGGACGCACAGAACGAGCTGGCAAAACAGACCTCCGGCGAGGATTACAGCGGCGACTGGGGCGAGCGGCACGACGAGCAGCTGACCGACAGCACCGCACAGCAGACCTCCGGCGAACCGGAGACAGAGCCCGAAGCCGCCCCGCAGGCAGCCCCCTACACCGAGCTGCCGCTGGACGCAGAAGGGTATCCCGTGGAATAGGGACGGTATTCGGGGAAAAAACGACCTTTTTTAAGCTCTTGTCCGGCAGTTGCACAAACTGCCTAGTTTTTACAAACGATTCGACAAAAATTAGACAAAGCACGGATTTTTGTAGCATCCGTATGTTCAAATATAACAAAAAATTCTTGTAAAAATCGGCAATATGAAACGGTGCAAAAAAACTGGTACGGGTTTATAATAGTAGTATACCAATCCCCGTTGGCAAAGCCATGTTCCGGGGCTGAATGTGCAGCCCGGGCAGAGGGATCCAGTAAGGAGAAAATGATTATGAAGGAATTTCAGTACACTATTAAGGATGCCTGCGGCATCCATGCCCGTCCCGCCGGTCTGCTGGTCAAGACCGTGAAGGGCTTTGCAAGCACCGCTACCCTCGAGAAGGACGGCAAGAGCTGCGATATGCGCAAGCTGATGGCTCTGATGGGCATGGGCGTCAAGCAGGGCGAGACCGTGACCATCAAGGTCGAGGGCGATGATGAAGAAGCAGCCGCAGAGGCCATCCAGAAGTTCCTGAGCGAGAACGTCTGAGCCGCGGCTTAAAAGCCGAGCCCTCGCGGGAAAACTGCGGGGGCTTTTTTGAAAAAACGCCGGGCGCTGCACGCCCGGCTGTAAGTGGAAGGAGAACGTGCTATGCAGGTAGGCACCGGCAAAAGCGTACTCAATGGCATCGCCATTGGCAAGCTGAAGATCTACAAGAAAAAAGATACCGCGATTTCCACCGCTCCTGTGGCAGATACTGCCGCAGAACTGGAGCGTTTTGAAGCTGCCCGCCAGAAGGCCATTGAGCAGCAGACCGCCCTGTACGAAAAGGCTCTGGCAGAAGCCGGCGAGGACATTGCCGAGGTGTTCAACATCCACGCCATGATGCTGGATGACGACGACTTTGTGGACGCCATCAAGGAGATCATCAACGGGCAGAAGATGTGCGCCGAGTACGCCGTCAAGACCGCCGGCAACAATCAGGCTGCGGTGTTCTCTGCCATGGATGACCCGTATCTGCAGGCCCGCAGCGCCGATGTGCTGGACATTGCACAGGCCATGCTGGACATTTTGCAGGGGGTGGACAACGCTTCCCTGCAGGGCACCGAGCCCAGCATTCTGGTAGCCGAGGATCTGGCTCCCTCCGAGACCGTGCGCATGGATAAAAGCCTGCTGCTGGGCTTTATCACCCGCGAGGGCAGCTCCAACAGCCACACCGCCATTCTGGCACGCAGCATGAACATCCCCGCCCTGATCCAGTGCAAGGACATTCAGGACGACTGGGACGGCAAGATGGCTGTGGTGGACGGCTACAACGCCTGTGTGTATGTAGACCCCACCCCCGACCTGCTCAAGAGCCTGAAAAAGCGCCAGCAGGAGGACCAGAAAAAGCAGGCTCTTCTGCAGGAGCTGAAGGGCAAGCCCAACACCACGCTGGACGGCAAGACCATCGACGTGTTTGCCAACATCGGCGGCATGGGCGACGTGGGCGCTGTGCAGCAGAACGACGCCGGCGGCGTGGGTCTGTTCCGCACCGAGTTCGTCTACCTGAACTGCAAGGACTTCCCCACCGAGGACTACCAGTTCGAGGCTTACAAGCAGGTGGTGGAAAGCCTTGCACCCCGCAAGGTGGTGGTGCGCACCTGTGATATCGGCGCAGACAAGACCGTGGATTACATGAAGCTGGATCACGAGGACAACCCCGCACTGGGCTACCGCGCCATCCGCATCTGCCTGACCCGCAAGGACTTTTTCAAGACCCAGCTGCGCGCGCTGCTGCGGGCTTCTGCCTACGGCAACATGAGCATCATGTTCCCCATGATCACCAGCCTGCGGGAGCTGCAGGACGCCAAGGCTGTTCTGGAAGAGTGCCGCGCCGAGCTGGCCGCCGAGGGCGTCAAGATGGGGCAGAACATTGAAGTAGGCACCATGATCGAGACCCCCGCCGCCGTGCTCATCGCGGACGAGCTGGCCGCCGAGTGCGACTTCTTCTCCATCGGCACCAACGACCTGACCCAGTACACCTGCGCACTGGACCGCCAGAACGCAAAGCTGGAGCCCTTCTTCAACCCCCATCACCCCGCCGTGCTGCGCGCCATCAAGATGACCATTGAAGCCGGTCACCGTCACGGCATCTGGGTAGGCATCTGCGGCGAGCTGGGTGCCGACACCGCCCTGACTGAGACCTTCCTGCGCATGGGCGTGGACGAGCTGTCCATGAACGCCAAGAGCATCCTGCCGGTGCGCAAGATCATCCGCAGTGTAGACCTGAGCAAGCCCTCTGAGAAGGTCTGAACCGCGGAAAAAATATTATTATAATTTGTGGCTCAGAAACGCCTGCGGGCGTTTCTGAGCCACTTTTTTTCACAGAAGGGGTCGTTAAACCCTCTCAGTCATCGCTGCGCGATGCCAGCTCCCCCGAAGGGGGAGCTTTATTTGTGCTGACCGGCAAATGCAAAAAGCTCCCCCTTTCGGGGGAGCTGGCACGCCGTAAGGCGTGACTGAGAGGGTTCAATCGCTGCGCATTCCCGATCATTTCCGCTGTTCCAGCATGGTCTGGATGCGGGTCTTGGCGCGGTAATAGGTCACCCGCGCCCATGCAGCATTGTGGCCAAAAATAGCCCCGATGCGCTCAAAGGGCAGCTCGCCGAACACTCGCAGGCTGAAAACCTCCTTGTAGGGTTCTTCCAGCGCGTGCAGACACTGGTGCACCGTAAAGGCAGCATCCTTGTCCACCAAAAGCTGCGCGATATCCGGGCTTTCGGCAGCTTTTGTTTCGGCATCCTCCAGCGGGGCGGCGTGCTTTGCGCGGCGGCAGTGGTCGTAGTAGGCGTTGCGTGCCACGGTGAACAGCCACGCCCGCACATCCTGCTTGCCGTCATAGTCCTCAAGGCCGTCCAGCGCCCGGAAAAAGGTCTCCTGCGTCAGCTCCTCGGCCAGCGTTTCGCTGCGGGTAAGCCCCTGCAAAAACAGGCAGACGTCCCGGAAGTAGAGCCGATAGATGGTTTCAATGTCCATAGTCAGCCCTTCTCAAACACGCCTTGTTCCTGTGTGACCACATCCTCCTGCTGACCGTCCCTGTAATAGCGGGTCTCATCGGCGCATTGCACCGTCAGCAGCTGGGTGCGGGAGACGGCGATCTCTGTGGACACGATCTCGGAGCCGGTCAGCTTTGTCAGCGCGGCATGGAGGCCGGGGAAGGTATACCGCATGGCCCGGACGGTGATGTATTCCTTGCCCCAGCTGAACCCGCCCTCGGTCTCCAGCCGGACGTTTTTGCCCTGCACTTCCAGCACACAGAGGTTTGCGCCATCCTCCTTTTTGTTGTAAGTCCAGATCTGCGCCTGTTCTGCCGTTACCGGCGTTTTTGCGCCGCCCATCCAGAACACCAGTCCAAACGCGCACAGCACTGTCAGAACCGCTGCCGCCGCTATGCGGATGCTTTTTTTCTGCAGGGTTTTTCGGATGCTCCGCAGCGGCGCATCCGGCTGGAGCTCCGGCTGCACCGGCACCGGCTTTTCCATCTGTTCCAGCTGGGCACGGCAAGCTTCGCACTCTGCAAGGTGCTGCTCCACCAGCGCGCTGCTGGCGGGGCTGGCAAGCTTTTCGGCGTACAGGGGCAGTAAGTCGCGGATCACGTCACAATCCAGTTTCATGGTCATTTCCTCCTTTGCGGGCTTTGTTGCGCCCTTTCACCCCAATAACGCATAAAGAGGAAAAATGTTACAGGAAACCTGCAAATTCACCCGACCGCAATCTTTTCCCGCAGCTTTTTCGTTCCTTTGAGGAAGAGCCATACCAGCACCCCCAAAAGCAGGCAGATGCCGGCGTGCATGGCAGCCATCATATAGTAGCCCTGAAAATCGAACCGCACCGCGCCGGCCATCAGGTAGGGCTGATGCCCCGCTTTGTATACAGGGTGACAAAGCAGGAGATGGCGTTGTACAGGCCGTACAGCCCCGCCGCTGCGCACACGATGACCCGCAGCAGCCTGCTTGTGATGAATCTTATGAACATAATTGCAGCTCCGTTCTCTCTCCGTCCTTGTAGCAGTAGATGCCGCCTGCGCGGGAGAAGTCCTTGTCCGCCTCCACGCAGTCAAAGGCGCTGAAAGCCTGTTCAATTTTTTCGGGCGTGCAGACAAAGCCCCGGATCTTCAGGGCAGCATCCTCGCCCACCACCGCGTTCCACAGATGGACCGACCAGTAGCTGCAATTTTTGTCCACCGTCCATTTATCGTGCTGTTCCATGTAGTCCTCGATGACCTTCAGCTGCTCTTCCCCGATATTGGTGCTCAGGGACAGTCTGCCGGTGTAGCGGCCGTAATTGGCGATATAGCACGGTTCCAGATCGAACAGCAGCCCCGAGAGCCCCGACACCGCCCAGACCGAGAAGGTGACCATCTCGCCGTCCGGGATGGCGCGGTCTTTCAGGTAGACCGTGTGCCCGGTGCGGTTGTCCAGCCCGATCCATGTATGCCCGAAACACTTGAGGAAGGGTTTGGATTCGCTCTTGCCGTCAAAGGTAGTGATGGAAAGGATAAGTCCCTCCTCCTCACAGGGCAGGGTGCGGGCAGTTTTGCCGGCGGCGCTGCACCACAGCCCAAGGGCTGCTGCGCATACCGAGAGCAGCACCGCCCATGCAATGATCCTCTTTTTCAATGTCGTTCCTCCTGCATCCTACGGCTCAGTCGTTTTCCTTCCAGAACAGACCGCCGGAGGTCTGGAACAGCAGGCGCGGGTTCACGCTTCTGCTGCCCAGCTTGAAGTCCATGGTCAGCTCCTCGCCCAGTGCGCCCACAGCCTGCCCCTTTTCCACGGTCTGTCCCCTGCTGACCGAAAGCTCCTGCAAGCCGTACAGGTAGCTGCGCAGCCCGCAGCCGTGGTCGATGACCACCGTGTTGCCGGTAAGTTCCAGACTGCCCGCAAACACCACCGTGCCGTTGGCTGCGGCGCGGCAGGGCGCGCCCGGGATGGTGTACAGCTTTGTGGAGTTGGAGCGGCTGCCCTGCTGGCCGTTCGTTACCTTGATTTGCCCGTAGTCCACCAAGGTCATGGAGTCCTCGGCGGGGGACACAAAGCCGCCCTGCCACTGCTTGGCGGTGACGGCAGCCTCGTACAGCGGCCAGATGGCGCTGCGGAACTGCGCGTTGGCGCTCTCCGCGGCGGGCTCTTCGGCCTCCACCTCCACCGTGCCAAAGTCCTTCGGCAGCACGGTCAGGGTGCGGGTGATGGTCTCGCCGTTCACCGTGATGTTCACCTCATGCCCACCGGAGGAGGCGTTATAGGCTGCCGGGATATAGGCGCGCCAGCCCTCGGCGGCGCGCACGCACTGCACGCTGCCAAGGTCGGTCTCGATGGTGGGCACGGCGTCTCCGGTCATGCCGGAGATGCGCACGCCCACCGTGCCGCCCTGCTCCACCCGCTCGGCGGAAAGCTCCACCTCCGCGCTGGCCTGCAAGGTGAACCGGAAGCTGTACCGGTACCAGCCCGTGGGCTTGGCGGGGCGCTCCAGACCCAAGTTTTTGCGCAGCTGCCCGGTGCTGCCGCCCTCAAACTGGGTGATGACCCCGCCCTTGGGCACACGCCATGCGGTCAGCTCCGCCTTATACTCGCCGTTCGCGGGGAAGAGGAAGTTCTGGTACTCCCCTGCGCTGCCCGCAAACAGCACATCCCCCGCCGCATTCTGGATGGTCAGGGCGGTGTAGCCCGTCCAGTCCGGCAACGTCAGCTCCGGGTGGGCGGTGTACAGCACCCCCAGCTTCTGCACGGTCAGGGTGGAGGGGCTGGCAAAGACCTTATCCAGCTGCCCGCCCAGCAGCGGCACCTGCCAGCAGGAGCCGTTCGGCTCCAGCGCCTGCCCGCCGAACTGCGCCGCCCCGTCCGGACAGCCGCCCTCGGTGGTAAAGGCATAGCTTACCCCCATCACAGCCGCCAGCAGCACCACCACACCCAGCGCCACACTGATGAGCCAAAGCAAAAAACGCTTCATGTTCCTTCTCCTTATGTACAAAAAGGGCGCACCGGGGCAAGTCCGTTCAGACAGACTGCTCCGTGCGCCCCGATGCGCTTATCTTCCCGGCAGTTTCCGGTATTTTGGGGAATTATTCTGCCTCGTCCTCAGCAGCGGCTTCCTCCGGCTCCACGGTTTCTGCGTCATCCTCGCCAAACAGCAGGCGCTCGTACTCGTCCAGCTCCTTCTCGCGGCGGTTCAGGTAAAGAGCCACAGCAGCCAGCGCACCAGCCACAGCAGCCAGAACAGCGATCACAGCGACCAAGCAAGATTTTTTCATAGATTCAGTACACTCCTTTTTGCAGTTGAAACGTTGTTTCAGCTTGATTTTTCCAGCGGGCGTCCCGCAAAAGGATCTTGATTCAAGCGGCGGTCAGCGCCGCCTTGTAGCTTTTATTATACCCGTTCCCGCCCAAAATTACAACCGTTGCACCCCAATTTTCACGCCCCGAAGGTGCTGCGGGGCGCAGTTTGGGCAGTGTGCCGGTTTTGGCGCGGTTCATTACAGCAAATTGCCAAAATCACAGCAGCAGCGGCTTATACGCCCGGAACGCCCCGGGCAGGGTGTAGGTGGTGCGCAGCTGCTCCCGGTTTGCCCAGACATAGCCCGCCGGGGCACTCTGCGCCGGAACGTGCAGCTGCACGCCGGACATGAGCCACTCGATGTGGGTAAAGATGTGCTTTGCGGCGGGCAGGGCGGCGGGAGCTGCCGTGCCGGTGTCCAGCCCCAGCGCCGCCAGCCGCGCCAGCACCTCGGCCTGCAAAAGATGCTCGTCCTCCCACAATACCGGCTGCCACAGCCCGGCCAGCAGCCCTTTTTGCGGCCGCTGCTGCACCAGAAAGCCCGCCGGGCTTTCCACAAGCGCCAGCGTTACCGGCACAATCTTGCGGGGCTTGGGCTTTGCCTTCTGGGGCAGCTGGGCGGTGGTGCCCGCCGCCCGGGCAAGGCAGACTTCTGCCAGCGGGCACTGCCCGCACAGGGGCGCGCCGTTGGGCACGCAGACCAGCGCACCCAGCTCCATCAGCGCCTGATTGTAGTCCCCGGCCTTTTCCGGCGGCTGATGCTCCATGACCCGGGCGGTAAAGGCCTTTTTTACCGCCGGTTCTGTAATCACACCCGGGTCATTATACAGGCGGGAAAACACCCGCAGCACATTGCCGTCCACGGCGGGCACGGGAAGTCCGAAGCTGATGGAGGCGATGGCACCGGCGGTATACTCTCCGATGCCGGGCAGGGCACGCAGGGCGGCATAGTCGGCGGGCAGCTGCCCGCCGTACTGCGCACAGACGAGCTTTGCGGCCTTTTGCAGGTTGCGCACCCGGCTGTAATAGCCCAGCCCTTCCCACAGCTTATGCAGCCTTTCCTCCTCGCAGGCGGCAAGCGCGGGGATATCCGGCAGCGCTTCCAGAAAGCGGTAGTAATACGGCAGCACCGCCGACACCCGGGTCTGCTGCAGCATCACCTCGCTGAGCCATACATGGTAGGGGGTGGGATCCTCCCGGAAGGGCAGGCTGCGGCGGTTTTTGTAAAACCACTCTAAGAGGGCGGGCGAAATGTTTTCCACTTGTTTTGTGCTCCTTGTTGAAAAGTCAGGCGTTTTACGATTCAGAATTGCCTCCGCTTTGCTCTGGCAATATTCAGCGGAAGAATTATTTTTATTTCGCGTTTGTCGCGCTCTGCGGAGCGCTCCAAACGCATTTTCACGGGAGAGGTCGTAACGGGAAACGGCATTTGCAGCGCCGCTTTCTGCAAAAGCGCGGCGCTGCGGGCGGGCGTTTGCTCCCCCGAGAGGGCCGACTTCCCCCGGCCGGGGGAAGATGTCACCGCAGGTGACAAAAAGGGGAATCTGTCGC
>NZ_JBBMEO010000050.1:0-8832 GCF_040096515.1 Faecalibacterium tardum | reverse complement strand
CTCTTTTGACATCAAAAGAGAACATCCCTCGGCAAGCAGAACCTCCTCCCGCGGCGCGCATTCTAAATCGTCTCGCCCGCCGACAACAGCGGCGGCGCGTGGCTGCCGTGCAGTCTGCGGTCAAGATAGTTCTGTGTGATGCGCACCACCGTGCCGGACAGCGCAATTACGCCGATGAGGTTCGGCAGCATCATCAGGCCGTTGAAGGTGTCGGAAAGCGTCCATGCAAGGTCCAGCTGCATCACCGCGCCCACCGGCATCAGCGCTACGAACAGCACCCGGTAGCCCGCCCCTGCCCCTGCGCCGAAGAGATACTCTACGGCCTTGCAGCCGTAGCAGCTCCAGCCCAGGGTGGTGGAGTAAGCGAACAGCAGGATGCACACCGCGATCAGCTTTGACCCCAGCGTGCCGAACACGGTGTCAAAAGCCTGCCCTACCAGCGCACTGCCCGCCGCCCCGGCGGCGATGCGCCCGGTGTCCAGATCCACAAAGCCGGAGGTCAGCACCACCAGCGCCGTCAGGGTGCACACCACCATGGTGTCCGCAAACACCTCAAAAATGCCCCACATGCCCTGCTGCACCGGCTCCTTTACGTTGGAAGCCGCGTGCACCATCACCGAGGAGCCAAGCCCGGCCTCGTTGGAAAAAGCACCCCGCTTAAAACCCCATGTGACCGCCCGGGACAGCCCATAGCCCACGATGCCCCCACCGGCGGCGCGCAGCCCGAACGCACCCTTTACGATGGCGGCAAGCGCCGCCGGGACGGCAGTGATATGCACCCCCACCACGGTGAGCGCACCCACGATGTACAGCAGTGCCATGGCGGGGACAAGCCGTTCCGCCACCGCAGCCACACGCTTGAGCCCGCCCAGCAAAATCACCGCCGATACTGCCGCCAGCACCGCGCCGGTGACGGCCTCCGGCACGCCAAAGGCCGCTTTCAGGTTGCCCGCGATGGAATTGAGCTGGCTCAGGTTGCCGATGCCAAAACTTGCCAGCGCGCAGAACGCGGCAAACAGCACCGCCAGCACCCGCCCCGGCTTGCCCCCAAGGCCGTCCCGCAGGTAGTACATCGGCCCGCCGCGCCAGCCGCCCGCCGGGTCTTTGCGGCGGTAGTAGATGCCCAGCACGTTCTCCGCGTAGCTGGTCATCATGCCCAGCAGCGCCATGACCCACATCCAGAACACCGCCCCCGCCCCGCCGGAAAGGATGGCGGTGGCCACCCCCACAAGGTTGCCGGTGCCGATGGTGGACGCCAGCGCGGTGCACAGGCTCTGAAACTGGCTGATGGCCTGTTCCTCGCGGGCGGTATGGGCGGTGACGCTCCGGTCGGTCAGGATAGCGCCGAGGGTGTGCCGCATCCAGTAGCCCCACCGCCGCAGCTGGAAGCCCCCGGTGCGCAGCGTCAGCAGCAGCCCGGTGCCGAAGAGCAGCCCCAGCCCCATCGGCCCCCACACGATGCCGTTCAAAGCCTCGATCCCCCGCATGAACTGCTCTGGCATCCCATCCCCCCTTTTTTACTGCATCCTATGCAGCGCCATTATTCCTCATGCGGTGCGGGCAACGGAGATTTATCGGGGTCGGGGGCGGGAAGGGGTTCCAGCGTCAGCCAGAAGTCCTCCTGTTCCTCGCGGTCTTTTTCGTTGGGGTTTTCTGTTTTAGCCATACAGCATCCCTGCCTTTCTGCATAAAGGGTCGCCCGTTGGGTCATGCTTTATGCACAAAAAGGAGGCAGAGCCATGAAACACGCAAAACGCAGCGGCTGGCGTCCCTTCTGGGCGGCGCTGTGCGCCGCCCTGCTGGTGCTGCTGCCGCTGGTGGGCGGCACGGTGCTGCTCAGCCGCGCCCAGCTGCGCAGCAGTCTGCGGCAGGCTGCAAAAAGCCAGAGCGGGGTGCCCATCCGTCTGCCCAAGGCCACCGACCGGTGCACCGTGCTGCTGTGCGTGGCAGACGAGACCCCGGGCTTTGTGCTGGCCTACCTGAACGCCGGACAGAACTGCATCCATCTGCTGGCGGTGCCCGCCGCGCTGGAAGTGCCCTTTGGGGGCAAGAACGTCCCCCTTGCGGACTGCTACGCCGCCGCAGGCCCTGCCCGCTGCCGGGAGGCGCTGGGCGAGGTGTTCGCCCTGCCGGAGGATACCGACTATCTTGCCATCGCCCCGGCGGTGCTGACAAAACTGGCGGCGCGGTACGGCGCAGTGCGGGTGGGCTTTACCGGGGCGCTCACACCGGAGCAGCTGGCGCAGTACGGCAAAGGCACCGGGGTGCAGGGCATCTCCGCCGCCGATGCTCACAGCTTTTTGGCGGCGCTGGATGCCGACACTTCTCTTTCGCCCCGGCGCAGCGCCGCCGCGCGGGCAGCGGTGTGGGATGCGTTTTTCCGTCAGGCGCTGGAGCTGCTGCCCACCACCCTGCCGCAGGGTCTGCGGGAGGTGAGCAGCAGTCTGCTGACCAGCCTGACCGCCGTAGACCTTGCTACACTGGAGCGCACGCTGGAATTTTTAGCCACCAGCGCCGAGCCGGTGGATATCACCGCCGACGCCCTGCCCGGGGACTGGGCGGGCGGGCACTATACGGTGTCTGATGCCTCCCGGGCGGCGGTGCAGAGCTTTTTCAACCTCTCCCCGGCGGCGGCGCAGTCCGCATCCGGCAGCGAGCCATAGCCCAGCACCAGCGTCCCGGCGGCAGAGTGTGCCGTGCCGGTCAGGTCGTAGTCGCTCAGCAGGGAACAGCGCACCCCATACTGCCGGGCAGCAGCCCGCAGGGCGGCGTCCGGCGGCGGGTCTTTCAGCTGTGCCAGCAGGTGCAGGCCGGTGTGCAGCCCCGCAAGGGTCAGCTCCTCCGGCGCAAAGGAGGTGCGCAGCGCGGCCACCAGCGCATCCCGGCGGGCTTTATAGGCGGTGCGCTCCCGCGCCAGATGCCGGGTGAAATACCCCCCGGTGATAAAGCGCGCCAGCGTCTGCTGCTCAAACCGCCCTACCGTGCCGGAGTACAGCCGGTACTTGGCCTGCCACGCGCCCAGCAGCTGCCGGGGCAGCACCATGTAGGCGATGCGGATGCCCGGGGCAAGGCTGCGGGAGCAGGTGGATAGGTACACCACCGGGCCGTCTGCGCCCGCCATGCCCTGCAAGCTGGGCAGCGGGCGGGTGTCGAAGCGGAACTCCGAGTCGTAGTCGTCCTCTATGATGTACCGCTGTCCCGGGGCGCGGGCTGCCCAGTGCAGCAGCTCCGCCCGGCGTCCGGCGGGCATGGTGACCCCGGTGGGGAACTGGTGGCTGGGGGTGACGTAGCACACCGCCGCATCGCTGGCGGAAAGGGCTGTCAGCGACAGCCCGTCCGCGTCCACCGGCAGGCAGCGGCAGGGCACGCCGTTGTTTTCCAGCACCTGCCGGGCGCGGGGGTAGCCGGGGGTCTCCACGGCGGCAGGGCCGGGCAGCAGCGGGGCCAGCAGCCCCAGCAGATACTCCAGCCCTGCACCCACCACCAGCTGTTCCGGGTCGCACTGCACGCCCCGGTACTCGGCCAGATACCCTGCCAGCGCCTGCCGCAGCGCGGCATCGCCCCGGGCATCCCCGGGGGTGAGCAGCTCCGGCGCGGAATAGAGCAGTTCCTTTTGCAGCCGCGCCCATGTGCGGAAGGGGAACAGCCCCGGGTCCACGCCCCGGGTGGATAAATCGAACTGCACCGGCGGCGCGGTTTCGGCGGGGGGCTCTGCCGGCGGCGCGGGATGCGCGGCGGGCGGCTGCACCCCCTGCGGCAGGGCAAGATACTCCTGCACCGTAAAGCCGCTGCGCTCCCGGGCGGTCAGGTAGCCCTCTGCCGCCAGCATCTGGTAGGCGGTGTCCACCGTGTTCACCGAGACCGACAGCTCTGCCGCCAGCCGCCGCTTGCCGGGCATCCGGGTGCCCGCCGTCAGGGTGCCCGCCCGCATCTCGGCGGCAAGGCTGCGGTAGAGCTGCTCGTACAGCGGCACCGCCGAAGCCGGGTCCAGTGCCGTGGTCAGATGTACCATAGAATGTCCCTCCCATCTGGGCATTGCGTCAAACTGACCCCATAAAAAAACTTTGTTCTGGGTATTTTCATAGGGTCAGTTCTGCGTATAATAGGAGCATACCCGCCGAACACCCAAATGTCAAGTAGTTTTGTGGGGTTATCGGCGTGATTGGAGGGAAAGTATCATGTCTACTACTGCAATGTGGCTGCTGCTGGCAGTCGTCGTTATCCTGATCCTGTTTTTCAGTGTGCTGTACAAGCGCCGCTTTACGGTGCACGAGCTGGCGCTTACCGGCGTGATGGCTGCGCTGAGCTTAGTGGCCTACCTGTTCTTCCGCATCCCGTTCTACGGCGGTTCCTCGTTCCATCTGGGCAACACCTTTACTGCCCTGACGGCGCTGCTGCTGGACGGCGTGTCCGGCGGTCTGGCGGGTGCCATCGGTCTGGCACTGGCGGATATCCTTGCCGGTGACCCGGGCTACGCCATTACCACCTTCGTGCTCAAGTTTATCATCGGCATCACCTGCGGTGCCGTGGCACATAAGGTGTTCAAGCTGCGGGATCAGGATCGTCACAGCGCCGGGTATCTGGTCAAGGTGATCGTCTCTGCGGGTTCCGGTCTGCTGCTGAACGTGTTCACCGACCCCTTCCTTGGCTACTTCCGCAACGTGTACATCTTTGGGCAGGAGTACACCGTGGCACAGGCGCTGACCAAGATCGCCGGCGGCGTCACCTTTGTGAACAGTGTGGCTTCCACTGCCTGCGCCGTGGTGCTGTATCTGGCACTGCGCCCCGCGCTGGAGCGTGCAAAGCTGCTTTCCAAGGGCGAGTAAAAATAAAAAGGGCTCCTGAAGCGCCAGCTGGCGCTTCAGGAGCCCTTTTTTTGTTACCGTTTTCGGCTGCAAAGGTGCTTTGCGGCGTCCCGCCCGGCGGCAAGGCCGCTGCCGAACGCCCAGTGCAGGTTGAAGCCGCCGCAGCTTCCGGCGCAGTCCAACGTTTCCCCCACGAAGTACAGCCCCGGACAGCCCTTGAACTGGAAGGTCGGTTCCACCTCGGTCAGGGCAAGCCCGCCGCCGGTGGTCTGCGCCTGCCGCCAGCCGCAGGGGGTAAGCCCCTCGAACCGCCAGTGCTTGGCGGTGTGGGCAAGCTTCTGCCAGCTGCCTGCGGGCAGGGCGCGGGGGGCGGTATCCGGCAGGGCGGCGGCAGCCCAGAGGGCGCGGCCAAGCTTGCCGTGCAAAAGCCCCAGCCAGAACGCCGCCGCTGTGTCCTCGGCAAGCAGCGGTGCACGCGCCGCAAACAGGGCGGCAAGCTCTGTCTCCGGCACAGCGGGGAAGAGATCAAGCTCCACCGCCGGGTGCTTCGGGCTGCGCCCGGGGGCAAGCAGGCCGGACAGCTGCATGATGCAGATGCCGGAAAGCCCGTAGTCGGTAAACTGCACTTCGCCCATTTCTTCAGCCAATACCCGGTCGCCGTCCAGCAGACGGGCGGCGGCTTTGGCGCGGATGCCTGCAAGGCTCTTGTTCGGCTTTGCGCATTGCAGGGCGGTCAGGCAGGGGTAAAGCGGGCGCATCTGCCCGCCGCAGTCGGCGGCAAAGCGGGTGCCGAAGCCGTCCGTGCCGAACTGCGGCCCGGCGGCACCGCCCATGGCGCAGATGACGGCATCTGCCCGCAGGCTTTCGGTGCCGCCCTCGGCGTTTGTAAACTGCACCGCGTAGCCGCCCTTGCTCTGCCGCAGGGTGCTTACCGTGCAGCCGGTGCGCAGCTGTACGGTGTGCCGCTGCAAATGCAGCTCCAGCAGCGCCAGCACGTCTGCCGCCTGATTGGAATAGGGGTATACCCGCCCGGCTTCATCGGTGCGGGTGTACAGCCCCAACTGCTCAAACCACGCCAGCGGCGCGGCGGCATCCACCGCCGCCAGCAAAGGCCGCAGCGCGGCGGGGTCGGCGGTGAAGTACTTTTCCGGCGCAATGGCGGTGTTGTCCAGATTGCAGCGGCCGTTGCCGGTAGCCAGCAGCTTTTTGCCCACCTTGGGGTTGCGCTCCAGCACCGTGACGCGGGCAGCGGGCGCGGCCTGTGCAGCCGCCAGCGCAGCGGCCAGTCCGGCGGCACCGCCGCCCAGAATAAGGATGTGTGCCATGCGGACACCTGCTTTCTTTGGGTTTATTCCTATTTATTGTAGCAGAACCCCGCCCGGAACGCAATGCGGCGGGCAAAGCAAAAAATGCGCTGCCGGTATAATTTGCCGCCGCTGACAGATACTACATACAAAGGAAACCGCAAGGAGGGCAAAATAATGAAAGCAACCGGTATCGTGCGCCGCATCGACGAGCTTGGCAGGGTGGTGATCCCCAAGGAGATCCGCCGCACCCAGCGCATCCGGCGGGGCGACCCGCTGGAGATCTTTACCACCGGCGACGGGGAAGTGATCTTTAAAAAGTACTCGCCCATGGGCGAGGTGAACACCCTTGCCGCCCAGCTGGCGGAGGTGCTCAGCCGCCAGTTTGCACTGACCGCCTTTGTGTGCGACAGGGACCGCATTCTGACAGTCAGCGGCAGCGGACGGCGGGAGCTGACCGACCGCAGCATCAGCCAGCCGCTGGAAAAGCTGATGGATGCCCGCAAGCCCTACCAGAGCTCCGGCAACCCGGAAAAGACCCTGCTGCCCTGCGAGGGCGCACCCCGGGTGCTGCTATGCGCCGCGCCGGTACTGGCGGGCGGGGACGTGACCGGCGCGGTGGGTCTGTTGACCGAGGACCGCACCGCCTGCCCGGAGGACGCCCAGTGCAAGGCGGTTGCAGTGGCAGCGGCCTTTCTGGCAAAGCAGATGGAGGAGTGAAAACACCGCCGCCCGGCCTGTGGAGACAAGCCGGGCGGCGGTGTACATGAAAGGATGAATGAGAAAATGATTATTTAATGGTCACGGGCACTTTTTTCAGGCGGTTCCATGCGCGGATGATGCGGGCATTGGTCACCTTGGTGTCCGGGCCGAAGGTTGCGCCGTGGTCAGAGAGCAGACCCTGCTCTGCGCACCAGCGGGCGGCTTTCTGCTGCTCGATAGCGTCAGCGGGGATATCGGTATACAATGCGGTGCTTACGGGGTCGGGCTTGCCGGCAGTCGTCCACAGGACGGTTGCCAGCTCCTGACGGGTAGAGGGGATAAAGCCGCCCGGCAGCGCATAGTGCAGATACAGGGAAGAACCGTAGGCATAGGTAAGGTAACCCAGACCCGCAGCGCCCAGCACGATGCCAAGTGCGGCTGCACCGGAGGAGAACGCCGAGTCGATCTCATCGCCGGGTTTGTCCGGTGTGGGTGGCGTGGGTTTGTCCGGTGTGGGTGGCACGGGCTCTTCGGTCACCAGAACGATGGACGCCGGGGAATACACGTCAATGGTGTAGCTGCCGTCATCGTTTTTCCGGACTTTATCGGTTCCCATAATGGATTCGCCGTCTGCAAGGCAGTCGGTCAGTGGGGCAGCGGTCTTTACGGTAATGGTGTTGGGCTGCTCAGACGATCCGCTGGGGACAAAAAGACTGGTGTAGTTTTCAGAAAAGCCATCATTTACAGGCACTTGGAAGGCGCTGCCATTCTGATCTCTCACAGTGGTAAAGGCAATGGCGCTGCCTTCCGGCAGAGTGGGCTCGTTTACAAAATAGCCGCCGGTGATCTGAAGATTGGGCAGGTTGGTGATGTTGCTTACATCCACAGCTTTGGTAAACAGGCCGCCGGTGATGGAAAGCGGGGAGCGACATCTTCCGGTGAAAACCTCGCCGTCAAACAGGCCGTTGCTGATGGTGATGGAAGCGTCATCATTCGCAAGCTTCACACGCTTTTCAAAGGTCCCGCCATTGATCTGAGCCACGTGGGAGGAGGCGTTTATCTTAACAGCTTCCTCAAAGGTGCCGCCGGAGATGGTGCCGTCGTTGTTGTGCACCTCCCTTTTGAAGGTGCCGTCGGAGATGGTGTCGTGGTTGTACACATTCTCTTGGAAGGTACCGCCGGAGATGGTTTTGTAGTTGACCACCTTCCCTTGGAAGGTACCGTTGGAGATGGTGCCGTGGTTGTACGCTTCCCCTTGGAAGGTACCATTGGAGATGGTGCCGCCGAAGTTGTCCACCTCCCCCTGGAAGGTACCGCCGGAGATGGTGCCCTCATTGTAGGCAAAACTGCCGACGGTACCGCCGTTAAATTCGGCATCTTTATAAATATCGAGAGTTGCCCACAATGCGCTTTCCGCCTCAGCCTCCGAGGAGGGCTGCAGGGTGAAGGTGCCTTGATGCAATTCCAAGTTAAAGCTTGTTGCACGGCCATATGCCCAATGTTCACTGTCGCCCTCACTTTCGGGATGGCCTTCGGCGTTCAGCTGGATGGTAATGCTGTCGGCGGTGCCGTTTTCTGCGTCCAGATCACGGCTGCTGCGGGTGGCGGCTTCCTCCTCGGTGCTGCGGGAGGCGTCGGCCTCCTGTACAAGGGGTGCAGCCTTTTTGGCCGTGGTCTGGGCGGGTGCATCGAACACCGGGGCAGCTGCCAGTGCAGACACCGGCAGCAGGGACAGCAGCATACTGCCGGTCAGCAGGATGCTTACAATGCGTTTGGCTTTCATAAAGTTTCGCTCCTTTCGTGTGGGTTTTATACGGGGTGTCGTTACCATAAATATACCATAAACTAGGCAAAAACAAAAGAAATTCTGCGCGAATGGGGATTAAAACTGCGCGAATGGCTGAAAAGGAGGGAAAACTAAAACACTGCTGCCCGGGGATGTTCTCTTTTGTTTTAAAGGGCGCAGCACCCTGTAATTCCTGCTCGGCGCACAGGTGCTGAAAGGCCTTGTGTGGCATATA
>NZ_JBBMEO010000049.1:0-8985 GCF_040096515.1 Faecalibacterium tardum | reverse complement strand
TGGTGTCAAAAGAGAACATCCCCCGGCAAGCAAAAACCTCCCCCGCGGAGCGCAGCGAGGCTGAGGGGGTAGCTCTTCCGCAAATCACGCAAAAAAGCCGCTGCACCCAGCGCGGCGCAGCGGCTTGTATACAACATAAAAGTATCTCAGTTTTTCTTTGCAGCGTAGAACGCCCGCCGCGCCTTGAAGTAGCACTGGGGGCACATGCTGACGTACTGCACATCGTTTTCAAGGTCGATGGCTACCTGTTCGCCTTCAAAGACGAACTGCCCGTTCACCTTGCGGCAGTTGCAGATGGCTTTGCGCCCGCAGGTGCAGATCGTTTTCATCTCCTCGATGGTGTGTGCCAGCTCCAGCAGACGGGTAGAGCCCGGGAAGCCCTTGAGGGAAAAATCTGCCCGCAGACCGTAGCAGATCACCGGGATGTTCAGATCTACCGTGATCATGAACAGCTGCTCGGCCTGCTCCGGGGTAAAGAACTGGCTCTCGTCGCACAGCACACAGGCCAGCGGGCCAGAAGCATCGTTTGCCGCCTTCACGGCTTCGAACACGTCCAGCTCCGGCGGGATCAGCAGGTCTGCTTTGCGGCGCACGCCCAGACGGCTCACCAGCTCCCCGCCGCCCTTGGTATCCACCTGCGGCTTCAAAATGAGCACCTTCATGCCCTGCTCTTCGTAGTTGTGTGCCACCTGCATCAGCGCCGTGCTCTTGCCGCTGTTCATGGCACCGTAGCGGAAATACAATTTTGCCATGCCGTCACTCCTGATTGCGCAGACGGTAGCCCAAGCTCATCAGGCTGTCGCCCAGATGGACGTTTTCCACCACCACATCGGGGTAAGGCACCGACAGATCATAGTGGGAGAAGTTCCAGAAGCCCTCGATGCCCAGGTCCACCAGCCGTCCGCTCACCTGCTGTGCACCATCGCGGGGGACGCAGAGCACCGCCACCTTGGGCTTGTTTTCCTCACAGAAGGCCTCCAGCTCGTCAATGTGACGGATGCGGATACCGCTGATCTCCTTGCCCACCTCGTTTTCGGCCACATCAAAGGCCGCGATCAGCTTGTAGCCGTTGGTGTCGGTGGTGATAAAGCGGCTCACCGCCTTGCCCAAACGGCCGCAGCCGATCAGAATGGTGGGCAGACGGTCGCCGTTGCCAAACAGCAGGCTTTCCAGAATGGAAAGCAGGTTCTCCACCGAGTAGCCGATGCCCTGCCGTCCGTTCACGTCACCGATGCAGTTGAAGTCCTGCCGCACCTGCGAGGCGGTGGTGCCCATCTGGGAAGCCAGCTCCCGGGAGGAGATGCTGGTAATGCCGTCGTCCTGCAAGGAGCGCAGATACCGATAATATTTGGGGAGACGCTTGATCACAGGGATCGATGCTTTTTGGGGGGTGTTCATAGGAAAATTCTCCTTTCTGCCCAACGCGCTGCAGCTTCTGCCGCCATGCAAGGGGCTTCTTTGCGCGCAGAGAGATGTTCCGTTTTATCCTGTTATATTATTTAAAGTATACAGCATGAAAAGCGAATGTCAAATACCTATTTATAAAAAAGCAAAAAATTCACAAAGTTTTTTGTTTCTTTTCTCCTGTATACTTCCCTGGATGCCGGGGGATACTGACCCCACAAAGACCCCGCTACGGAAGGAGAACGCGCATGGATACGGCAAAAGACACCCCCGCAGAGCAGCACCGGATGGAAAAAGAGGATATCGAGGATCTGGGCACGGTCACCCTGAGCCGGGGCGGTCATGTCATCCACTGCCTGACCGTCATCGGCCAGATCGAAGGGCACACCGAAGCGCCGCAGGGGCAAAAGACCACCAAGTACGAGCACGTCATCCCGCAGCTGGTGGCGGTGCAGGAGGACCCCCGCATCGAGGGGCTGCTGGTGCTGCTGAACACGGTGGGCGGCGATGTGGAGACCGGTCTTGCACTGGCAGAGCTGATCGCCAGTATCTCCAAGCCCAGCGCCACGCTGGTGCTGGGCGGCGGACACTCCATCGGCATCCCGCTGGCGGTCAGCGCGCGGCACAGCTTTATTGTCCCCACCGCCACCATGACAGTGCATCCGGTGCGGCACTCCGGGCTGATCTTAGGCGTGCCGCAGACCATGCACTGCTTCGAGCAGATGCAGCAGCGCATCACCGGTTTTGTAGCCGCCCACAGCGGCATGCCGGAAAAGCGCTACACCCAGCTGATGCTCCACACCGGGGAACTGGTCATGGACATGGGCACAGTGCTGGACGGACGCCGCGCCGTAAAGGAAAAGCTCATCGACGAGCTGGGCGGTCTTTCGGACGCGCTGGCGTGGCTGTACAGGGAGATCGAGCGGGAATAATAAAAACAACATTATGGTTTGCCATTTTTGCCCTTGCGTGGTACAATAGTAGAATCAATTATTGTGTCTATGGGAAGTTGGGGAACAGAGTAGAATGGCAACAAAAAAACGAAAATCAACGAAACGGCGTACTGCTGCCCGCCGTAAAAAGGCAGAACAGCGGCTCCCGGCAGGGCTTGGCACCCTGTTCGGCGGCCTGCTGCTGATGGTGCTGGCCTTCGTGCAGGGCGATTCCGCATGGCGGGTGCTCCACGATGTGCTGTTCGGGCTGTTCGGCTGCGGCAGCTTTGTGCTGGGTGCAGCCGTGTGCTGTCTGGCCGTTTTGTACACCCGGGGCGAGGAGCTGCTGTCCCGCATCCTCAAGCTGGTGCTGGGGCTTATCTTTGTCTGCGGCACGGTCATCGTGTTTTCCGATATCCAGCCGCAGGGACTGTCGGCGCTGCAAATGCTTTCTGCCTGCTACGCCAACGGTGTCAGCGCATGGCTTTCCGGCGGCGCAATGGGCTTTGTGCTGGGCGGCGTGCTGCTTTTGCTGTGCGGTCGCCCGGCGGCAAACCTCATCATGGTCGTGCTCTTGCTGTGCGGCAGCCTGTACATTTTTGATGTCACCCCCGCCGAGGTCTGGGTCTGGCTGTGCGCCGTCACCGGCGGAATCCGCGCCCGCGGCTCTGCCTTTGCAGAGCAGAGCGCTGCCCGCCGCGCCGAGCGTGCCGCCATTCGGCAGGCAGAGCGGGAGATCGACGAGGAATACGACGAAACCGAGGACGAGCCGCTGGACGAGGAGGACGAGCCTGCCGGGCCGCATCTGGGGGTACCGGACTGGATGTCCGGCGTGCTGCGCTGGGGGCATAAGGTAACGCAGGAGATGGAAGCAGACGCTGCGGACGCCGAAGCTGCGCCCGCCGCCCCTGCCCAGCCGGAGCCTGCCGCGCCGCCCATCACCCCGGTGCGGGTCAGCGTTGCGCGTCCCCGTGCCGCCTTTGACGTAGACCTTGGCCCCGACCACACCGCCCTTTCCGAGGGCGGCAGCGAGCCCATTGAGCCGCTGATCGTCGGGCCGGGCGGCACCTTCGGGCAGGATCCGCTGCGTTCTGCGCCCAAACCCACGCCGCCGCCCATCGTGGCAGACCCGGTAGTCACCGCTGCGGCAGATTTCTTTGCCAAAGATGCCCCCCAGCCGGAAGAGCCCGCCCCTGCCCCTGTTTTTGATACTTCCATCGTCCAGCCGGCAGCGCCGGTGGTGCAGCCACAGATGCCGCAGCCGCCGGAAGCTGCACCCATCCAGCCCGCCGTGCCCCGGGTGAGCGCCGAGAATGCTGTGGCGTTCCGCTCTGCGCCGGACGAGGACGGCTGGATCAGCATCACCGCCGAACCGGTGGAGGAAAAGGACATCAACTCGCTGGTGGCAGCGGCCATGGAAAAGCCCGCCGTCTCGGAGCAGGCAGCTGCCACCGCCCCCACCGAGGAAGCCGAGCCGGTGGACAGCTACGAGTACCAGTACCCGCCCATCGAGCTGTTTGAAAAATCGCAGGAGGAAAGCGACCCCGGCGCACAGGAGGAGCTGAAGGCCAACGCCCAGAAGCTGGTTGACACGCTGGAAAGCTTCGGCGTGCGCACCCGGGTGCTGGATATCTCCCGCGGCCCCTCTGTTACCCGGTACGAGCTGCAGCCCATGGCGGGCGTGAAGATCAGCCGCATCACCTCGCTGGCGGACGATATCGCCCTGAACCTCGCGGTGGCAGATGTGCGTATGGAAGCCCCCATCCCCGGCAAGCCCGCCGTGGGCATCGAGGTGCCCAACCACAAAAAGACCCCTGTGTACATCCGCAGTATCTTTGAAAGCCAGAGCTTTCTGCGCATGACCTCGCCGCTGGGCATCGCCCTTGGCAAGGACATTGCCGGTGTGGCGCAGGTGACCGACCTGTGCAAGATGCCCCACCTGCTCATCGCGGGCAGCACCGGCAGCGGTAAATCCGTGTGCGTGAACAGCATCATCATGAGCCTGCTGTTCCGCTCCAGCCCGGAGGACGTAAAGCTGCTGCTCATCGACCCCAAGGTGGTGGAGCTGGCCGAGTATAACGGCATCCCCCACCTGCTGATGCCCGTGGTCACCGAGCCCCGCAAGGCCGCCGGTGCACTGGGCAGCGCGGTGCAGGAGATGGAGCGCCGCTACCGCCTGTTTGCGGAGAACAACGTGCGCGATATCAAGTCCTTCAACAAGCTGGCTGCCGAGCAGCCGGAGCTGGAAAAGATGCCCTACATCGCTATTATCATCGACGAGCTGGCCGACCTGATGATGGTGGTGGGCAAGGACGTAGAGGATTCCATCTGCCGCATCGCCCAGAAAGCCCGTGCCGCCGGTATGCACCTGATCGTTGCCACCCAGCGCCCCAGCGTGGACGTGATCACCGGCCTGATCAAGGCCAACATCCCCAGCCGCATCGCCTTTGCGGTGTCCAGTCAGGTAGACAGCCGCACCATTCTGGACGGTGCCGGCGCAGAAAAGCTGCTGGGTCAGGGCGATATGCTCTTTATGCCCGTGGGCGCACCCAAGCCCACCCGTATTCAGGGCACCTTTGTGCGGGATGAGGAGATCAGCCGTGTGCTGGACTTCATCAAATCCAGCGCCACCGTGCAGTACGACGAGGCCATGATCGAGGCCATGGAAAAGCACGCCATTCAGGACGGCAAAAAGGGCGGCGGCGGTGCCGACGCCGAGGAGGACGCAGGCTCCGACCCCATGTTCAAGCAGGCCGTGGATGTGGTCATCGACGCCGGTCAGGCTTCCACCAGCCTGTTGCAGCGCCGCTGCAAGCTGGGCTACGCCCGCGCCGCCCGCATCATGGACGAGATGGAGCAAAAGAGCATCATCGGCCCCTACGAGGGCGCAAAGCCCCGCGCCGTGCTCATCAGCCGCCAGCAGTGGCTGGAAATGCAGATGAACCAACCGGAGGAATAATAAAGGAGCATTATGGAACATTCTACTCCCCAGATCTACACCGAATTTCTTCCCATCAGCCGGGCGGACATGGAAGCCCGGGGCTGGGAGCAGCTGGACTTTGTGGTGGTAGGCGGTGACGCCTATGTGGACCACCCCAGCTTTGGCACCGCCATCATCAGCCGCCTGCTGGAAGCCGAGGGCTACAAGGTGGGCGTGTTGGCACAGCCCCGCTATACCGACTGCGAGGACTTCAAGCGGTTCGGCAAGCCGAAGTACGGCTTTTTCATCGGCGGCGGCAACGTGGACAGCATGGTCAGCCACTATTCCGTGGCAAAAATTCCCCGCGCCGAGGACGAATACTCCCCCGGCGGCAAGGCCGGTGCCCGCCCGGACCGCAGCGCCACCGTGTACACCAAGCTTGCCAAGCAGGCTTACCCCGACCTGCCGGTGATCTTAGGCGGTCTGGAGGCCAGCCTGCGCCGGTTTGCCCACTACGATTACTGGCTGGACACCGTGCTGCCCAGCATCGCCGAGGACTCCGGCGCGGATCTCATCAGCTTTGGCATGGGCGAGCACCAGACCGTGGAGATTGCCCGCCGTCTGGCCGCCGGGGAGCCGGTGGAGACCATCACAGACGTGAACGGCACCTGCTACCTGACCGATTTCGACCACCTGCCCCAGCGGTATGTGGAGTGTGCCGGTTTTAAAAAGGTGGCCAGCGATAAGACCGCCTACGCCAAGGCCTGCCGCATCCAGATGGACAATCAGGACGTGGTCAGCGGTCAGATCATCGTGCAGAAGCAGAGCGAAAAGTATCTGGTGCAGAACATCCCCGCAAAGCCGCTGGTGCGCGGAGAGCTGGACAAGGTGTACGCCCTGCCTTACACCCGCCGGTACCACCCCATCTACGAGAGCATGGGCGGCGTGCCCGCCATCCGCGAGGTGCAGTTCTCCATCATCCAGAACCGCGGCTGCTTCGGCGGCTGCAACTTCTGCGCCATCCAGCTGCATCAGGGGCGGCGGGTCACCAGCCGCAGCGCCGACAGCATCGTAGAGGAAGCCGAGCGCATGACCCACGAGCCGGATTTCAAGGGCTACATCCACGATGTGGGCGGCCCCACCGCAAACTTCCGCTTTCCCTCCTGCCGTGAGCAGATGCTGCGCGGGATGTGCACCGGCGGCAAACACTGCCTTGCCCCCACCACCTGCTCCCACATGATCGTGGATCACAGCGACTACCTTAAAATTCTGCGCCGGGTGCGGGAACTGCCGGGCGTAAAAAAGGTGTTCATCCGCAGCGGCATCCGGTTCGACTACCTGATGGCTGACCCGGACGATACCTTCTTTAAGGAACTGGTGGAGTACCATGTGTCCGGCCAGCTGAAGGTCGCCCCGGAGCACTGCGCCCCCAACACCCTTGCCTACATGGGCAAGCCGCCCATCGAGACCTTCAACAAGTTCAAGGATAAGTTCTACGAGCTGAGCAAGAAGGCGGGCAAAAAGCAGTATCTGGTGCCCTACCTCATGTCCAGCCACCCGGGCAGCACTCTGAAGGACGCGGTCTATCTGGCCGAGTACCTCTATAAGAACCATATGCGCCCGGAGCAGGTGCAGGACTTCTACCCCACCCCCGGCACCGTAAGCACCTGTATGTTCTACACCGGCCTCGACCCCTACACCCTCAAGCCGGTGTTTGTGGAAAAGACCCCCGAGGGCAAGGCTTTACAGCGTGCACTGCTGCAGTACTACGAGCCCCGCAACGCGGAAAAAGTGGTCAAGGCCTTGCAGCTGACCCACCGGGAGGACCTGATCCCCCTGCTGGTGCCCGCCGTCGGCCGCCGCGCGGTGCAGCGCACCGCCCGCCGAGCAGAGAGCGCCGAGGTGACCATCCACAACGATGGCACCTATACGGTACACCCCAGCCAGAAGGGACGCAGCACCGGCAAAAATGCCCGTGCCGCCGCCCCGGCAGGCCGTCAGCCCAGCCCGGGCGCGCGCTTTGCGCCCAACTCTGCGCCCGGCCACAAACCCAAGAATAATCAACAGAAAGAGGCCGCAACGTGGAAAACCGGAAAGAAGAAAAAGTAACCCTGCTCCCCCGCCGCCTGTTCCTGCGGCTGGCTGCACTGGCGCTGGCCGCTGTGCTGGCGCTGGGGCTTACCGCCTGTGACAGCAGCGGCGGACACATCGTCAAGCCCTCCACCGGGTCAAGCCAGCCCTTTGAGATGCACTTCATTGACGTAGGACAGGCGCTGAGCGTACTGGTGGAGTGTGATGGACAGTTCATGCTCTACGATGGCGGCAATGTGGACGACGGCAGTCTGGTGGTATCCTACCTGCAAAAGCAGGGGGTGGAGCAGCTGCAATATGTGTTCTGCTCCCACGCTCACGAGGACCATGTAGGCGGGCTTGCCGCCGTAATGGCAAAGTTCCCGGCGGGGCACGCTTACAGCCCGGTGACCGAGAGCAGCACCAAATGCTTCAACGATTTTGTCAAGTATACGCAGCAGCAGGGTCTGCAGCTGGAAGTGCCCTCCGTGGGCACCGTCTGGCCGCTGGGCAGCGCCACCGTCACCATGCTTGGCCCGGTAACGCAGTACAGCGAGACCAACAACACCTCGCTGGTGCTGCGCATCGACTACGGCAACACCAGCTTTCTGCTGACCGGTGACATGGAAAATACCGCTGAGGCCGACCTTGTGAACAGCGGTGCCAACCTGAAAGCCGATGTGCTGCAAGTAGGGCACCACGGCTCCAGCACCAGCACCGGCTACCTGTTTCTGAACGCTGTTCTGCCGGAAATGGGCATCATCTCCTGCGGCGCAGGCAACAAGTACGGCCATCCCCACGAGGAGACGTTAAGCATTCTGCGAGACGCAAAGGTGGACGTCTACCGCACCGACCTGCAAGGCACCATCACCATTGGCAGCGACGGTCAGAACTTCACCGTGGGCACCGAGCGCTTTGTGCCGGACAGCCAGCTGAACCCCACCGACCCGTCGTCCTCCAGCACCGCGCAGCAGGCGTACATCGGCAATGTGAACAGCAAAAAGTTCCACCTGCCCACCTGCGCAAACCTGCCTGCGAAAAAGAACCAAATCCTCTTTTCCAGCTATGACGAAGCCATTGCCGCAGGCTATACCCCCTGCGCAAGCTGCATCAAATAAAGCTTTGCTTTCAAAATACCGGAGTGTCTGCGGATGCTCCGGTATTTCTTTTTACACTGGGCAGCCCCTTGGGGATGCCTGCCGGAAGAGGCAAAGCCTTTCTATAAACTCTATTACCACTATGGATTTTTGAACAGTGAGAATTTTTAATCGTATCTTCGTTTATTTCATCATTGTTCAAGATGAACAGTGAGCAAAAAAAGCGCCCTTTTCTGCGTTTTGGCTTTTCTCATTGTTCAAACCCCCCTGACTTTTGAACAGTGAGAGATATAACGTGTAATCGTCGTTTATTTTCTTGCAAGGCTGAAAAGCCACCGAAAGCTGCGCCTTTCTGCGCATTATTTCTTCACTGTTCAAAACCCTCTGTGTATCATAGGGGACTTTTGAGCAGTCACTCTTACCGGGGCGGGACGATTTCAAATGCCGCTTCTGCCGCGCTCCGCAGGGAAGGTTTTTGCATGCCGTCAGCGTGCAGGGACGCTCCGCTGGGCCAGAGGCAGGGAGGGGTGTTCCGACTCCCCCCTCCCTACCTCTGGACTCC
>NZ_JBBMEO010000048.1:0-9024 GCF_040096515.1 Faecalibacterium tardum | reverse complement strand
CCCCCCCCCCCCCCCCCCCCCCCCCCCCCCCCCCCCCCCCCCACAAACGCTCTATTAAAAATAATTCTTCCGCTGAATATGGCCAAAGCAACGCGGAGGCCATTTGAAATCATCCCGCACTAAAAGAAGCCGTTGCACAGTCTGTGCAGCGGCTTCTTTCTTTTCTCACTCCCGGCTGCCCACAGCGTCCTCGATAACGCGCAGGAAGGCATTGCCGTAGCGGGCGGCTTTCTTTTCGCCCACGCCGCTGATGTTCAGCAACTCGTCGATGCTCATGGGCTTTTTCTCTGCCATCTCCCGCAGGGTGGCATCATTGAACACCATAAAGGCGGGCAGGTTCTGCTTGCCTGCCAAGCGCTTGCGCACCGCGTACAGGGCGTTGAGCAGCTTTTCGTCCGCTTCGCTCAGGCTGCCCGCGGCGGGCTTTGCGCGGCGTGGCTTTTCCAGCCGGTCGGCGCTTTGGGCGGCACGGCGGCGGGCGTATTCCACCTGCAGCTGCGCTTCCTGCTCGGCGGCAAGGCAGCAGGAGCAGTTGCCGCACTTTTTGGGCGCTGCTTCTCCGAAGTATTGCAGCAGAAAGCCGCGCAGACAGTGCTGGGTGGTGGAGTAGAAGGTCATGTACTTGAGCCGCTCCTCTGCCTTGCGGGCGGCTTCGGCCTTTACATCCGCGGGCAGACCGTTGTCGGCCTCTCGCTCCTTGTCGATGAAAAAGCGGATGGTGCGCACATCCGTGCCGGAATACAGCAGGGTGCACCGGGCGGGCTGACCGTCGCGCCCGGCGCGCCCGGCCTCCTGATAATAGCTTTCCAGATCCTTGGGCATATTATAATGAATGACGAACCGCACGTTGGGCTTGTCGATGCCCATGCCGAAAGCATTGGTAGCAACCATCACCTGTACCCGGTCGTAGAGGAAGTCGTCCTGATTCTGCCGCCGGGTGTCCGCATCCAGCTTTGCGTGGTAAGCCGCCGCCCGGATGCTGCGGCTCTGCAGCAGCTGCACCGTCTCGTCCACCTGCCGGGTGGTGCTGCAATACACGATGCCCGCATGATTGCCCTCCTTGAGCACCAGTTCCAGCAGCTCCTTGGGCTTCTGGCTGGGCAGCGCCCGCCGGGTCTCGAAGTACAGGTTGGGGCGGTCGAAGCTGGTGGTCACCTCGTAGGGCGCTTGCAGCGCCAGATGGGTGCGGATATCCTCCCGCACATGGGCGGTGGCGGTGGCGGTGAACGCACCTATGACCGGGCGGCTGGGCAGGCTGTCCACAAATTCCTTGATGCGCAGATAGCTGGGGCGGAAGTCCTGTCCCCACTGGCTGATGCAGTGTGCCTCGTCCACCGTGACCATGCTGATCTGCCGCTCCTGCGCAAACCGATGGAAGCCCGGCATCTCCAGCCGCTCCGGCGCCACATAGATGATCTTATACCAGCCCTCCCGGGCGCGGTGCAGCATCAGCGCCTTCTGATTGTCGGTCAGGCTGTTGTTCAGAAAAGCCGCTGCCACGCCCGCCTGCACCAGCGCTCCCACCTGATCCTTCATCAGGCTGACCAGCGGGGACACCACGATGGTAATGCCCGGCAGCAGCAGCGCCGGTACCTGATAGCAGATGGATTTGCCCGCGCCGGTGGGCATGACCGCCAGCACATCCTGCCCGGCCAACAGGCGGCTGACGATATCCTCCTGCCCGGGGCGGAAGCTGTCGTAGCCGAAAACTTTTTTCAGGATACTGTGCGGGTTTTCCATGGTCTCCTCCGTTATATAAGTAGGTGCGCTGACGCGCCGATCGCTCAAAACCTTATCAGTATACCACAAAACCGACACTTTTGGCAGAAAAAAGCGTCACTTTGCGCAAAAATGTGCGTTATTCGCCCTTTCTGCCCGGGAAGGATAGCTTTTCAGGCGCGAAAATGCTATAATGAGAACACATATCTCCATGCCACCCCCGCAGACTGCCCGGCATGGATCATGCAATGTAAAAAGGAGCATTTATAATATGCAGCAGAAACTTATCACCTTTGCCGTGCCCTGCTACAATTCGGCAGCCTATATGCGTCACTGCATCGAAACGCTGCTGAGCGCAGGTGAACAGGCCGAGATCATTCTGGTGGACGATGGTTCCGTCAAGGATGACACCCCCGCCATCTGCGACGAGTACGCCGCAAAGTACCCCACCATCGTCAAGGCCATCCATCAGGAGAACGGCGGCCATGGCGAGGGCGTGAATCAGGGCATCCGCAACGCCACCGGCCTGTACTACAAGGTAGTAGACAGCGACGACTGGCTGGACACCGACGCCCTGAAGAAGGTGCTGGAGCGTCTGACCACACTGGTTGCCCGCGGCACCGCGCCGGATCTGATGATCTGCAACTATGTGTACGAGCATGTGGAGGACGGCACCAGCCATACCGTGCGCTATACCAACGTGTTCCCGCAGAACCGCCTGTTCGACTGGGTGCACGTCCGGCACTTCCGCCCGGATCAGAACCTGCTGATGCACTCGGTCATGTACCGCACCGAGGTGCTGCGCCAGTGCGGCATGGTGCTGCCCAAGCACACCTTCTATGTGGACAATATCTTTGTGTACCAGCCCCTGCCCTACGTCAAGAGCATGTACTATATGGATCTGGATCTGTACCGCTACTTCATCGGCCGCGCAGACCAGAGCGTGAACGAGAGCGTGATGATCGGCCGCGTGGATCAGCAGCTGCGGGTCACCAGACACATGATCGACTGTCAGGATCTGGACGCGCTCAAGGGTCAGAAGCGTCTGCGCGCCTACATGGTGCACTACCTGTCGGTCATGATGGCAGTCAGCGACATCTTCCTGCTGCTGGACGGCAGCGCCGAGGCGCACGCCAAAAAGGCCGAGCTGTGGCAGTACCTCAAGGATCACGTTACCCCCGGCGTCTACCGCGCCGTGCGCGTGAACCTTGGCGGTCTGACCGACCTGCACTTCCCCGGCGGCGACAAGGTGGTCGTAGCCACCTACCGCCAGCTGCGCAAGATCTTTAAGTTCAACTAAGGGCATCGTTTTCCCCCTGTCATCTTAGATGACGGGGGATTTTTGTTTGAGGGAGCCCCTTCCGTCTGCTCCCGTTGGTCGCAGCCACCTTCCCCAAGGGGAAGGCTGAACCCTCTCAGTCACGCCTGACGGCGTGCCAGCTCCCCCGAGGGGGGAGCTGGCGCGGTAGCGCCCGAGAGGGTTAGCATCCCCTTGGGGAATCTGCTGAGCAAAGCGAAGCTCAGGGGGCAAACATATCTTTTCGTCCCAAAAGATGTATGAAACGCGCAGGATGGTTGCTTTTCCACCGTTGTTCCGGTATACTGGATACGTTTTCCCATTTTGACCCCGCACTGGATTTCACACAGGAGTTCGATACTTTTTTGACAAGGAGGAACCGAGTGCTGCGGCCTTTGGCTGCGCACCCAATACAAACCACATTATGGAACAAATGTTGATCTGTCTGTCCCTTGCCCTGATCGCCGGCCTGCTCATGTCACGCGCTGCCAAGGCCGTGCGTCTGCCCGCCGTTACCGCTTACCTGCTTACTGGTCTGCTGCTGGGGCCCTTCTTTCTGGGGCGGCTGGGGCTGAGCCGTTTCGGCTTTGGCTTTGGCAGCCTTGCCGCCGTAGAGGGCTACGGCATCCTCACACAGGTGGCGCTGGGCTTCATCGCCTTCGTCATCGGCAACGAATTCCGTCTCAGCGCCCTGAAGCACATGGGTCGCCGCGCCGTGACCGTGGGCATTGCGCAGGCGGTGATCACCACCGCGCTGGTGGATATCGCCCTCGTTGCCCTGCACTTTGCCCGCCCGGATGTCATCTCGCTGGCTTCTGCCATCACGCTGGGCTCTATCGCCGCCGCTACCGCACCCGCTGCTACCCTGATGGTGGTCAAACAGTATAAGGCGGACGGCCCTTTGACCAAGCTTCTGCTGATGGTGG
Source organism: Faecalibacterium tardum (assembly GCF_040096515.1). Taxonomy (NCBI): domain Bacteria; kingdom Bacillati; phylum Bacillota; class Clostridia; order Eubacteriales; family Oscillospiraceae; genus Faecalibacterium; species Faecalibacterium tardum. The sequence continues at coordinate 5,082 of NZ_JBBMEO010000048.1, read as the reverse complement.
TCGCCATTGACGACGCTGTGGGTCTGGTGCTGTTCTCGGCCTCCTACGGCGTGGCAAACGCGCTGGAACAGGGTCGCATCGACCCTGTGAGCGTGGTGCTGGAGCCGCTGCTGGAGATCGCGCTCTCGCTGGCGCTGGGCGCTGCCGCCGGTTACCTGCTGAACCTGCTGGAAGTCTACTTCCACTCCCGCTCAAAGCGCATGAGCCTGTCGGTGGCCTTTGTGCTGCTGACCGTGGGCCTGTCCATGACTGAGTTCGAGATCAATGGCACCCGCTGCGGCTTCTCGCTGCTGCTGGTGTGCATGATGACCGGCACAGTGTTCTGCAACGTCTGCCCCACCTCGGATGAGCTGATGGACCGTCTGGACCGCTGGGTGTCCCCCATCAACATCCTGTTCTTCGTGCTGTCCGGCGCAGAGCTGGATCTGACCATCCTTACCAACCCCATGGTGCTGCTCATCGGCGTGGTGTACATTGCGGCACGCTCTGCCGGTAAGATCAGCGGCTCCTTCCTGAGCTGCCGCGCCACCAGCTGCAGCCCCGCCATCCAGAAATATCTGGGCATCACCCTGCTGCCGCAGGCCGGCGTAGCGCTGGGCATGGCTGCCACTGCCGCCGAGCTGTCGGACGGCCACATGGTACGCAACGTGGTGCTGTTCTCAGTGCTGGTGTACGAGCTGGTAGGCCCCACCCTGACCAAGCTCTCGCTGACCGCTGCCGGCGAGATTCGTCCCGAGGGTCGCACCAGCGCCCGCGTGGAGAACCAGCCCGAAGCCCCTGTGGAGCTGAGCTGAGACGATAAGGAAGAATTATTTGTAATTTTGAGGGTCAGGAAAGTCCGCGGACTTTCCTGACCCTCTTTTCACAGAAAAGGGTTCTCCCCCACCTTTATGTGCAAAAGGTTGTTTTTTGTCGAATCAGCACGCAATCATTGACGAAAGCTGCTATTTTTTGTATACTAAGCTTATCGGCGCTGGCACAATTTTCCTATTGTGTCAGTGGTTGCTAAATAGGAATAGTGAAGGAGAATGACACATTATGAAAAGCACTGGCATCGTTCGCGGCATTGATTCGCTGGGACGGATCGTTCTGCCGAAGGAGCTGCGCACTAGTATGCACCTCGACACCGACACCAAATTGGAGATCTTTGTGGATGGGGACGCCATCGTCCTGAAAAAGCACCGCCCCGCCGGCAGCTGCGATTTCTGCGGCGAGGTGGACGAGCAGGCCATCCAGTTCGGCGGCTACTGCATCTGCACCGCCTGCCGCCGCAAGCTCAGCGTACTGTAACTCAGAAGGGAGGCCCTTTCCATGAGCCGGTTCATCGACTTTACCCTTCCCTCCACCGTGCCGGGGCGCACCCTGCACGGCTTTCGCTGCGTCCCGGAGGGTCAGGTGCGGGCAGTGCTGCAGCTGTCCCACGGCATGGTGGAGTACATCGACCGCTACCGCCCCTTGGCGGAATATCTGGCCGACCGGGGCATTCTGGTCACCGGACACGACCATCTGGGGCACGGTGCCTCCATCCGCACCAAGGAGGACTACGGCTATTTTGCCGAGCCGGACGGCAACCGCGCCGTACTGGCCGACCTGCACGCCGTAACTGTGCTGACCAAGGAGCTGTACCCGAACCTGCCCTACTTTTTGCTGGGACACAGCATGGGCTCTTTCTACGCCCGGCAGTATCTGTGCGAGTATGGCAGGGAGCTGGACGGTGCCATCATCATGGGCACCGGTTTCCAGCCCAAGGCGCTGGTCAAGGTTGCCAAGACCCTTTGCCGGGTGCTGGCAGCCTTCCATGGCTGGCACTACCGCAGCAGCCTTGTGGCCAACCTTTCCTTTATGGGCTACAACAAGGGGCTGGAGGGCCGCACCACCCACGACTGGCTCAACCGCGACCAAGCCGAGGTGGACAAGTATCTGGCCGAGGAGCGCTGCACCTTCACCTTTACGCTGAACGCCTATTACAGTATGTTCAGCGGCATTCTGCGCCTGCACGACCCGGCTTTTCTGGCACGGATGCCCAAGGAGCTGCCGCTGCTCTTCCTCTCCGGCGATGCCGACCCGGTGGGCGAGCAGGGCAAGGGCGTGCGCCGCGCCATCCAGAGCCTGAAAGACGCCGGTGTGCAGAACATTGAAAGCATCTTCTACCCCGGTGCCCGCCACGAGCTTCTGGTGGAGACCAACAAGCTGGAGGTTTTTTCGGACATCGCCGCATGGCTGGATAAACAACTGGCCAAACTGTAAAACGGCCAAAGGGCTGCTGCACAAAACGTGCAGCAGCCCTTTAACCTAGAATAAGCATTTTTATGGAGCTTCCAGAACGTCTGCGGACGTTTTGGAAGCTCTTTTCATGGTTTTCGGAAACAAAATGCAGCGGACTATGCTCCAATTAGTCTATTTTTTTCATCATTCTACATTCCGTTTATAGCGCAGCGGGGTCTGCACCTCGGCGCGGATCTTACCAAGATAGGTGCGGGTCTGCTCTGCGCCCTGCAAAATAGACTCCACCTGCGCTTTCTGCTCTGCGGTCAGGCCGTCATCCTCTGCCAGCAGCTCCGCGTTGCCCTCGATGATGGTCAGCGGCGTTTTCAGCTTGTGGGACAACTGAATGATCTGTTCCCGCTGCCGCTGCTCCATGGCCCACTGCTTCTGCAGGCTGCCGGTCAGGGCGTCGCCCATGGTCTGCAGCGCCTGTAAAGTGCTCTCGTACTCCCGCACCTTCGCGCCGGAAAATACCGCGCTGTCCAGATCCTTCCGCGCCACCGCCTGCGCGGCGGCGGTCAGCTTTTCGGTCTCCCGGGTCAGGAAGCGCCCGGTTCTGTGGGTGCTCCACACCACCGCGCCTACCAACAGCAGAATGCCCAGAATGCAGTGCACGGTCTGCATATCCGGCAGCACGCCCCGCAGCGCAGGGTCGGCGTAGGGCACGGCATAGTCAAATTGCAGCAAGCAGACCGTTCCGTCCTGCAATTTTGACGTCATATAATACTGCGTGTAGCCAAAATGCCAGCGGGTTTTCCCCTGCCGGTACTCCATTGCCCGCTGCAAGTGCCCGGCATCCATGTTGGTGGCCAGCACCTTGCTGCTGTCCGGCGCGGCAAACAGGGCGTACCGGCACAAGGAGTCCAGCTGCGTCTCGTCAAAGGTGGCGGCGGTCATGCCCGGTAAAACGTCCTGTGCAGCCTTCTGGCAGGCCTGCGCGGCTTGATTCGCGGGAAGAAACAGCCCGCCGTTCTGGATCCAGAGCATCAGCACCAGCAGCCACCCCACCGCGACCAGCAGGCAGGCCAGCGCCGTGCGCACCAGATATTGCAGCAGCACGCTGCGCAGAGAAGTCAGTCTTCGCTTTTCCATCGGTACCCCACACCCCATACGGTATTGAGCAGCTTTTCCGGCTCCGGCACGCCCGCCGCCCGCAGCTTTGCCCGGATATTTTTGATGTGCTGGGTCACGGCGGTGTCATCCGCTGTGCCGTCAATGCCAAAAACCGCTTCGTAAATTTGCTCCTTGGTAAAGGTCTGCCCTGCGTGCAACGCCAGATACTCGCAGATGGCATACTCCGAGCGGGTCAGCGGCAGCACCTTCCCCTCCACCGCCGCGCTCCGGGCGGTCAGGTCAAAGGCCACGCCGCTGCGCACCATCCGGTGCGCCGGGGTGCGGCTCTGCCGCCGCAGATGTGCCGCCACCCGCGCCCGCAGCTCTGCCACCCGGAAGGGCTTGGACAAAAAGTCGTCTGCTCCGATGCCCAGTCCCTCCAGCACAGCGGCCTCATCAGTGCGGGCACTCAGAAACAGGATGGGTGCTTCAGTCAGGCTGCGGATGCGCCGACAGACCGCAAAGCCGTCCTCCCCGGGCATCATCACGTCCAGCAGGATGCAGTCTGCCCAGCGGCAGAGCGCCTCGGTCAGATCTCTGCCCGCCTGCCGCGTTTCTACCCGGTGGCCGTCCCGCTCCAAAGTGGTGCGGATCAGCTTGCAGAGCTCCAGATTGTCATCCACTGCCAGAATGTTTGCCACAAGATCACCTCAACACGTTATAAAGCAGGCAGGAAGCCCCATACAGCAGATACACATGGGCGGGGTAGAACCAGTAGAACAACTGCTTGTGGCCCTTGCCCCGCTGCCCGTTGTACAGCAGCATCAGCAGCACCGCCGCCACCCCGAACCACTCGTAGTTGTCGGTGAACATCTGCGTCCAGACAAAACCCTCCTGTCGGCAAGCCATCCCAAAGGTCAGCGCAAAGTCACACAGGAAAATCACCAGTGCCCATACCGTCAGCTGCACTTTGCGCCGCCCCCGCAGGGCATACAGCAGCACGCCGCCCAGCAAAAAGCTCCAACTGCCGTCCGTGATGGCTGTCCACATGGGCAGCGGGCTGGTGATAACAAAGGCCACGATCGTTGAAGCAATGGGCATCTCCTGCACCTGCGGGAAGAGCAGCAGAAACACGATCACCACATACGGCCAGCACAAGACGGCAGCAATGGCAGCAATGCCCTTTGCGAATTTTTTCTCCCGCAGCCAGTCGATGCCCTGCCAGACGATGCACAGCAGCATCAGATCCTGAAAAATGGCGTTCAGCGGGTAGAAGCCATCCCCGCGCCGGAATGCTTTGGCGTAGATCATAAAGAATTCCAGCGCCGCCATGGCCGTGCCAATAGCCCAGATGCGGATAAAATACCGCTTGCGGTCATGGGTGTGGGCAAAGCCCTCCACCGTGCAGAACAGAAACAGCGGCGCACTGAGCCGCCCCAGCATACTGAACACCGTCGGGATGCAGCCGGTGAATTCGAAGAAATAATGAATGTGGTCCAGCACCATCAGCACCAGTGCGATGGTCTTGAGCTGGGTACCGTCCAGCCCTTTTTTCGTTAATTTGTCCATATAGACTCTCCTTTCCTTTTATGCATCCAGTGTAACAGGAAAATCTGTAGAAAGTATAAAGTTCTGCCTTTTATGATACTATTTTCTGCCCCGAAATGCAACAAAAAAGCCCTGAGATTTTCATCTCAGAGCTTTCAGTTAAGTCGGCGACTACCTATTTTCACAAGCCGTTTCCAGCTAACTATCTTCGGCACA
>NZ_JBBMEO010000047.1:0-10437 GCF_040096515.1 Faecalibacterium tardum | reverse complement strand
GCGGGGTGGGTGGAGTCCAGAGGTAGGGAGGGGGGAGTCGGAACACCCCTCCCTGCCTCTGGCCCAGCGGAGCGTCCTTGCACGCTGACGGCAGGCAAAAACTTTCCATCCAAACCGCAAACCTTCCGGTTACGCCAGAGGCTCCATCTCAGAGGGAGCTGTCAAAACCGGCAGGTTTTGACTGAGGGAGTTCCCTCTTGCGAAAAAAATCACAATTTCTGGAAGCGACGGCGGGCAAAAACCGAAAATCAGCATCACTGCTTGCTTTAGCGCACTAAAGAAAGTACAAAACCGCTAAAAAATTTCTTAATTTTTGGTGCGTTTGTCGGGCGGTTTGCGTTTACTTTATTGCCGGAATCTGCTATTATAGTATACAAGCAATAGTGCCTTTTATGGGGTTCTCCGGTCCCAGCGGGCATATTGCCCCGCGCAAAAGGTACCAAATTCTGAATAATGGAGGAAGAAAAATGCCTAGAGCAAAGCAAACTATGGATGGCAATACCGCTGCCGCCCATGTAGCGTATGCCTACACGGACGTGGCTGCCATCTACCCCATTACCCCGTCTTCTCCGATGGCTGACTCTGTGGACCAGTGGTCTGCAGCCGGCCAGAAGAACATCTTCGGCAACCAGGTCAAGGTCGTTGAGATGGAGTCCGAGGCCGGCGCCGCTGGTGCTGTCCACGGCTCTCTGGGTGCAGGTGCTGTTACCACCACCTTCACCGCTTCTCAGGGCCTGCTGCTGATGATCCCCAATATGTACAAGATCGCTGCTGAGCAGCTGCCCTGCGTGTTCGATGTTTCTGCACGTACCGTTGCTACCCAGTCCCTGAACATCTTTGGTGATCACAGCGACGTTATGGCTTGCCGCCAGACCGGCTTTGCAATGCTGGTCGAGAGCAGCGTGCAGGAAGTTATGGATCTGTCCCCTGTCGCACATCTGTGCGCCATTGAGGGCAAGGTTCCCTTCCTGAACTTCTTCGATGGCTTCCGTACCTCTCACGAGTACCAGAAGATCGAGAAGTGGGACTACGCTGATCTGAAGGAAATGTGCAACATGGAGGCTGTTGAGGAGTTCCGCAAGAAGGCTCTGAACCCCGAAAGCCCCAAGATGCGCGGTTCCCACGAGAACGGCGACGTGTTCTTCCAGCACCGCGAGGCCTGCAACAGCGTTTACAACGCTCTGCCGGCTGTTGTTGAGAAGTACATGGCTAAGATCAACGCAAAGCTGGGCACCAACTACGATCTGTTCAACTACTACGGCGCAGCCGATGCTGACCGTGTGATCGTGGCTATGGGCTCCATCTGCGACGTTGCTGACGAGGTCATCGACTACCTGAACGCCAAGGGCGAGAAGGTCGGTATCATCAAGGTCCGCCTGTACCGTCCCTGGGTGTCCTCCGCTCTGCTGAAGGTCCTGCCCAAGACCGCCAAGAAGGTGGCTGTGCTGGACCGCACCAAGGAGCCCGGCTCTCTGGGCGAGCCCCTGTACCTGGATGTTGCCGCTACCCTGCGTGAGGCTGGCCTGAACGATATCGTTCTGACCGGCGGCCGCTACGGTCTGGGCAGCAAGGACACTCCCCCGTCCTCCATCTTCGCTCTGTACAAGGAGCTGGAGAAGGATCAGCCGAAGGAGCGTTTCACTCTGGGTATCACCGATGACGTCACCTTCCTGTCCCTGCCCGAGGTCAAGCCCGCTCCCATCACTGCAGCTGCTGGCACCAAGGAGTGCAAGTTCTGGGGTCTGGGCGGCGACGGCACCGTCGGCGCAAACAAGAACTCCGTCAAGATCATTGGCGACCATACCGACAAGTATGTTCAGGCATACTTCCAGTATGACTCCAAGAAGACCGGCGGCGTGACCATCAGCCACCTGCGTTTCGGCGACAAGCCCATCCGCAGCCCCTACTACATCAACCAGGCTGACTTCGTGGCCTGCCACAACCCCGCTTACATCCACATGGGCATGAAGATGGTCCAGGATGTTAAGCCCGGCGGCGTGTTCATGATCAACTGCCAGTGGTCCGATGAGGAGCTGGGCCAGCACCTGAACGCCGAGGCAAAGAAGTATATCGCTGACAACAACATCCAGCTGTATACCATCAATGCTATCGATAAGGCTATCGAGATCGGCATGGGCAAGCGCACCAACACCATCCTGCAGGCTGCATTCTTCAAGCTGGCTGACGTCATGCCTATCGATGACGCCGTCAACTTCATGAAGCAGGCCGCTCAGAAGAGCTACGGCAAGAAGGGCCAGGACGTCGTTGAGATGAACTGGAAGGCCATTGACGCAGGCGTTGACGCTATCCACAAGGTAGACGTGCCCGCATCCTGGTCCAACCCCGAGGCTGATCCCGCACCCAAGGCTCTGGCTGGCCGTCCGGCACTGGTCAAGCAGATCCGCGACGTCATGGAGCCCATTGCCCGTATGGACGGCGACAGCCTGCCTGTTTCCTCCTTCGTGGCAAATGCAAACGGCGAGTGGGAGCAGGGCGCTTCTGCATACGAGAAGCGCGGCACCGCTGTCAACGTCCCCGAGTGGGATGCTGCAAAGTGCGTTGGCTGCAACCAGTGTGCATTCGTGTGCTCTCATGCAACCATCCGTCCCTTCCTGCTGACCGCTGACGAGCTGGCAGCTGCTCCTGCCCAGACCAAGAGCCGCGATAACAAGCTGACCCCCGAGTACAAGTTTGTTATGGCTGTTTCTCCGCTGGACTGCATGGGCTGCGGCGAGTGCGTCACCGTCTGCCCCACCAAGGCTATCACCATGGTTCCTCAGGACAGCCAGGCCGATCAGCAGGCAGTCTTTGACTACTGCGTGGCCAACATCTCCAAGAAGGCTACCAAGATGGCCGATGACACCGTTATGGGCTCTCAGTTCAACCAGCCCCTGCTGGAGTTCTCTGGCTCCTGCGCAGGCTGTGCCGAGACCTCTTACGCTCGCCTGATCACTCAGCTGTTCGGCGAGAAGATGTACATCTCCAACGCTACCGGCTGCTCCTCTATCTGGGGCGGCACCGCTTCCATCTCTCCGTACACCGTCAACAAGGACAGCGGCCATGGTCCTGCATGGTGCAACTCCCTGTTCGAGGATAACGCAGAGCATGGTCTGGGCCTGTACATCGGCCAGAAGACCATCCGCGAGAACCTGATCAAGGAGATCGCAGAGGTTGCTGGTTCCGACAAGGCTTCTGCTGAGCTGAAGGCTGCTTACGAGAAGTTCATCGCAACCAAGAACAACACCAAGGCCAACGACGAGCCCGCAAAGGCCCTGATCGCTGAGCTGGAGAAGGCTGCTGCTGCCGGCTGCGAGAAGTCTGCAGAGATCCTGAAGAGCAAGCAGTACATCGCCAAGAAGTCCGTCTGGATCTTCGGCGGCGACGGCTGGGCATACGACATCGGCTTCGGCGGTCTGGATCACGTTCTGGCTTCCGGCGAGGATGTCAACGTGATGGTCTTCGATACTGAGATGTACTCCAACACCGGTGGACAGGCTTCCAAGGCCTCCAACATCGGCGAGGTCTGCCAGTTCGCTGCTGCAGGTAAGGAGATCAGCAAGAAGAGCCTGTCCGAGATCGCAATGACCTACGGTTACATCTATGTTGCTCAGATCGCTCTGGGCGCTAACATGAACCAGGCTGTCAAGGCTATTGCCGAGGCTGAGGCTTACCCCGGCCCCTCTCTGATCATCGGCTACGCTCCCTGCGAGCTGCACGGTGTTAAGGGCGGCATGACCAACTGCCAGAACGAGATGAAGAAGGCAGTCGAGGCTGGCTACTGGAACCTGTTCACCTTCAACCCCGCCAACAAGGCACAGGGCAAGAACCCCTTCACCCTGACCTCCAAGGCTGTGGACAACGAGAAGTATCAGGCTCTGCTGGCAAACGAGACCCGTTACAGCCGTCTGACCCGCGCCTTCCCCGAGCGTGCTAAGGAGCTGTTCGCTCGCAACCAGGAGGTTGCAAACGACCGCTACGAGCACCTGACCCGTCTGGTCGAGCTGTACAAGTAAGCTGTTTTTAAGCAGCGGCAGAGACATCAAATGAACCAGCGGCCCCTGCTCTTTCCCGTGTGAAGAGCGGCAGCCCCGCATCGGCGGTTACTGCGCAATGCAGCGGTGCGGAACTGTGGAATTTGCCTTTGCCGTGCACAGAACAGGCTGAACGTTTTGCCCTGTACCTGACAGAACGGTCGAAAAACCTGATTTCATTCCCCTCCTTTTGCGCAGGGGCTTGAGATACCAAAGCGCCCGCGAGGGCCCTTGAGAGCACACCCCGCGTGTGTCAGGAGCATAAGGTCTGCGTGCAGATACCTTGCTCCGCCTGCGGCATAAGACCTGCTTTGCAGGGATCTTGCCTCAGTGAAAAAACTGCATCAGTTTTTAGCGCCCCGTTCACCCTCCGGTGACCGGGGCGTATTTTTGTGTAAATGAAACTATAAGCCCGGAGCGTCCGCAGACGCTCCGGGCTTATATATTGACGAAATAAAAGTTATTTGTTTGTCACAAATTCAATTTTGACATTCATTCCCATACCAGCCGCAAGGCGCTGCAAGGTGCGCAGAGAAGGGTTTGCATTTCCCCGTTCCAACTTGCTGATATCGGCCTGTGCAATGCCGGTGCGCTCCGAAAGCTGTTTCTGGGTCAGACCGCTTTCCTTCCGGGCATCGATCATAGCTTGCGCAATGGTAAGCTCCGGCTGAAGAGCATCCCATTCGGCCTTAAAAGAAGGCCGCTGTAATTGTTCATTCAAATAATTCCGAAAATCACTCATGAGGAACTCTCCTTTCGATAAAAATAGTCCGCACGATACTTTTGCGCCAGTGCAATTTCCTCCGGCGGTGTTTTTTGCGTCTTTTTGACAAAGCCGTTTGTCAGGATGATCTGATGCCCTACCACGAAGAAATATAAAATGCGTGTAATGTTGCTGCTTTGCTTGGCACGCAATTCAAAAATGCCATCTCCCAATGATTTGGAATAAGGCTCTCGCAGTTGTGTGCCATTGGTTTCCAATAGGGAGATCGTGCCCAAAAGCTTTGCCAGCATTTTGTCATCCAGCGTATCCAGAAAATCACGAACCGGGCAGCTGCCGTCTGCTTTATAATAAAAATTTACTTCAAAAGCAGACATTTTCAGCATCCTTTCCGGTCAATGACATCCTACGATTATAATATAGGATAAAACAAATATTGTCAAGAAAATTTTTTATCACAAAATCTTCCAGAATTTTCCGCTTCCTTTTTACAGTTTCTTCATAGCTTCTTAACGAAATGAATGGTGAAAGCTGTTATACTTTTGCCATGGGAAGCGGGGCCGCAACCACTTCCCAAGTAACATGATTCCTCCTCACACCAAGGCAATATCCAAGCAAAACACCCTTCTCTGTGCGCCGCAACACGGAGAAGGGTGTTTTGTTTCTGTAAGACGCCGTAAAAATCTTTGCAAAACCTCGCTTTAGGGTTGACCCCATTTTTTTGCGGCGCTATAATAAAAAAGGATATAGCCAGTGCAGTGCCCGGCGCGGGTGCTGCGGAATTTACGAAAACTGGGAGGTGAACGCAGGACAATGGACCCTGATCATAGTCGAAGTAGCTCCACCGATGCGGTAGATCGGACAACAAAAAGTACTGCGTTCGCCTTTTTGCCCCCGGCGGCTTAAAAAGCCCCCGGCATAGGAAAGGCGCGGCTTTGCGTGCGCGGAAATGGCTGCATTTGCGGCATTCCGGCACCGGGCGGCGCGTTTTTTGTTTCCCGACCTGCTGCATCCTCCGGCGCGGAGAAAGCCCTCCGTGCCGTATAGTACCCAGAGGAGGTAGCCCATGGATATGGAAGAAAAGAAGCTGGAAACCAACACGGAACAGAACCTGCCGGTGCAGGAGCTGCCCGCCGATATCCCCGCCGAGGTGCGTCAGAAGCTGGCGGAGGATCTGAACGAGGAAGCCACCGAGGATCTGAAGCAGGATATGCGGGAGGCAGAGCGGGAGGAAGCCAATGACGAAGAGGTCAAGGCAAACCCCGAGATGCTGACCAAGAGCCGTCTGCTGAAGCTGCTGATCAAAAAGCAGTACGTCAAGCTGCGCGAGGTGACTGAAGAAGAGCAGCCCGCCGACCTTGCCGAGCTGCTGGAAGAGCTGGACGAGAACAACCGTCTGGTGGTGTTCCGTCTGCTGAAAAAGGAAGTTGCCACCGAAGCCTTTGCCTATATGTCTGACGAAGCCCGGGACGATCTGGTGAACGCTTTCTCGGACGTGGAGCTGGTGAGCGCCATCGAGGAGATGAGCCTGGACGATGCCGCCGACCTGCTGGAGGATATGCCCGCAGGCGTGGTCAAGCGGGTGCTGGAAAAATCCTCCCGGGAGACCCGCGAGAGCCTGAACAAGCTGCTGAATTACCCGGAAAGCTCTGCCGGCAGCCTGATGACCCCGGAATATGTGCGTCTGCGCATGGATATGACGGTGGAACAGGCTTTTGCCGCCATCCGCAAGCAGGGCGAGAACGCCGAGACCGTCTACACCTGCTATGTGGTGGAGAGCAACCGGCTGCAGGGCGTTGTCTCGGCCCGCAATCTGCTGCTGGCAGACCCCAAGACCCCCATCACGGAGATCATGGACGACAATCTGGTCACCGTGAAGGTCACCGACGATCAGGAGTTCGTGGCCCGTGAGATGCAGCGCTACGACTTTACCGCCATGCCCGTTCTGGACAACGAGGGGATGTTTGTGGGTATCATCACCATCGATGATGCCATTGACGTTCTGACCGACGAGAGCACCGAGGATATGCAGAAGATGGCCGCCATTCTCCCGGATGACGACGCCACTACCTACTTTGGCACCAGCGTGTGGACCCACGCCAAGCAGCGCATCCCGTGGCTGCTGATTTTGATGCTGTCCGCTACCTTTACCGGCATGGTCACCACCCACTACGAGGAAGCCTTTGTCAGCCTGCCGCTGCTGGTCTCCTTCATGCCCATGCTGATGGATACCGCCGGTAACTGCGGCAACCAGATCAGCACTCTGATGGTGCGCGGTCTGGCACTGGGCGAGGTAGAGCCTGCCGACTTTATGCGGGTGCTGGCCAAGGAGCTGCGGGTGTCTGCTATCGTGGGCGCAGTGCTGGGCATCGTGAATGGCCTGCGCATCTACCTGATGTACACCTTCCTCTTCCCCGGTCAGTACGCCAACGTGATGGGCTACGCCATCGTGGTCAGCGTGTCGCTGTTCTTCAGTGTCATTCTGGCAAAGCTGGTGGGCGGTATGCTGCCGCTTGCCGCCAAAAAGCTGGGTGCCGACCCCGCCATTATGGCTACCCCCTTCATCACCACCATTGTGGACGCCTGCAGCCTGATCCTCTATTTCCAGATCGCACAGCTGGTGTTCCGCAATATGATGTAAAGAATAAAGCAATGCCGGACGGTCTGCGGACCGCCCGGCATTTTTTATGGGATGAACCCTCTCAGTCATCGCTGCGCGATGCCAGCTCCCCCAAGGGGACGCCTTTGGCATAGCGGTTAAGCTTCCGGTCACGACCCAACCCGTGAAAAAGCAGAGCGGGAAAATCCGCAGATTTTCCCGCTCTGCAAATTATAAAATATCCTTTCCGCTATGGATGCGCAGAGCAAAGCGGAGCGCATTTAAAATCGTTGTTTCCCCGGGCTGCGGCGCACAAAGCAGTGTGCAGCAGTCCCGCTCTTTTCCAGTGTGGAAAACCACAGTTTGTGTTCGTTTTCCACACCGGGTTTTTCTCCCCGGCGGTTTGTGGAAAACTGCCCGGGGCAAAATTCCAGATTGGAGAAAAGCAAACCCGTAAGCCGGAGTAAACTGTAAAAACAAAAGAAAAACCTTCGACTTTCTTTTTTATAAAAGGCAGATTGCCCACATTTTTGCCCACAAATTTCCAGAATGCGGCGGCATCCATTACGGCTTGTATAGGGTTTTCCTCCATTGGATGTGGAAAACTATGTGGAAAAGGTGGAAAACATCGTTGGAAACTGCGCTTCTTTTTCACAAAAACGGTGGAAAACCCGGTGGAAAAAGTGAAAAGTTCATTCCAGACCGGATAATCCATACAATTTTCGGTTGTCGTTTTGGGACTTGAAACCCGCATGAATGCTGTGCTTTTCCCGCCTTTTCCACATCCCGGCGGCTGTGGTGTGAAAAAACTGCGCGTGCAGCCTGTCTGCCGGGAAAGAAAGTGCAGTTTCACCGCCTTCCGCGTGGATTTTCTTGAATGCGGGGGCCTGTCATGGTAAAATAGGGGTAACATGAAACTGGCGGGGCATCCCGCAACGGAGGCGAAACACATGAACAACTGGCTGAACAGGCTGGAGCGCAAGTATGGCCGCTATGGCATCCCGAACCTGACCAATATTTTGGTGGCGGGGCAGATCTTAGTGTTGGCCATCGAGCTGTTTGTTGACCGCACCATCACGGGCTGGCTGGGGCTGAACCGGTTCCTTCTGCTGCAAGGGCAGGTCTGGCGGGTGATCAGCTTTATATTCATCCCCTTTTCCGGCGGCAGCATCCTCAGCGTGGTGCTGGGCATCTACTTCACATGGTTCATCGGCACCGCACTGGAACGGGAGTGGGGGGATTTCCGCTACACGGTGTATCTGCTGTCCGGCGTGCTGGGCACGGTGCTGGGCTGTCTGCTCACCGGCGTGACCGCCAGCACCTACTGCTTGTCTCTCTCACTGCTGCTGGCTTTTGCCATGCTCTACCCGGAGGTGCAGCTGCTGCTCTTCTTCATCATCCCCATCAGGGTGAAATACTTCGGCGTTTTCGCGGCAGTGCTGTGGGTGTTCAGTTTTCTGGGCGCATCCCTGCCCGGCAAGCTGGACTACCTGTTGTCCATGCTCAACGTCTGGCTCTTTTTTGCCCCCATGGCCTACCGCTCCCTCCGCGCATGGGTGCGCCGGGAGCAGTGGAAGAGGAAGAACAGGAGATAAGAGCCCTCTCAGGCGCTCCCGCGCCAGCTCCCCCGAAGGGGGAGCCAAGCCATGAAGCTCATCACTAAAGTATTAGGTATAACGAGGAAGTTTCTGGCAGTGCTCTTGGCTCTCCCTTTGGGAGAGCTGGCAAAGCCGACAGGCTTTGACTGAGAGGGCGCAACCCGATAGCGGAAGCCATTTTAAATCGTCTTACGTCTCACAAAAGGAGTACTCCCATCATGATGCTGGACCGCATGGAAGGCAACGCAGAACTGAAAACCAGCGTGCAGCAGATGCTGGCCACCCGCCGGCTGACCCATAGCGTGCTGCTGGTGGGCGAAGCCGGTCTTGGCACCGGCTTTGCCGCCCGCTGCATCGCCGCCGACTACCTCTACCCCGCCGGCGGTGCCGCTGCCGAAGCGCTGCTGCGGGGCGAGTGCTGCCGCGCCGTGGCAAAAGCCGGTAAGCGCGACAGCGGCACGGTGGAGACCGGCATCGTGCGGGAGGCCATCTCGGTGTCCGGTATGGGCAGCGGCGGGAAATATCTGGTGGGTCAGGTCACTGCCATGCGCAGCGAAATTTTTAACACCAGCCTTTCCGCCGAGGGTCGCGCGGTGCTTTTGTATCATGTGGAGCGCATGAACGAGGAATCCGCCAACGCCCTGCTCAAGGTCATGGAAGAGCCGCCGGAGGGGGTGCTGTTTCTGCTCACGGCGGATTCGCTGGCCAGCGTGCTGCCCACCATCCGCAGCCGCTGCGTCAGCTTTGCGGTGGCACCGGTGTCCCCCGCCGACTGCACCCGCTACTGCGCGGCGCAGGGGGTGGACAAAAAAACAGCCGCACTGTACAGTGAGCTGTTCGATGGTCATATCGGCACGGTGCTGGCGGTCGCCCGGGACGAAGCCCGCGCCGCACAGGTGGAAAAGGCGCTGGAGCTTGCCCGCGCCGCTGCCGCCCGGGATAGCTACACCGCCGCCGTGCTGCTTGCCGCCTACGAAAAGGATAAAGCTGCCGCCGCCGCCCTGCTGACCGATTTCCGCGCTGTGGCAGCGGCAGGTCTGCGCAGCAGCCCCCGCGCCCCGGTGCAGGGCACACAGGCGCGGCAGGCGGTGCGTCTGGCAGATGCCGCCTTGCAGCGGCTGGGCGCACAGGTAAACCCAAAAGTGGTGTTGACGGTGTTTGCGGCAAAGCTGCGCACCGTTTAAATAACGAAACAACAAGAAACCCCTCCGGCGCTTGCGGTACACCGGAGGGGTTTCTTGTTTGGGGTATTGCTTTGGTGTGAGGAGGAATCATGTGCGGGGAAGTGGTTGCGGCCCCACTGTCCCTGCAAGATACAGTATACCCGATTTTACGAAAAAAGTCATTACATTTCTGTGAAAAATCAAAAAAGTTCTTGAAACTTTGTACCGCAGTGCGAAAAAAATACAAAATGAAACGTTTAAGAAGAAAAACTTAACTCCCTCAGTCAAAACCTGACGGTTTTGCCAGCTCCCTCTGGGAGGGAGC
>NZ_JBBMEO010000046.1:0-11041 GCF_040096515.1 Faecalibacterium tardum | reverse complement strand
TAAAAGGGGCGAGCAGCCCCTTTTAACCCCAAAGATGCAGGATAGTGCGGTTGGGTGACTCAAGAGAAAGAAAAAAGAGACCTCATCTCGTTGAAAATCAAATTTCAAAATCATTAAAGGAGCTATTCAAATGAAACGAAATCAGAATTTCGACCTTAATCACTCTCAAAAAGCGCTTTCCTGCCGCTACAACATGGACACCAACCGGGTGGAAACCCGATTTGAAGATGGCACAACCCTTTCCATTGATTGTATCGCCATTGAGGACGAGTACGGCAATACCCCGGCACAGCGAGCTGAACTTGATTGGCTGCTATACAACAATCCGCTGGAGTACGCACGGATGGTGCTGAGCGGGGAGATAGAGCACTACCTCACGCTCGGTTGTGACCATGGCAAACTGAAAGACTAACCTCTAAATAGGCCAAACAACCCGCTACTTGCAGTCGCTGCAAATGGCGGGTTGTTGGCTTATTTTAAGTTTTTCCTTTGCTCATAGTAGTGCAAAATCAATGGCCCAACGGTCAAAGAAATCACAAACATCAGGCAAATCTACTGGTTTCTTATAAATGTCGTTCTAAAATTCAATGGATTTTGCTATTTCTAGCACTTGTTTTTTTCGACACGAAAGTCGATTCAACCCTATATCTTATGTATCTCTCGATGATTTCAAGTTTGCCATTTGGGTGGCTTGATTATTGAGAAAATTCTAAATTCCTAAAAGGTCTATCATTTTCATCAATCGCATCGTTATTGAGAATAAGCACTGCACCACCACTTAACAGAGGAGACAGCTGTAAATAGCCTATATTATTTATTGAGAAAATGAAACGCTATTGCAACAGTTGAATACTGTATATTTTATCAAATTGATACGGATCTGATAGCAACACCTTACCGTTTGATATCACAAGAATGCTTTCGCCTTCTTTAAGATACGACAACTGAAGATTTCCTTTCAAGTAGTTTGATGCGCCATAAATTATATAATTGTCATCCGTATCATATAATTGATTTTTTGCAGTCGCATAAATACAATTGTTCTTCAGGTCAACTTCTTCAACTATAAGTTCCGATTTTTTTCTTCCGGATGTATTCAATTGAAATAGAATGCAGAGAGCCACTGCCACAAATGCTATGCCAACCATAATCTTCCGTTTGCATTTCATTTTATCAACCTCTGTATGAAAGGAACAGCGTATAAAGCGATTGTGTTATTCTCAATGCCCCTGTATAAGAAGTCGGATATGAAGAACCATCAATTGTGCTTCCATCTTTATGGATTCCGATAGCTACATACCCAGCTCCAGAAATATATTCTACAAGAGGACCACCACTAAAGCCACCTGTCAAATCCCAATCGCCCTTGAGATATTTTGAAGTCTGACTTCTAATATACCCAGAAGATTTACACATCCGATATCTCGCATCGGCACCATTTATTTGGCTCGGATAGCCATAAGCATACACCAACTGTGATGATGAATAATTGCTAGACTGCCAATGTAACCCAAGCCATCCCGTTTTCGTTCCTAAATTATTCTTGAGCGTAATAATTGCCCAATCCTCTGAACTTGTTCCAGCAAGATAAGAACCACTAACAATCATCGAACTTGCCGATACATTTTCGCTTCCAAAAGGTTTACTATTATCAGATCGAGCAGGTGCGACATTTACCGACTTAACGTAGGCTTTTTCCTTTATACTATATAGATTATGTGCTGCTGTTGCAAGTGCATTAGGCCCAATCATAAATCCAGAACCATAATTTGTCCCTCCATTATTGGTCGTTATCTGTAGGCATACCGTGCTACAATATGGTGTTGCTGTTGGATTATCAACAACAGTGATATCATTGCTTCCGATAATCGCATACAGATCGGGTAGATCAATATCCGAAATCTTTCCATTTGGAAAATAGCCTGCAGTTGTCTCTCCATCCGTGAAGGAATTGGTTTCAACTATAATTTCCTCTATAGATTCTTCTTTTGTATCAAAATCGTATCTATGGTATCTCTCGATATGAGATTTTCTTCCATCACTTTGATTATCTGCAAAAGCAGTCAGCCCAGAGTTAAGCTCCATTGAAGAAAGAGCCACAATCCCACTTGCTTTCAAAAAATTTCTACGAGATATTTTTCACTAGCCATTTTAATTTTCCTTCTTTACTTTTAGAGTATACACAAGATTTCTTATACATCAGTTGCTCTGCATTGGAAACGCCTCCGTAAAATTTTTCATACGTTAGAGCCATCCTTATTTTAGGTTTCAACTTTTACTTTCGTAAAAAATAAATACCACTGATTTTTTATCCAATAGCCGTGCTAAGATTTATCTCTATGGGATTCAACACATGCGTCTGCTGGCACAACCAAGCCCAATTGTTCACTGTAGTAGTAAACAAGTCGTCATAGTTGTTGTCATATGCAAAATCAAATGTGTCATGAACGGTAATCAAATAATACATTATAGAATTACCAATCATGAAGCCTGTTCCAGAGGTGCTTACCCTATGCAATGCATAGAATAAATCTGCATTATCAGACTTTTGAATTGTAAAAGACCAACTTCCTCCGCTAAAATCTTTCAAGCCACTATTAAGTACTTTGTTTTTATAATTATTAAAAACTGTTGTCGTGTTTAACTTGTCAAGCAATGGCGTCGAAGAGTCCGTCACACTCTCAGAATAGTCAATATTATATACAGAGAATTCAACCATAAGAGCCGCACATTCATATCCCTTATCCCGTGCAATTTGCGCAGCTGCCAACCATGCAAGCTGTGTATTATTTAACAAATTTCCAGATGCGCGTGTTTGATCTTCATCTTTCATCTTATCGATAAACTTATTTAATTCATCTATCGACATTCCCGAAAAATCAACATGATACTTATCATTCATGCTTTGAATAACAGGATTGCTAGCTTTACGGCTGCTTGTATTAGCAGCATAAGACACAGTATTTATCGAAAACAAAAAACACACCGAAAGAACTAATGATACGAACCTCTTCATAACGAACCTCCTTAAATTCTGTACTCTACTATATAAATTGTGTGCTTCTCATCGTCCCAGACAACGAGACTAAAATTCACATCTTCAGAATGTAAAAGCAATGTATTCATTTCGGCTTCCGAGCATAGTTCCTTATGTTGACTATTATCATAAAGAAAAAAATTTCCACTTGCAATTTCAGGAATCTTAAAATCCAATCCAAAATATGACGACACATTTTTTAATATAGAAGATATAGTTGGGGAATCATTAATTTTCTCCCATGAATCGAGTTGATGAACAATCTTGGTTGCATCCACATCGTAGTATACCGCTAACATTATCCCATCATTTTGCAATCCGCCATAAGCCTCATATATCAACGATTCAGAGTATGTTGCTTTTCCAATTTTGAATTGTTTCAAATAATCTCGTTTTTCATATTTGCTTTTTCTTCCAAGCATAAAGCCCAAAAGCAAGCACAGTGCGACTATAGCTAGGTATCGGATAACGTGCGTTGATCTCGCCTTTATAATTACCTCACACCTTTCTAACTTGCTGAAATATATAACAAGCTTCACTTATCTACTGGTACTTCCAGTAATGGTTTCACTCCGCCCATCGGAATAGCTAAAGGTTGCAGAATACTCCAGCCTGTAAGATTTTCCAGGCTTAGTGTTAAAGTTACCGCTCCCCACGCAGGTTGAGGTCGTGCTGCTGTTTGAGCAGCTGCTTACTTTTTGCCATGTTCCAATTGTTCCCTTTTCATAGAGAACGCCTGAAACGCTGATTTTCTTTACTCCAGTTCGTGTCTGGGCATCAACTTGATAGTATGTTTGGTAAATAGATCCGTTGACCGTACTATCGCCTACATACCGCTCAGACTTTTCAACGGCCATTGCGGTGCAAGCAAAACTCAAGAGAATCACCGCTGAAATAACAATGGACAACAAACGCTTTTTCGACATAGACATACACCTCCGTTTTTTCGCTCCTATCAAGAGCCTTTGTATAATCAACGTAATTCGCATCCGCTTCGTTTCAATTTTCAGGAGAAATTTTTTCAAATTTTCCATCTTTGTAAGTTCAGACAAAAAGAAAACCGGACATTTGTGAACTCTCACAAGTGCCCGGCTTTCTTATCGGATGCCTTTTGCAATTTTCATAATCTCATCGTATGGAATGTTTTCCATAACGGTATGTGTAATCCCCCGATGTTCCCAACTTAGAGTATAAACATTCTTTCCATGTTCATCCGTACTGGTTCCAAGTACACCATCTGCTTCTCCGACCTTTACGGTTTCGTACACTGTATGCTCATTATCAAATAGGGACTGCTGCCCCGGCTGGATAATTGAGCAACGGACAGTGTAGCTTTCTTCTGCTTCTTTTGACGAGTAAACATGTAAAAAGTTTTCTGCTCGTTCAAATTTCTGCGCATTGTCCATTTCAAAGCCGTCCGGCACATAATGATCGCTGTATCCATCCGGCAATCGTTCCAGCGGTTCGCCATCCACCTGATAAGTCAACTGCATCTCAATGGGCAGAAACTTTTGAATCATCGTGTAGACTGCCTTGCGGAAGTCTGCGCTGACCGCAAGTGCGCCAAGGGTCAGCACCACCAGCGTCAAGGCTGCAACCAACACCCGTTTCAACATCGGACGGTGTTTTTTCCTCCGTAATGCCACTGCCATTCGTTCATCCCATTGAGAAGTATCCGGGTAAAGTTCTTCAAGTTGTTCTGGTGTTGGCAGTGTATCCAGTTCCTTTTGTGCATCTGCACGAAGTGCAATCATCAAGGCCGCTTCAAATGAAATGTTTGTCTGCTCACTCATGGTTACTCAACTCCTTCCATAATAGTTTTCTCCCTCGAAAGAGCCGTGTTCGTACCACTTCGTCCGTTAATCCCAGCGATTTCGCAATCTCACGATTTGTATATCCCATTGCCAAAAGGCGTAATGGGTCACGATATTTCGGTTTCATTTGTCCAATCAGTTCTGTCAACCTCTCGATATTGTCAACACTGATTATTGCATCATCTGGCACTGGCGCATTATCCTCAATATCTGGGATTTCTTCCAGCGATTCTTCGCGCCGCTTGCGAAGCTGATCATACGCACGGCTTCTACTACAACTAACGAGATAGGCAGCGAGTTCGTGACAGTTTTCTCGATGAATTTTAGAAAAATTTTTTGCAACGTACAAAAACACCTCTTGTAGCACGTCCTCTGCCAAATACGAATCATCCATGATTTTGTAAGCGGTATGGTAAACCAGCCGTTTGTATGTATTGTATACCTCGGTAAACTCTTCTTCAAAGCTTCGATCATCAAGCACACTTAGATATAACGCAAGCAACGCAATCACCTCTATCTACATTGATTGTGTGTAGTGTACCACGAACCAATAAAAATGTCGAATACCACTAATATTGTAAAGGAGCGTGATGCCATGACTCAACCCAAAACTGACCTTGCCTACCTCCGCAGCGAGAAAGCCAAAGCGGAGCAGCAGCTTCGCTACTACAAGCACCGTGAGAAAATTCTGGAACATCAGATACCGGAGTTGACCCGAAAAGCCCGTGTGCATCGTCTGTGTACCCGTGCCGGAATGCTGGAAAGTTTTCTGATTGCACCAGAAGATCTCACCAACGATCAGGTGATGGAGCTGCTGAAAATTGCATTCCGTCAACCAGAAGTTGCGCTGGCTCTTGCAAAGATGATTCACGACCTGCACGAGAGCCGCAGCGTTCCGAACCCTT
The DNA here is from genome assembly GCF_040096515.1 of Faecalibacterium tardum. NCBI lineage: Bacteria > Bacillati > Bacillota > Clostridia > Eubacteriales > Oscillospiraceae > Faecalibacterium > Faecalibacterium tardum. The sequence continues at coordinate 5,285 of NZ_JBBMEO010000046.1, read as the reverse complement.
TAGAATAAAGGGCGCAATTATACACCGTTCCGGTGAAATTGCGGTCTTGCAGACGGCTCGATGAAATCGAAGCTGGCGTTTGTGCGCCAGCCCGATTCCATCCCAAGGAAAACTGCATTTTCCTTGCGCTGCTTTGCAGCTATCCTTTTGCGGCTCGCCGCCTAAGACCGAAGCGCATGGCACTCCGTTCTAAGGCGGCGAGCACAACCGAATACGATTCCAGACCGTTCATCAAGAGCAATCTTGCTGGGCGGTCTTTTTGTTTGGGGGTGATGCCTATTCCGTGTCCGCATTTCAAAATTACCATCGTCAAGCGCAGCCAAGGACAGTCCGCTGTTGCCGGGGCCGCTTACCAGAGCGGCGAACGGCTGTTCAGCGAGTACGACCAGAAAACGAAATTCTACAACAAGAAGAAAGAACTTGTCCACGCTGAGATCATGCTGCCGTCCCATGCGCCGCCCGGATATGCAGACCGGGCAACCCTCTGGAACGCCGTGGAAGCCGTGGAGAACCAGTGGAACTCCCAGCTTGCCCGGCGCATCGTGCTGGCGTTCCCGGTGGAGGTGCCGAAAGAGCAGTATTTGTCCATGATAAAAGAGTTTTGTCAGGAGCAGTTTGTTTCCAAGGGCATGATTGCCGATTTTGCCATCCACGACAAGGGAGATGGCAACCCACACGCCCACATTCTGCTGACGCTCCGGGCAATGGATGAACACGGCAAGTGGCTCCCGAAAGCCAGAAAGGTGTACGACCTTGACGAGAACGGTGAGCGCATCCGGCTCGCTTCCGGCAACTGGAAGTGCCACAAGGAAAACACCGTGGACTGGAACGACCAGAAGTATGCCGAGGTCTGGCGGCACAGCTGGGAAGTTGTTACCAACCGCTATCTGGAAGCGGCTGGCCGCCCGGAACGTGTTGACCTGCGCTCCTTTGAGCGACAGGGCATCCAGCAGATACCGACTGTGCATCTCGGCCCCGCCGCACACCAGATGGAAAAGCGTGGAGTGGAAACCTTTCTCGGAAACCTGAACCGGGACATTCGTGCAGCCAACAGCCTGATGCAGTCCATCCGCAGCGCAATCCGTGGGCTGCAACGCTGGATCGCAGACCTGAACGAAAAGAAGCAGCTTCTTCTGGACGCTCTGGAAAAGGCGAAAGAACCCACGCTGTCCGACCTGTTAGTGGATTATTTCAATCTTCGTGCCGAGCAGCGCAGCGATTGGTCTGGCAAGGCAAAACTGAAATGCACTGTCCGGGACTTTGAGGAGATTCGGCAGGCGGTGGACTACCTGAAAGCTCATTCCCTGAACACCATCGAGGATTTGGACACCGCTATCTCAAATTTGAACCAGACCACCGCCCCTCTCCGCAGACAGTTGAAACAGAACGAAAACCGTATGCGGGCAATCGCCCAGATCAAGGATGCTGCCGCCGTCCATGCCAAGCTGAAACCTATCCACGACACCTTTATCAAGAAGAACTTCAAGCTGACCAAGGACGCTTATGCCGCCCAGCACAAAGAGGAGCTTGACACCTTTAATAAAGCTGCCCGCACCCTGATGAAGCTGAACGGCAGCACAGCGGTGAATTTTTCGGCATTGGATGCCGAATTTTCTGCGCTGCAATCCGGCAGCGCAGAACTGCGTACCAAACTGAAAACCTTGCAGCCGGATGTCTCTGCCCTGAAAAATATCCGCAAGTATATTGATATGGTGCTGAACAAGCAGCAGCTTTTCGCACCGGGCGGCAAGACCCCGGAAAAGGAATCGGTGCTGAAAAAGCTGGAGCAGTTTCAGCAGAAAAAGTCCCACCACAAAACGACTTCCACTCCCCCAAACCGCGAAGAATCGCTCTAAACGATCTTTCTGTCACCGATATGCTGTTGCAATCAGTGGCAGAAATACATAATTCGTTTTTGTTGGCTTTTGGCTATTCTCGCTGGCTAGTGAGTAAAGGCGCATTTTTAAGGTGGAAATTTTCTCCAACACCCCCCCATTTTAGGCCACTTTTTCTGTTAATAGTAGAAACGCTTCTTTGAAGGCTAGTCATTTGTGACCTTTTTGTTAATTCTCAAAAAGATGGTTGTCTTTTGGTCTTTTTCGTCGGCTACCTATTGAGAGGACTTTTTCAAAGCCGGAGATTCGGTCTCAAGAATTACAATTCAATTACAAGTTTCTCACCAATGCTACGAAACAGGCGTTCTCGATGCCTACCAAGTGTAGGGCATCTTTTTCAAGACCACTTTCAACTTTAGGCACTGCCATTGTTGCAAAGTTCCGTCCTCCATCGGTCGCCCCATGGGTCAATGTTATTTTAATCAAACAGCCACCTCAACTATATTTTCCAAAAACTTTTCAACAAATTTCTTTTTCAGGCTATTTTTTGGCCGTTTTCGATGGCTCGTAAGTAGAGGGACAATTTTTCGGAAGCCTTAAATTCCGAAGATTTTCTATAAAACTCCGTTCTTTGAAAACAGAATAGTTCAATCGTCCGGCACTTCACAAAAGGTACTTCTGTAACTCGCAGCCCGGTCATAACGAAGACGGGGTGGCTGAAATGCCAATGGTGCGGTGCAAGCCCGCCGCCGGACGATTCCCCACTCCTAGGGAAGTCGAGGATCAATATGGGAGACCTTAACTTATTAACGCAGTTGAGCACTTGTTTCGTGCTTTTCTGCGACTGGAGAATTGGAACCCACCAATTCTCGTTACATACTCTTTGTTCCTGATTTCTGCTTCAGCTGGAGGTGATCAACATTTCAGAATATCTTACCACGCAAACTCTGCTGCCGCCGTTTCTCCCATACCCACGCTTCCTTTTGGAACTTGACCTGAGCCAGACTGCAAAAATGACTTATGTGCTGCTGCTCGACCGTGCCACGCTCTCGCAGAAAAATCTCTGGATAGATGAACGTGGTTTCGTGTTTGTCATTTTTACGATTTGCTCTTTGGCTGAGCAGCTAGGGCGCAGCACTGTCAGTGTTTCCAGTGCGCTTAAGGAATTGGACGCTGCGGGATTGATTGAGCGCAGACGAACGCAGTTTTCTTCGCCCAATCACATCTTTGTGAAAATTCCAAATGTTGAATAGTTCTGCGTTTTTCACGATTCAAGAACCGCCAAAATCACGATTCTGTGATGCAGATTCTTAATGGCATCTGCAAAAGATATTTTTCCTATGCAGTATAGCAGCCTTTAAGACTGTATCAAAGAAAACTTTCACCTAACCAACGTAATAAAACAAAAAGAGAAAAACGAATAGAATCCATCCATTCCTTTCCGTATTTGCACCACATGAATGAGGAGGTCTGCCCTTGAACAAAGAAAAATCTGAGAAGAAGCCCACCACACGCAAACGTGCGCCGAGAAGTCCGAAGTCCGTGCGCCTGATCGTGGAACGCCATTATATCGGCAATGTGCCGATGAATACGCTTTTTCAGCGGCTTGCGGAAGAAGAAATTCGTAAAACTGCCGAATCGTATCTCGCCGCTGGCTAATTGGACGTTTTACTGCGGAAAAGGGCTTGCATCATCACGCAGCATCCGCTACAATGTGATTGATGAGGTCTCTTTTCCATTATGGAGGTACACATGGAAAAGGACAAAAAAGTAACTGCTTTATACTGCCGACTGTCAAAAGATGACGGTTCAAACAGCGAAAGCCTGAGCATCCGCACTCAAAAGGCGATGCTTATGGAGTATGCCACACGCAACGGTTTCGGGAATTGCCAGTACTATGTTGATGATGGTTACAGCGGTACGAACTCTGACCGCCCTGCCTTTCAGGAACTTCTGGATGATATCCGGGAAGGAAAGGTGGCAACAGTCATTACCAAAGACCAGTCCCGACTTGGACGCAACCACATCGAAACCGGAACGTATATGGAAATCTTCTTTCCTGAACACGGTGTCCGCTATATTGCAATCAACGATGGTTATGATTCCAACGAGCAATCTCAGATGGATATTGCCCCGTTCCGAAACATCATCAATGAAATGTACGCCAAAGACACTTCCCGAAAAATCAAGAGTGCCCTTCGGACACGCAAGAAAAGCGGAAAGTATATCTCCAGCGGCGCACCGTTTGGCTACCAGAAAGACCCTGCCGACCACAATCACCTTGTGATCGACCCGAACACCGCCCCCGTTGTTGAGTATATCTATTCAATGGCAGAGGAAGGGCTGGGGCTTCACCGCATCGCCAAGCGGCTCCACGATGAAAAAGTCTTGAAGCCGTGTTACTACAAGAAAGAGATGTTTGGCCGCTTTATTGATGATGAAAAGATGTATGATTGGGACAGTGCCTATATCAGTCAGGTTCTGCACAGCCCGGTCTACGCCGGACACATCATCTATGAAGCCAAGCCCACTGTGTCCATGAAATCCCAAAAGCGGCGTTATATTCCTTTTGAAGAACGTGCTATCGTTCCGAATACACATGAAGCAATCATCCCACAAGACCGTTGGGAGAACGTGCAGCGAATCCTTTACAGCCGTTCCAGTAGTTTTATGTGCGATAAGACCGACTACGACAATATCTTCAAAGGCATCGTCCGCTGTGCAGACTGCGGCAGAACGATGTTAGTCAAGGTTGAGCACAGGCGCAAACGTAACAGTGTTCTGGATCAGACCTTTTATTGTTGCAGCACTTATCGGAAATATGGTGCGAAAGCCTGTGACTCTCACAACTTGGAAGCCCGTGTTCTGCATGAAGCTGTCCTTGCGGACATTCAGGCACACGCAAAGGCCGCTGTGAGCAATCGGGAAGCCCTTGTGAAGAAGATTGCAAATCAGATGCACCTCCGGGTGTCCTCTGACCGGGCGCAGCACAAACGGGATTTGAAGCAGTGTAAAGCACGAATCGCAGAAATCGAAGACCTGTATGCAAAACTTTATGAGGACGTATCAAAGGGACTTCTCCCGGAGAAACGTTTTCAAATGCTTGCAGATCGCTACGACAAAGAACAGGCTGAACTGACCGAGAAGATTGAGCAGTACGAGCGGGAAGGCCGTGCTGAACACGGTCAGCTGGACAAGATTCAGGATTTTATTGATGAAGTCAGCAAGTACGCTGGCATCACCGAACTGAACTATAAGATTCTGCATCAGCTGATTGACAAGATTCTGGTATCCAAAGCGGAAAAGGTCGATGGCGAATACGTCCAGAAAATCCAGATTTTCTACCGCTTTATCGGCCCATTGGATGCCATCGAGTAACAATGTCAGAAAAGTCACCTCCGAGAACTATCCTGCAGAAGTGGGCTACACCGGAAAAAACTGAAGATTTAC
>NZ_JBBMEO010000045.1:0-11263 GCF_040096515.1 Faecalibacterium tardum | reverse complement strand
CCCTCAGTCGCTGCGCGACAGCTCCCCCCGGGGGAGCAAGCGCAGCAGCTGCCGTTTCCAGTTACGACCCATCCCGTGAAAATAGCGTTTGGAGCGCTCCGCAGAGCGCGACAAACGCGAAATATAAAATAATTCTTCCGCTGAACATGGCCAGAGCGCAAGCGGAGGCCATTCCAAATCGTCCCCGCATTGCATTCTTCCCCGCAGAATGATACAATAGCAGCAGCAAACCATCGCCGCCGGACGTTTTTCCGGCAAATAACAGAAAGAGGGCTTTTGTTATGAGTATGAACACAGTTCCCGAGCGTCTGACCGCGCTGCGTGCCGCTATGAAGGCAAACGGCGTGGACGTCTATCTGATCCCGGTGGGCGACCCGCATTCCAGCGAGTATCTGCCCGACCACTACACCTCCCTGACCTACTTCTCCGGCTTCCACGGTGAGAACTCCAACTTTGTAGTCACCATGACCGAGAGCGCCGTCTGGGCAGACGGCCGGTACTTTGTGCAGGCGGAAAAGGAGATCGCCGGTACCGAGATCCAGCTGATGCGCATGGGCGAGCCGGGCGTGCCCACCGCTGAGGAATACTGCGGCAAGGTGCTGCCCGAGGGCGGCACGCTGGGTCTGTGCGGCCTGACCGCCAACTGTGCACTGGTCAACAACCTGAAAAAGGAGCTGGAACCCAAGCACGGCAGCATCAAGACCCTGTTCTTGGAGGACGAGCTGTGGGTGGAGGGCCGTCCTGCCCGCCCGGCTACCCCGGCATGGATCCTGCCCAAGGAGTACGCAGGCTTCTCCCCGGCGGAAAAGCTGGAGCAGCTGCGCGCAAAGCTGAAGGAGCAGGGCTGCACCGCCCAGCTGGTGGGCAAGCTGGATAATCTGGCTTGGCTTTTGAACCTGCGCGCCATGGATATCGAGTGCACCCCCTACGCCATGGCCTACTGCTATGTTACCCCGGATCGCGCTGTGCTGTTCATCGATCAGGCGCGGGTCACCCCGGAGGCCAAGGCAGAGCTGGAAGCCAACGGCGTAACGCTGGCCGACTACGACAGCATTCTGGACGGGATGGCCGCCGAGACTGAGCCCCAGACCGTGCTGGCGGAGAGCGCTACCGTGAACTACGCCGTGTATCAGGTGCTGGAAAACAACCCTGCCCTGACCGTGAAGGACGCCGCCGACCCCCTGCTGGCCATGAAGGGCGTGAAGAACGAGGTGGAGCTGGCACACCTGCGCGAGTGCCATCTGCGGGATGCCGTTGCCATGGTGCGGTTCCAGATCGAGCTGGAAAACCGTCTGGCTTCCGGCGAACAGCTGACCGAGCTGACCGTGGACGAGATCCTGCACAAGTACCGCAGCGCAAACGACAAGTTCCTTGTGGAAAGCTTTGGCACCATTGCAGCCTACGGCGGCAACGCAGCCATGATGCACTACCACGCCACCCCGGAGGATCACGCCGTTCTGCAGCGCAAGGGCTTTTTGCTGGTGGACAGCGGCGCTACCTATCTGGACGGCACCACCGACATCACCCGCACCTACCCGCTGGGCGAACTGACCGAGGACGAGCGGCTGTTCTATACCTGGACCTTGCAGTGCCACATCGACATTGCCAAGGCCGTCTGGCTGGATTACTGCGACTGCCACATGCTGGACACCATCGCCCGCGAGCCGCTGTGGCGTCACCTCATCAACTACCGCTGCGGCACCGGCCACAGCGTCAGCTTTGTGGGCAACGTCCATGAGGGCCCCCACGCTTTGAACGGGCGCAACACCACCCTGATGCGCCCGGGCATGATCGTTACCGACGAGCCCGGCGTGTATGAAGCCGGCGAGGTGGGCATCCGCATCGAGAACGAGATCGAGTGCTACCACAAGGCCGACAACCAGTACGGCACCTTCCTTGCCTTCCGTCCCCTCACCTTTGTACCCATTGCCACCTCTCCCATCGTGCCCGGCGTGCTGGACAAGGAGCAGGTCGCATGGCTGAACGACTACCACCGCAAGGTGTTCGAGCAGCTGGCACCCCGCCTGACCGAGGACGAGCGCGCATGGCTGGCCGAGAAGTGCGCCGCCATCGGCTGCTAATGCTAAAAAGAACAAAAGTCAGCTGCCGCTTGCCGTCCTGACTCTTGCCGTAAAAATGCAATTCCGGGCAGACCGCAGTCTGCCCGGAATTGCTTGATTTAAGATGATTTTTCCGCAAAGGAAACCAAACCATGATCTTTCACATTGCGATCTGCAGCCCGGACGGGGCGCTGCGCAGCAGGCTGGAGCACCAGTGCATGGAGTTCTTTGCCCGGCGGGAGGACGCCTGCATCGTGGAGCAGCTGCAAAGCCCGGAGACGCTTTTGCAGCAGGATGCCGCCGGGCTGCGGTACGAGCTGTACCTCATCGAGCTTGCGGCGGTAGCCCGGCCCGAAGGGCTTGCGGCGGCGGCAGAGCTGCGCCGCCGGGGCCGCCGCGCGCCGCTGGCCTTTGTGGCACGCACCCCGGCCCACGCATACAGCGCCTACCGGGTGGACGCCATGCAGTATCTGCTGCAGCCGGTGCACCAGCCGGAAGTTTCTGCCCTGCTCAAGCGGGCGGTGGAGCCGGAATACGGCCCCACCCTTACCGTGACCACCGCAGACGGCGTGCGGGCGCTGGCCTATGCCGAAATTGAATATCTGGAATGCACCCACCATATCGTGCACTTCCACCTGACCACCGGAGAGGATGTGGCCTCCCTCTCGCTGCGGGTGCCCTTTTCTGCTGTGGCACAGCCGCTATTGGCGGATGGCCGCTTTGTGCAGCCGCACCGCTCCTATGTAGTCAATCTGGAAGCAGTACAGCTGCTGTCCCCCGGCGAGGTACGGATGCGCAGCGGGGCGCGCATCCCCATTCCCCGCGGGCGGGAAGCCGCCGTCCGGGAGGCTTTCTGCGCCCGATTGAGGTAAAGAAAAAATGAAGAAGCCGCTGCACGCAAATTCGCTGTGCAGCGGCTTTTTTAGGATTCACAAAGGAAAACGCTTCACTCTGTCTTACGCCGGGGCTTTTTGGGCTCCTGCTGAGACTTTTTTGACTTACTCTGAGACTTTTTGGGTTTCTTCTGAGACTTTTGGGTGGAGGTTTTGGACTGGTCGGCGGTGTCGCTCAAATGAGCCATAACATCCAGCAAAGCACCCTGCAGACTGTTTGAGGGTGAACTGTTCTCCGAAAAAGCGAACAGATACTTGTAGATCTTGGCCGCCATCTCATCGTACAGTCCAAGGCGGGTATACACCTCCTTGAACAGCTGAAAGATTTGCGTTTTGTTCTCCACAATGTCGAGCAGACCGATCTGGGTATGGCAGAGACTCTGGGGGTTCTGGATATAATGATACCCGGCGGTGGAGATGGACACAAACACCTGCGCGTACTCCAGATAGCACATATTGAAGATCAGATCCTCAGCCCAGTGTATCTCGGGGGCAAAGCCGAGCTGATTTTCTGCAATGATATTCCGGCGGTAGAGCTTGTTCCACAGCACACCGTAGTAAAAGGATGCAGGCTGCTGCATCAGGCTGCGGGCGTAGTCCTCCCGGCTGTAAATGCCCTCCGGCAGAAAGCTATATTTGCGCACCTCAGTTTTCGGCGTTTCCGGTTCGATGCCCAGCGAAGTTTGCAGTGTCTCGAGGAAGTAACCCGTCTTGGTGGAATTTGGAGGAATCACCATCCAGTATGGGGCGATTACAAGGTCTGCACTGTGCTGCAAAGCAGCCTGCACAAGGTTCTGGGTGTAATCGGGATCCAGTGCGTCATCACTGTCCACAAACTGGATATAGTCGCCGTGTGCAAGGACAAGCCCGGCATTCCGCGTGCAGGAAACGCCCTCGTTTTCCTTGTCCACCACCACGATGCGTGGATCCTTTGCCCGGAACTGCTCACAAATGGCAAGGCTGTCATCCGTAGAGCCGTCGTTCAGCACGATGATCTCCAGCTCCTGATAGGTCTGGCCGCAAATACTTTCCAGACAGCGGGCAACACTATTCTGCGCATTATACACAGGCACGATAATGCTGACGAGCGGGTTTGTCATGACAGGGATCTCCTTTTGACGATAAGGTTTGAGGGATTTTTCACTTCACCAAAGCATGTCTTTGTAAAAAAGACGTAATTATTTATATTATCATACTCCTATAGCACGCAAAATGCAAGAGGATAGGCGTTTATCCATCCGGGAGCAGGCAGTTTATACCTGCGCCCAGTCCAGCGCAGTCCAGTCCGGCAAAAACTGATTGCATATCCGGCGCAAAGCGGGGGCATCGGCAGCGCTGGTGGTGTCCTGAATGCCCACCAGATAAAAACCGGCGTCGTGGGCGGTCTGGGCAGCGTAGAGCGCGTCCTCGCACACGGCGCACCCGGCAGGGCTTGTGCCGCCAAGGCGGTGCAGCGCCTCCATAAAGGGGGCGGGGCTGCTCTTGCTCATAGCACCCCGCGCCTCGATGTAGAAATCAAAGTATTCGTCGATGCCAAGGCGGGTCAGCACGGTGCGGCACTGGCTGCTCCATGTGTTGGAGCACACGCACATCCGCGCGCCCTCGGCCCGCAGCCGGGCAAGGGTGTCCCGCACGCCGGGCTTCAGCTCCACCTTCTCGTACAATTGGGCGATCACCTCGCGCATCACGTCCAGATAGCCGTTCCTGTCCAGCGGCAGTGCATATTCCCGGATGAGGTACTGTGCGCCGTCCTCCATGCCCATGGTCAGCAGGGTCTCGTGCAGGTCTGCCTTCGGGGTGCGGCCAAAGCGCGCCAGCAGCGCCTCCGGGGCACCCTCCCATACCACCACCATGCTGTCGGTCAGGGTACCGTCCATATCAAAGATCCATTGTTTGCAGTGCATATTTTCCTCCTGTTGTGCGCCCCTCCGGGCTGTCTCTATACTTATCTCCGGCTAGTATAGCACGAAACTTTCACAGGAAAAAGGCATGATCTCTGAAAATTCGGGAGAATTTTATCCGAAAGTATGGTATAATTATAACAATTTTAGAAAATACCGGGAACGTGCACGGGAGGGCTTGATATGGAACGCAGAGAACCCACGCAAAAGGCGCTGGTGCTGGCAGGCGGCGGCGCGCGCGGCAGCTATCAGGTAGGCGTCTGGCGGGCTTTGATGGAGCTGGACTGGCACCCGCAGATCATTACCGGTACCAGCGTGGGCGGGCTGAACGGTGCAATGTTCGTGCTGGATCTGTACGAGACCGCCCGGGATATGTGGCTGACCATCCGCAGCCGGGATGTGATGGAACTGCCGGAGGAAAACGCCGACCTTTCCGCCCTGCATCAGTTTCTGCGCCGGGTGGTAAAGGAAGGCGGCATGGACGTGACCCCGCTGGAAGAGATCGTGGAGCGGGTGCTGGACGAGGATGCGCTGCGGGCAGCGCCCATCCGGTTCGGCATCGTGACGGTGGAGCAGCGCGGGCTGCGCCCCCGGGAGCTGACGCTGGAGGATATCCCCGCCGGGCAGGTGCGGGACTATCTGATGGCTTCGGCGGCCTGCTTCCCCGCATTGCGGGCGCGGCAGATCGACGGGGTAAAGTTTTTGGACGGCGGGTACAGCGATAACATGCCCACCGGCCTTGCCAAGACCATGGGCGCAGAGGAGCTGGTCTGTGTGGACCTTGAGGGCGTGGGCATCACCCGTCCGAACCTGACCGGCCTGCCCACCACCATGATCCGCAGCTACTGGGAGCTGGGCGATATCCTGCACTTCGACCCCGACACCGCAAAGCGCAACATGGAGCTGGGCTATTACGACACCCTGCGCGCCTTTGGCCGCATCCGGGGCTGCGCCTACGCGGTGGACAGCGGCGCGGACAGCAGCGCCGATGCCGAAGCCTTCCGCGCAGCCTTTGACGCAGTGCAGAAGGAGGTGCGGGAGAAGTACCCGGTCACCCTGACCGCCGATGCCGCTTTACTGCTGGCACGGATGAAGGACGCCCAGCTTGCCCCGTTGGAAGCCGCCGCCGAGGACGCCGGGGTAGACCCCACCCACTTCTACACCACCCGGACGCTGGCCGAGGCGTTTCTGGCGGCGTGCGACAAAGAGCGTATGGAAAGCTTTACCCCGCTGTTTACGGGCAGCAGCACCGCCGGGCAGGCAGCGCTGGCCGCTTTGCTGCCCAATACATTCTTACAGGCGCTGGTGTGGCGCACTTTGACCGCATCGGCTTTGCCGGAGGTGACAGAAGATGAAAGTTTATAAAGGCGTATCCGCTTCCCCTGGGTTGGTGCTTGGACAGGTGAGCCGACTGGAACATCATGTGGAGACCTTCAGCCACGGGCCTTTCAACCCGGAGCGGGAGCTGCGGCTGCTGGCAAACGCCGTGCACACGGCGCAGAATGAACTGGACTCCATGGCAGAGCGCGCCGCCCCCACCGAGCAGGCCATCTTTTTGTTTCAGAGCATGATGCTGGACGACGAGGGCATGATGAACGAGGTGCGCTTTTGCATCAATGCGGGCATCAGCGCTTCGGCGGCGATGCATCAGGTGGGGCAGCGCTACGCCGACCAGCTTGCCAACATGAAGGATAACCCCTATATGCAGCTGCGCAGCGTGGATATTCTGGACGCCACCCGCCGGGTGATCAATATCCTGACCAACCGTCCCCGGGTATGGCTGGCGCTGGATCATCCGGTGATCCTTGCCGCCGACCGGCTGATGCCCACCGACCTGTTCAGCGTGCCCTCCGGCATGATCTTGGGCGTCATCACCGCCGAGGGCAGTGGTCAGAGCCATGCCGCCATCATTGCCCGGGCAATGAACATCCCGGGCATCGTGCAGGTGGGCAAGGATTTTCTGGACGACTGCGACGGTCGCACCGTCATTCTGGACGCAACCAACGGCAACTGCATCCTTGACCCGGACGCCGTCGCCCGCCAGCAGGCAGAAGCCAGCATCTGCCAGCTCCAGCGCGAGGACGCGGAGATGAAGCAGCTGCACAGCCTGCCGGACGAAACGCGGGACGGCGAACCCTTTGAGCTGCTGGCCAACTGCTTTGGCCCGGAGGATATCGACACCGCCATGCAGTCCGGTGCCAAGGGCGTGGGGCTGCTGCGCAGCGGCTACATGATGCTGCCCGGGCGCATTCTGGACGAGCAGGAGCAGTATTTCTTCTACTGCTCTTGTCTGGCAGCCGCAAACGGCTGCCCGGTGACCGTGCGCACCTTCGACTTTGGCTCCGACCGCACCGTGGCCGATGCCAATCAGGGGCCGCAGTCCTCTAAACTCGGCCTGCGCGGCATCCGCAACAGCCTGCGCCAGCCCCAGCAGTTCCAGACCCAGATCTGCGCGTTGCTGCGCGCCGCCGCGCGCGGGCCGCTGCGGGTGATGTTCCCCATGGTGACCGATGTAGAGGACTGGGACGCCGCCATGAGCATCGTGGAGCACTGCCGTCAGAGCCTGCGGGAGCGGGGCGTGCCCTTTAACGAAAACACTCCGTTCGGCGTGATGCTGAGCATCCCCGCCGCCTGCCTGACCGTGGAGGACTTTGTAGCCCACGGCTGCGATTTTCTGGTCATCGGCACCAACGACCTGACCCAGTACACCCACGCCGCCGACCGCGAGCTTGCCAGCGCAGAGCACTACTACCGCCCCGCCAGCCCGGCCATGAAAAAGCTGATCACCATGGTGATGGATGCCGCGGGTGCGCACCACGTCCCCGTGACCATCTGCGGCCTTGCCGTGGGCAACCCCGCCAACACGGCGCAGTACCTGCACCTCGGTCTGCGCAGCTTCTCGGTAAGCCCGCAGAATCTGCTCAAGACAAAGCAAGCCCTGCTGGACACCGATGCCCACCCGGATGCAGGGGAAAACGGCTAAAAGCATTTGCAAAACGTAATATAACATAAACAATAAAAGGCTGCTGCACAAACCCCTGTGCAGCAGCCTCTTTGACGTTGTGTTTTTTACTTTAGCGGGCTCGCCCTCTCCGCCATCGCTGCGCGATGCCACCTCTCCCAAAGGGAGAGGCAAGAGCACTGCCGGAAACTTCCTCATTGCACCTAACACTTCAGTAATGAACCTTACGGCTTGGCTCTCCCCTTGGGAGAGCTGGCGCGGGAGCGCCTGAGAGGGCGAAGGCTTGTTACAGTACATCGAGAGCAAGCAAAACAAAAAAGATTGACCGCCACAGTTGTCCAGACTCAAACGGCCAATCTTTTCTGATTGTCTAGGGTATGGAAGCTGACCGTTGCCGGGCAGCACCTTTTCTGTTCTCAGTATAATCATTCCGGGCGTATTTGTCAAGCAGATACGTCCTTTTTTATGTTTACTCCAAATTCCCCGTCAGGATCATGACGGCAGAGAGCACCGCCAGTGGGGCGGTCTCGCAGCGGAGGATGCGGGGGCCAAGGCCCACCGTTTTTGCCCCGGCTTTGGCGGCCATTTCGGCCTCCTCGGCGGCAAAGCCGCCCTCGGCGCCGGTCACGATGGCAAGGCGCAGCTTCTGCCCGTCAGCGGGCTTTGCCTCTGCCAGCAGCTGACGCAGGGGTGCGCCGCCGCACTCGTAGCAGAACAGCACAAGGTCGTACTGGTCAAAGCTGCGGCACACCGCCCCAAAGTTCGGCAGCGGCAGGGCTACGTCCGGCAAAACGCCCCGGCCGCACTGCTTGGCGGCTTCCAGCGCAATGCGGTTGTAGCGCTCGTTCTTCTGCTCCTCTTTTTTGGGTGCAGCCACGCAGTAGCGGCTGAAGAAAGGCACGATATGCGCCGCGCCCAGCTCGACCCCGTGCTTGATGATCTGTTCCAGCTTGTCCTGCTTGGGGTAGCCCGCCAGCAACGTCACCTCCACGGTGGGCTCGGCGGCGCTGGGGTAGCCCGGCTCTACGGCAAAGTCTACCCTGTCCTCCCCAAAGCCGGTGATGGTGGCGGTGTACTCTACGGCGTTGCCGTCGCAAAGGATGACGGTATCCCCCGGCTTTGCCCGCATCACCCGGGCAAGGTGATGGGCGTCCGCCCCCCGCAGGGTGGCGGTGCCGTCAGAGATCTCGGTGGTAAAGTAGCGGTGCGGCATACTGTGCGCTCCCTTTCTATGGTTTTCCTTGGAAAAGGCTTCCCCCGGTCGGGGGAAGCTGTCACCGCAGGTGACTGATGAGGGCGCAGACAAGCAATAACTTGTGGGAATTTACCCCTCATTCGTCTGCTCCCTGCGTTCGCAGCCACCTTCCCCCCAAGGGGGGAAGGCTTATGCAGTAATTACTTCTTCAGAATATCAGGCCTTTTTGCAGACGATGCACTCCCAGCCGCGCTTTTCCTTGACTTCCACGACGGACAGACCGGCTTTTTCCAGCCCGGCGATCACTTCGTCCTTGCGGCTGTCGATGATGCCGCTGGCAATAAAGGTAGCGCCCTCGGCCATCAGGCCGGGTACGGCGGGGGCAAGGCTGAGGATGGCGTTGGCCACGATGTTGGCAGTGATGATATCATAGGTACCGCTGGCCTTATCGGACAGATCGCCCACCAGCACAGTCAGCTTATCCTGCACGCCGTTCAGCGCAGCATTCTCCCCGGCGGTACGCACCGCCACGGGGTCGATGTCCACGCCCTCGGCGCTGGCAGCGCCCAGCTTGAGGGCGGCAATGGCAAGGATGCCGCTGCCGGTGCCGATATCCAGCATCCGCTCGCCGCCGCGCACCTGCTCGTCCAGCGCTTCAAGGCAAAGGCTGGTGGTCTCGTGACCGCCGGTGCCGAAGGCAAGGCCGGGGTCAAGGATCAGCTTGACCCGGTCGGTGTCGTACTGCTGCCACGAGGGCACCACAGCCAGACGGCTGCCGATCTCCATGGGGTGGTAGTATTTGCGCCAGCCGTTCTGCCAGTCCTCCTGCTCCACGCCCTCGGTCTCCACGGTGTAGGGGATGCCGGCGGCTTCCATGCGGGCGGCGATGAGCGCCAGCGTTTCCACCTGAGAAGCACCCGGCTCCAGATACAGATGGATGATCACGGTATCCCGGGGCTTGTCCAGCAGCTCCTGCTCGATCAGGTCCACATGGGCGATCTCGGCCACCTGCTGCTCGATGTCGCTGTAATCCTCAATGTAGATGCCGCCCTCGGCGATCAGGGTGGCAACGGCTTCGGCGTTTTCGGCATCAGCCTTGGCCACGGTCAGGCGGATATCGGTCCATTCCATAGTACAAGTCTCCTTTTTGTATGCTTTCCCCTCCGGCAGCGCCGGAGGGGGAAAAAATTCTGTTACCTGTATAGTACCCGATTCTGCGCCCGGATGCAAGCCCCTTGGCAAAACCGGCGGCGCTGCCGCCCGAAAGGGTGCACAGATTGACTTTCGGCAGAACATCCGTTATGCTATATTGGACAAGGCAAAAAACGGGATGCTGCGCAAAGCGGCATCGGAAAGGGATCTTTATCGTATGTGTACCAAAACCTTCACATGGCGGCTGCTCACCGGCCCCGAGCTGACCGGGGTGTATCTGAACGAGATGCGCCGGGACTTCCCCGCCGGGGAGCTGAAGCCCCTGAGCATGATCCTGACCAGCGAAGCGGAGGGCACCGCCCACACTTGGGGCGTGTTTGACGGCGACACGCTGGCGGCTTATCTTTTGATGGTGCGGCCGGAGGGCTGCCGGGTGAGCCAGCTGGATTATTTTGCTGTCGTGCCCGCCTACCGCGCCCACGGCATCGGGGCACAGCTGCTGGCGCAGCTGCCCGCCCAAGAGGGCGACGCCGAAGCCATCCTGATTGAAGCCGAGATGCCGGAAAAGGCCGGGGACGCCGCCATGGCGGTGCGGCGGCTGGGCTTTTACGCCCGCTGCGGCGCGTGGGACACCCACTACACCGAGCATCTTTTTGACGCATGGTTTCGTATTCTGGTGCTGGACTGCCCGGGCTGCGCACCCCTTGCCCCGGAGACTGCGGTAGAGGCACTGACCGACTGTTACCGCCGCACCATCAGCCCTACCCAGTGGCAAAAGCACGTTCAGTTCTTTGCCCCGGACGGCAGTACATACTGCTGATCGCGCAGGAGACCACCTATAACAAAGCCCGCCCACCTGTGGAGACCCACGGTGGGCGGGCTTTTTGCGGTTTATCGTTTGTGCCGCTGTAAAAGCATTCAGAGGACGGCGGTCTGGGGTACCAGCCGGAAGAGCATCACGGGCAGCTCGCTGTTTACAAAATCCAGCGTAAGGATGATCTTTCCGCGCTTTGTTTCAAAAGGCATCTCGGTCTGCGTGCCGTCCGGGGCAATGCGCACAAGCGTTTTGCCTTCCAGCAATCCGGCGGGCAGCGCGAGCC
>NZ_JBBMEO010000044.1:0-11575 GCF_040096515.1 Faecalibacterium tardum | reverse complement strand
CCGGCGCGGCGCGACAGCTCCCCCCGCGGAGCGGGCACGCCCGCAAGCTTTGCGGTTAAGCCGGAAACTTTCCTGCCATGCCAAGGGCTCTCCCTTTGGGAGAGCTGGCAAGCCCGTTTCCCTTTACGACCCTCTCCCGTGAAAAAGTAAATCGGGAAAATCCGCAGATTTTCCCGATTTACAAATCATAGAATGTTTTTCCGCTGATGATGCGCAGAGCAAAGCGGAGCGCATTTTAAATCCTTGTTCGAGCCACGGGCTTACGGGAACGGTACTTCCCGCACATCGTCGGGGTCCAGTCCGGCCTTGCGTTGCTCTTCAAACACGGCAGAGATCAGCTCGTCCAAGTCCTCTAAATGGGTCAGGGTGCAGCAGTAGCGGCGCAGGGCGGCGGCACCCTTCAGCCCCTTCATGTAGTGCATGGTCTGGGCACGCGCCTGCGGCATGGCCACAAACTCGCCCTTCTGCTCCACCATCTCCTCCACCTGACGGCGCAGCGCGTTCATCCGCGCCTGCAGGTTCGGCTCCTTGGGGGCAGGCAGCCCCTCCAGCGCGGCGTTCACCCGCTCAAACAGCCACGGGTCGCCCAGCGCGCCCCGGGCGATCATCACGCCATCGCAGTTTGTCTCCCGCACCATGCGCAGCGCGTCCTCGGCGCAGTGGATATCGCCGTTGCCCAGCACCGGCACCTTCACCGCGTCCTTTACCCGGGCGATGATCTCCGGGTCGATGCCCGGGGTGTACATCTGCTCCCGGGTGCGGGCGTGCACCGCCACCAGCGCCGCGCCCGCCTGTTCGCAGGCCTTGGCGCACTCCACGGCGGTGATGTGGTCGGCATCCCAGCCCTTGCGCATTTTTACGGTGACAGGGCGCTTAGTGTGCGCCACCACCTGCTCCACGATGCGCCCGCAGCGGTCGGGGTCCAGCATCAGCTTGCTGCCCGCCCCGCCGGAAACGATCTTGGGGGCAGGGCAGCCCATGTTGATATCCACAAAGTCAAATTCGTACTGCTCGATAGCGGCGGTGGCTTCGCCCATGATCTCCGGCACCTCGCCGAAGATCTGCACCCCGTAGGGTGCGCCGTTGGGTGCTGCCTTCAGCAGGCTGACGGTCTTGTGGTCGCCGTACACCAGCGCCCGGCTAGACACCATCTCGCTGACCGTAAAGCCCGCGCCGTGCTGTGCCATCAGGCGGCGGCAGGGGGCGTCCGTAAAGCCTGCCATAGGGCCGAACACCGCCCGGTGGGGCAGGGTGATATTGCCGATCTTCAAAGGTTCCATGGGTTCTCCTTGTATCTGTTTTATCAAAAAGGGGCTGCTGCACATTGTTTGGTGCAACAGCCCCTGTGGTTTTATGTTACATCTTCTCGGGTACGTTGATCTTGAACATGGTAAGCACGTTGAAGATGACGTTCTTCACGCCGATGCACAGGGCAAGGCGTGCCTGCTGCACGGCGGGGTCTGCGCCCTGAATGCGGCAGTTGCCGTAGAAGCGATGGAAGGCACTTGCAAGGTCGATGACAAAGCGGTTGATGCGGCTGGGGTCATATTTCTCAGCAGCCATCACGATCTCCTGCGGGAAGGCTGCCAGCATACGGATCAGATCCATCTCGGAAGGCTCGGTGAGCAGGGTGGCGTCGATGTGCTCCGCACCGGCAAACTGCACGCCCTCGCTCTCCATCTTCTTCAGGATGGAGCAGATGCGGGCGTGGGCGTACTGCACATAGTACACGGGGTTGTCGTTGTCGGTCTTGACGGCCTGATCCAGATCAAAGTCGATGCCGCTGCCGGCGTCGTGCATATTGAACAGGAAGCGTGCGCTGTCGATGGGCACCTCTTCCAGCAGGTCGGTCAGGGTGATGGCATTGCCGGTGCGCTTGGACATACGCACGGGCTGACCGTCCCGCATCAGGTTGACCATCTGCATCAGCACAACATCCAGATCCTCGCCGTGCAGACCGATGGCATCCATCGCGCCCTTCATGCGGGCCACATGGCCGTGGTGGTCTGCGCCCCACACGTCAATGGCCTTGGCAAAGCCGCGGGTAGCCAGCTTGTTGTAGTGGTAGGCGATATCGGCGGCAAAGTAGGTGGGAATGCCGTTGGCGCGGACGAGCACCTCGTCCTTCGCCTCTTCCTCGGTGCCGTCCTCGGTCTTTTTCTTGTTCACGGTGCCGTACTTGGCAGCGTACTGGGCGCTGCGGTACATGATGGCACCGTCCTCGGCCTTGTAGCAGGCACCCAGCTCCAGCAGCTTGTCCACCACAGCCAGCACTGCGCCGGACTCGTGCAGGGTGCTCTCGTGGAACCACACGTCGTAGTCGATGCGGTACTTGCCAAGGTCGCGCTTCAGCGCGGCGATGTTCTTGGGCAGGGCGTAGGCCACCAGCGCGTCCTTCAGGGCGGCAAAGGCCTCACTCTCAAACAGAGCCTCCTCGTCCAGCCCCTTGCAGGCGGCAACGTACTTGTCGCCGTTCAGCTCAGCGAACTCACCGGCCAGCACCTTGATGTCGCCGCCCTGATAGCACTCCTTGGGCAGGGGATAGGCCTCCTCGCCGCAGAACTGCTGCAGGTAGCGCACAGCCAGACTTTTGCCGAACTTCTGGATCTGGTTGCCGGCGTCGTTGATATAGAACTCGCGTGTCACATCGTAGCCGGACCAGTCCAGCACAGCGGCCAGACAGTCGCCCAGCGCGCCGCCGCGGGCGTTGCCCATGTGCATGGGGCCGGTGGGGTTGGCAGAAACGAACTCCACGTTGTACTTTGCGCCCTTGCCGTGGTTGGTGCGGCCATACTCCTTGTTGGCGCAGGCACCCAGCACCACACCTGCCCAGAAGCTCTGGGCTAGGAACAGGTTGATGAAGCCGGGACCGGCAACCTCCACCTTGGAGAACACGCTGTTTTCGATGGAAGGCAGATGTGCCAGCAGGGCATCTGCGATCATCTTGGGAGCCTTGCGCCAGGTGCGTGCACCGGCCATGGCGAGGTTGGAGGCGATATCGCCGTTTTTCACGTCGGCGGGGATCTCCACGATAAAGGCGGGCAGCTCTGCCTCGGGCAGGGTGCCGTCTGCCATAGCAGCCTTAGCGGCTGCGGTCAGCAGAGCGCGTGCCTCGTCCAGTGCAGCCTGCCGGGGGTTGTAGTTCTGGTAGGTCTTTTCAAAATCAGTCATGGGTCGGATTCCTTTCACAGTCTCAGGGAACTTCATCAATTCACATGGGTCACGGTAACTTCCAGCCGGTTGCGGCTCACCAGCTCGGCGCTGTCGGCATCCAGCAGGTAGGCAAACCGGGCGGTGCCGCCCTTTTCGGTCAGCTGACAGTCGATCTCGTCCGCGGTCACGCCCAAGGTCATGGAGCCGAAGCCGGTTTCGTAGTGGCACAGGTTGCGGCGGCCTTTTTCAATCAGCAGCTGGGTGCCTGCCCCGCCGCCCTTGCCGAACCGCAGCATTGCCACCCGGCTGCCGTCTGCGGCGATCTTCAGGGTGGTGGTGCAGCCCTCATAGCCGGTGGTCTCGGTCTCGCGGTAGGTCACATAGTAGCTGCCGCCCTTCAGCACAAAGCTGCCCCGGGTCATCAGCTCCACAAATTCTTCTTTTTCTTCCTCCGCAGCCGGTTCGTCCAGCCGCTGCTCAATGCGGCTTTTGATGCGGATGATATAGTCTTCCTTCAGTGGCTTGCTCACGTTGTATTTCCTTATCAATATTTATCAATGGCGATCTGCTCCACCGGGCCGCCCTTGTACTCGCCCAGAAACAGGTCTGCCGTCTGCACAAAGCTGTCCGGCACATCGCTGACGTAAAAGTGTGCCTGCCCGCTTTCATGGCTGGCGCGCAGCCCGCGCTCGGCAAGCATCCGCTCCAGATGGTGGGCGGCGGTCATGGCGGGGTCCACCAGCGTGACGCCCGGCCCCATAAACTCCCCGATCATGCTTTTCAGCAGCGGGTAGTGGGTGCAACCCAAAATCAGGGTATCCACCCCGGCTTCGCGCACCTCGGTCAGGTACTGGGCAATGACCAGCTTTGTGATCTGCTGCTTTCCGGCTTCGCTGTGATCCACATACCCGGCCTCCACCAGCGGTACGAACAGCGGGCAGGGGCGGGCAGTGATCTCCACCCCGGGCACCAGCTGCCGCAGCAGCTTTTCGTAGCTGCGGGAGCGGATGGTGGCGGCTGTACCAATGACGCCGATGCGGCGGTTGCGGGTGACAAAGGCAGCCTCCCGGGCGGCGGCATCTACCACACCAAGGTAGGGCACCGGCAGCTGGGCTGCCTCCGCAGCCGGGTAGGTGCTGCTCACCGTGCCGCAGGCCGCCATGATGCACTTGACGTTTTTGGAAAGCAGAAAGGCCACATCCTGCCGGGCGTACTGCAGAATGGTCTCCGGGCTGCGGCTGCCGTAAGGCACCCGGCCGGTATCGCCGAAGTAGATGATATCCTCATGGGGCAGGCGCTTGCGCAGCTCCCGCACACCGGTCAGGCCGCCCAGACCGCTGTCGAACACACCGATGGGGCGATTATCCATGCTGCTTTTCCGTCCTTTCCACCGCCAGTGCGATCAGACGGTCGATGAGCTGCGGCACCGGCAGACCCTCGTGCTCCATGAGCTTGGGGTACATGCTGATGGCGGTAAAGCCGGGGAAGGTGTTGATCTCGTTGATGAGCACCCGGCCGGTGTTCTTTTCCACAAAGAAATCGCACCGTGCCAGACCCTCGCAGTTCAGTGCGGTGTAGGCCATGGCGGCGTAGGTCTTTACCTCGTCCAGCTTGGCTTCCGGCAGATGTGCCGGGATGACGGTCTGGCTCACACCGTTCTTGTACTTATCATCATAGGTGTAGAACTCTGCACCGGCAAGGATCTCACCGGGACGGGTGGCAACAGCGGGGTCGGAGCCGATGACGGCGCACTCCACTTCCTGTCCGTCCACAAAGGCCTCAAACACCACCTTGCGGTCGTTTTCCAGCGCAAGGGCGATGGCGGCCTTCAGCTCCTCCTGACTGGACACCTTGGAGATGCCCACGCTGGAGCCTGCGTTGGCAGGCTTGACGAACACCGGCCAGCCCAGTTTTTGCTCTACACCGGCGCAAACGCCCTCCAGATCCTTCTCGATCTCCCAGCGGTTGGCGGCTACCCACTTGGTATGGGGCACGCCGTTGGCCTCGAACAGGGCGTTGGCTACAGCCTTATCCATGCACACAGAGCTTGCCAGCACGCCGCAGCCCACATAGGCGATGCCTGCCAGCTCCAGCAGACCCTGCACGGTGCCGTCCTCGCCCCACAGGCCGTGCAGCACCGGGATCACCACGTCAAGGTGCATCTTTTCCACCCGGCCGTCCGGGGTAAACAGGATCATGCCGTGGTCGGCGCGGTCCGGGCTGATCACGCAGGGCATATTGCCGGGCAGCTCTTCCCAGCTGCCGTCGGCCATCTGCTCCGCCGTGGCCTCGGTGTAGAGCCAGCGGCCCTCCTTGGTGATGCCCACGGTGAGCACCTCGTATTTGCTGCGGTCGATGTTGCGGACAAAGTTGCCCACAGAGACACAGCTGACCTCATGTTCGCTGGACATACCGCCAAACAACAGAGCCACGCACATTTTATTTGCAGACTGCATGATATCTCACTCCTATTTATAAAGCCCCGGTAAAGGGGCGGCTTCAAACCGGTAAAATGCCGTTTCGATTCATTATACAATATCTACGCCCGCGATGCAAGCAGAATGCAAAAAAGCTGCCTTGGGACAAAAAGACGCCGGCTGCAAAAAAAGTTTCTCAAAATCGCTTTTTTCTGCTTGACGGATTGAAAAACGCGTGGTACAATGATATCACCTCTTTTGCGGGGTTATTAAGTGCGCCTGTTTTTACAGCTGCCACCCGCACCCGAGGGAGGTTCAAAACAACCGTTATAATGGAGGTGTCAACAAATGACCGTTAAAATCACTCTGGCCTGCACCGAGTGCAAGCAGCGCAACTACAACACCACGAAGAACAAGAAGAACAACCCCGATCGTCTCGAGATGAAGAAGTATTGCCGTTTCTGCAAGAAGCACACCGTTCATCGCGAAACCAAGTAAAAGAAAGGCGGAGCATAATGGCAGACAAAACCGAGAAAAAGCCGGGCTTTGTGGCCAAAGCTAAAGCCGCTGTCAAGGGCTTCTGCGCACGGGTCGCAAAGTTCTTCCGCGATACCAAGAGCGAGTTGAAGAAGGTGGTTTGGCCGTCCAAGCAGGACGTCAAGACCAACACCATCGTCGTGCTCGTGACCGTCGCTATTGCAGCGGTTGTGATGATCCTGCTGGATGCCATCTTTGGTGGTATTCTGGGCCTGATCATCGGCGCCTGAGAATCATCTTGAAACGGAGGGTCAACCAAAATGGAAGAATCAACCAAGCTGGTAGATGAGTCCACTGAGGCTCTTTGGTATGTTGTGCATACCTATTCCGGTTACGAGAACAAGGTCGCCAACGACCTGCAGACCATGGTAGAGAACCGTCACCTGCAGGAGCTGATCTGCGACATCAAGGTTCCCGTCGAGATGGTTCCTGAGATCGACAAGAACGGCAAGCAGAAGATGGTGGAGCACAAGCTGTTCCCCGGCTACGTTCTGGTCAAAATGGTGATGAACGACGATACCTGGTATGTCGTGCGCAACACGCGCGGCTGCACCGGCTTTGTCGGCCCCGCCTCCAAGCCTGTTCCGCTGACCACTGAGGAAGTGGAGAAGATGGGTGTGGAGAAGGCTGCACCGCTGAGCGTCGATTTTGCTGTCGGCGATACCGTGCAGATCACCGCCGGTCCTCTGGAAGGCTTTATGGGCCTTGTGGAGGCCATTGATACCGAGAACTTCAAGGTGAAGCTCAAGGTCAATATGTTCGGCCGCGAGACCCCCGCAGAGGTGGAGATCGGTCAGGTCGAGCTGCCGTAACCAACCGGCAAGTTCCGTTTACCAAGGTAAGACCGCAGTGCGGTTCTTATAGAGCGTGTGCAGCGTGCACGCGCTCGTGGGAGGCGCAGAGACACTGCGCCGCAACTCACCACAGATTTTTGGAGGTGCATTTATCATGGCACAGAAAGTTACTGGCTACATTAAGCTGCAGATCGAGGCCGGCAAGGCGACTCCGGCTCCCCCTGTTGGCCCTGCTCTGGGTCAGAAGGGCGTCAACATCATGGCGTTCACCAAGGAGTTCAACGAGCGTACCAAGAACCAGATGGGTTATGTGATCCCCGTCGTCATCACCGTGTACGCTGACCGCTCCTTCAGCTTCATCACCAAGACTCCTCCGGCAGCTGTTCTGATCAAGAAGGCCGCTGGCATCAACACCGCTTCCGGCAAGCCCAACAAGGAAAAGGTTGCTTCTCTGACCGCCGCTCAGGTGGAGGAGATCGCCAAGACCAAGATGCCCGACCTGAACGCTGCTTCTCTGGAAGCTGCCTGCAGCATGGTTCGCGGCACCTGCCGTTCCATGGGCGTCACCGTCGAGGGCTGAGACATAAACAGTGGGAGGGCATAACACTGCCCGCATGACCACACAGGAGGATATACAATGAAACATGGCAAGCACTATGTCGACGCTGCAAAGCTGGTCGATTCTACTAAGGCATACGATGTGAACGAGGCTCTGGAGCTGGCTTGCAAGACCGCTTCCGCCAAGTTCGACGAGACCGTCGAGCTGCACGTCCGTCTGGGCGTTGATGGCCGTCACGCTGACCAGCAGGTCCGCGGCGCTGTCGTTCTGCCCAACGGCACCGGCAAGACCGTCCGCGTCTGCGCTATTGCTAAGGGCCCCGCAGCTGCTGCTGCCGAGGCTGCTGGCGCTGATATCGTTGGCGATGACGAGCTGATCGCAAAGATCGCCGGCGGCTTCATGGATTTTGACGTCGTCGTGACCACCCCCGATATGATGGGTCGCGTTGGTCGTCTGGGTAAAGTTCTGGGCCCCCGTGGCCTGATGCCCAACCCCAAGGCCGGCACTGTGGCTCCCGATCTGGGCAAGGCTGTCAGCGAGGCTAAGGCTGGTAAGATCGAGTACCGTCTGGACAAGCAGAACATCATCCATGTGCCCGTGGGCAAGGCTTCTTTCGGTGCAGAGAAGCTGTACACCAACCTGGACACTGTGATGGAGGCTATTGCCAAGGCAAAGCCCGCTGCAGCAAAGGGTACCTACTTCAAGAGCGCTACCATCGCCACCACCATGGGCCCTGGCATCCGTCTGAACACCCTGAAGTACGGTGTCTAATTTGAATTTCTGATATTTTTCTGCTGCCTGTTTACGGGTGGCAGAAAAATTTTGTCAGAAAATTCAAAAAAGCACTTGACAACGCCGCACGTTTGCGGTATTATAATCATGCTGTTTTTAAGACAGCAGGCGCTGGAGTCCAGTGTAAAGTTTTACCGCCTGCCGAGAAACGTGCGTAAAGTTGCTTTATGCCTCTCTCTCGGCGCAGTGCGCGGGAGAGAGGCTTTTTTCATTGCTCCGGCTTTCGATACAAGTTTTTGAAACGAGGTGAAACCGAATGCCCAGTGCAAAGATTCTTTCTGAAAAGCAGGCTTACGTCGCTGATCTGAAGGCAAAGTTTGAGAGTGCGGTTTCCGGCTGCGTCGTCGCTTACGGCGGCATTAACGTCGAGAACGACACCAAGCTCCGTAAGGAGCTGCGTGAGGCAGGCGTTGATTACATGGTCGTGAAGAACACCATGCTGCGTCTGGCAGTTAAGGGTACCGCTCTGGAGGGTCTGGCTGAGAACTTCAAGGGCGACACCGCTGTCGCTTTTGCTCACGAGGCTGACCCCATGGCTGCTGCCCGCATCCTGTGCAAGTATCAGGATGGCGATAAGTCCAAGAAGTTCGTCGTGAAGGCTGGCTTCATGGAAGGCAAGGCTATGAACGCCGCCGAGACCAACGCCATCGCAAAGCTGCCCAACCGCGAAGGTATGCTGTCCATGTTTGCAGGCGCCCTCACCAGCACTCTGTCTGGTCTGGCCGTTGCAATGCAGGCTTATGCCGACAAGCAGGAGGAGCCCGCTGCCTAATGGCCGCGTGACCGCCGCTTAACAAAAAACTGAAACAAACTAAAACCATTGATATTGGAGGGTTATTACCATGGCTTCTGAGAAGATTACTGCCATCATCGAGTCCGTCAAGGGCCTGACCGTTCTGGAGCTGAAGGAACTGATCGACACCTACTGCGAGGAGTTCGGTGTTTCTGCTGTTGCTGCTGCTGCTCCCGCTGCTGCTGGCGCTGCTGCTGCCGCTGAGGAAGAGAAGACCGAGTTCGACGTCATCCTGGCTGAGGCTGGCGCTACCAAGATGCAGGTCATCAAGGCTGTTAAGGAAATCACCGGTCTGGGCCTGAAGGAGGCTAAGGCTATCGTTGATGGCGCTCCCAAGGCTGTCAAGGAGAAGGTCTCCCAGGCTGA
Source organism: Faecalibacterium tardum (assembly GCF_040096515.1). Classification (NCBI taxonomy): domain Bacteria; kingdom Bacillati; phylum Bacillota; class Clostridia; order Eubacteriales; family Oscillospiraceae; genus Faecalibacterium; species Faecalibacterium tardum. The sequence continues at coordinate 2,164 of NZ_JBBMEO010000044.1, read as the reverse complement.
GGCTGACGACATCAAGAAGAAGCTGGAAGAGGCTGGCGCTAAGGTTGAGGTTAAGTAATTTAACCCCTTCTCTTACCGTTCTTTCTTGAACATCAAGAGGTCTGCACCGCAAGGTGCAGACCTCTTTTTTGTATCTCTCCGTGAAAAAAGGCTGCTGCACAAACCTGTACAGCAGCCTTTCGTGTTATTCTTCCGGTGCAGCCTTGCACTCCTCCACATAGGCTGCGATCTTGTCGATCTGGATCTGTGCCACGGCACGGCCGGTCTCATAAACGCGGCGCAGCTGGGCGGGATCGCGCTCCATAGAGGGAATTTCCAGCGGGATGGGCGGGCGGATGACGAAGGCGCGGCCGGACTGCTCCAGCATGGAAATATAGGACAGCGTCTCGTTGTAGCGCTGGTGCCGGTCTGCCACGGCCTCCACAAAAGCGGGATAGCGCACATACCTTGCCCGGATAAGGGGCAGCATCTTGTTTTTCTGCTTTACAAAACCCTTGGGCTGGGTCAGGATGATCAGGTTGCGCTTGTAGCCGATGGACTCGAAAAAGCGCACAGGAATGGAATCCGCAACACCGCCGTCCAGCAGCTGATAGTGGCCGATCTTCACGATCTTTGCAGCCAGCGGCATGGATGCCGAGGCCTGCATCCACCGGATATCCTCGGCGTCGCCGGTGCGGCACTTGTGGTAGATGGGCTCACCGGTGCGCACATCGGTGCACACCACAAAAAAGTCCATGGGGTTCTCCCGGAAAGCCTCGGTGTCAAAAGGGTCCAGCTTTTCCGGCACGGTATGGTAGCAGAACTGCTCGCTGTACAGGTTGCCGGTGCGCAGCAGGTTGCCAAAGCTGGCGTAGCGCTTGTCGGTGCAGTATTCCGTGTTGTAGCGGATGGTGCGCCCGATTTGGTGCGACTTGTAGTTGCAGCCGAACACTGCCCCCGCCGACACGCCAATGGCACCGTCCAGCTGGATGTTATGCTCCATCAGCACATCCAGTACGCCAGCGGTGAACATTCCGCGCATAGCGCCACCTTCCAGCACAAGTCCTGTTTTCATACCATTTTCCTCCTCGTCCGGTCAAAAATCCCGGATATTACCCTTCTCCTATTAAGAATAGTATACTCGAAAACCGCGAAAGAACAAGGGAGGATAAACCAAAAATGACCCGACAACCTCACGAAGTTTCGGTATTTTTGGACAAGGTCATACTTTTAGAAAAAACGAAGAGGTTTAGTGCCGTTTTTTTACGAATTTTGGCATGAAAACCCCTTGTCAAAGCGGGATGCTTCCGGTATACTAGGTGAAACATTATATCATGGGTGCGTGTGGCGCGCGCCCGGGAATGGAAAACAGGCGGGCACTTTTCACGGCGGGCGAGCCGGAGGCAGAAAACGCGCCTGCAAGGGTTGGAGGATATATTTTATGAAGATGCTGGAAGATCGTATCCGCAAGGACGGCATTGTGCGCGAGGGCAACGTGCTCAAGGTGGACAGCTTTATCAACCATCAGATGGACATCCCGCTGTTCCGCGAGATGGCACGGGAGTGGAAGCGCCTTTTTGCGGGCAAGCCCATCAATAAGGTGCTCACTATCGAGGCCAGCGGCATCGGCATTGCGGCTGTGGTAGCCAGCGAGCTGAACGTGCCGGTGGTGTTTGCCAAAAAATCTATGAGCATCAATCTGGACTACGACAACTACAAGACCCAGATCCAGTCCTTCACCCACAAAAAGATCTACAACGTCATCGTCTCCAAAAAGTTCCTCACCCCGGAGGACCATGTGTTGATCATCGACGATTTTCTGGCCAACGGCTGCGCCTTGATGGGTCTGCTGGAGCTGGCCGAGGAAGCCGGTGCCACCGTAGAGGGCATCGGCATCGCCGTGGAAAAGGGCTTCCAGCAGGGCGGCGAGCTGATCCGCAGCAAAGGCATCCAGCTGGAGAGCCTTGCCATCGTGGACGCTATGGACAGCACCACCGGCGAGATCACCTTCCGTCCCCAGCCGAACCAGAACTAAAAATCATGATACATTTCAGCGTAACGGAATGTCTGCGGACGTTCCGTTATTTTTTGTGGGTGAACTCCCTCAGGCAAAGTTTCCGGCTAAAGTGTAAAGCTTCCGGGTGTGCTAGCTCCCCCGGGGGGAGCTGTCGCGCAGCGACTGAGG
>NZ_JBBMEO010000043.1:0-12626 GCF_040096515.1 Faecalibacterium tardum | reverse complement strand
CTTCAATCATGGCAAAAACTCTCGGTTCAAAACTGGATGGTTTGGTGCCGACCTGTTGTGCGATGTTGCCCACTTGGTTATTCACATCATCGAACAGGCCGGAAAGATTGGACATGATCGCCGCTGTCAGCAGCGACTTTATCCAATCTGAAATCGCTTTGAGAACTGTTTCCACTCAGCGCCACCACCCATCAAGAAAAATGGTTGATCAGGGTCTTGAGCAGGTTGAGCAAAAAAATAAGGTGAGTCAAAATCTGCATAAAAATCGCCTTCCTTTCAGGTAACAGTGAATATTCGTTTTGCAATGCGCTTCCTTTATAATAATAAATCCGTTTGCCACGGAGGGGCTGGAAATGCTTGCAAGTAAATATGTACGGGGCGGCAATCGCCGCCCGGAAAAGATTAGCCGAAAAGACCGCTCAGCAGGGGCACCAGAGTGATACCGATGAGGGCAACGCCGCCGCCAGCCATCAGCTGTTTTATCCCCAATTAGGTGTAAAACTCTGCTCGATGGCGGGCGGCGGCGTACAAAAAATCTATATGGTATTTTTTAAGAGAACCGTCCCGGCGGGACAGGTCAGGCAGTGACCTGTTCCACCTCCGGGATGGGTTTGAGATTAAAATGAATTTCGATAGAAATGTGTCTTGTTTTATCTTCGTCAATGCGCTCATGCACGACGATTTCTTTGATTAAGCGGTTGAGGGTGGCTGCGTCCAGCTCTGTGATGTTGGCGTATTCCTGAATGGCTTCCACCCATTGTTTTGCGTCATTGGCAAGCTGGACTTCATCGGACAGCCGCTTTCTGCCCTCGGACACTTTTGTTTTAAGCTCCGTCTGCTCGGTCTGTGTCTTTTCCAGCATGGTGTTGAAATTCTGCTCACTGATACGCCCTGCAATCATATCCTCATAAAGCCGCATGACCATTTTGTCCAGAACCTCAATCCGTTCCTCGTCCCTTGTAAGGGAGCGTTCCATTGCTTCCCGCTGTTCCCGCTGCTCGGCTTCACAGGTATTGGTCAGGCGGTCAGCAACCGCTTCCCCGTCCATCAGGGCAGCTCTGGCACATTCCCGGATTTTCCGCAGCACATGGCTGTAAAGGGTGTCATAGTCAATCCGGTGCTGGGTGCAGTGGTTCTTTCCAAAGGCATTGTAGGTCTTGCAGGAGTAAATCCGCTGGGGATGTTTTGCGTTTGTGTAGCGTATCGTCAGCGACTTCCCACACTCGCCGCATTTTATCAGTCCGGCAAACAGGCTGATTTCATTGGTCTGCCCCGGACGCTGGCGGGATTTCAGCTTGTTCTGCACAATATCAAAGCTCATGCGGTCAATCAGCGGTTCGTGCTGTCCCTCAACCACAACCCAGTCCTCCGGTTTCTTTTCCCCAATCGTGCCGATTTTGAAGCGGTAGTCTTTTTTCTGGGAAGCAATCGCCCCGGTGTAGACGGGATTCATCAAAAGGTCTTTGATAACGGAGAAGTCCCACATATACCGCCCGTTTTCCGGGTCTTTCTTTTCCCATTTGGTGCGGGTATTGCGAAGCCCCCGTTCCCGGTTCCACCATGTGGGGCAGGGGATTTTTTCTTCCTCCAGCCGTCTGCGGATATAGTTCGGACCATGACCGTTTAGGGCATATCCGAAAATCAGCCGCACAATCGGGGCGGTTTCCTCGTCAATGAGCAGATGGTTTTTGTCCTCCGGGTCTTTCCGATACCCAAACGGGGCAAGACACCCGGTAAACTGTCCTTTCTGCGCTTTCAGAAGATAAGAGGAATGGACTTTCTTGGAAATATCCTTGCTGTACATCTCGTTCAGGATATTCTTGAACGGGGCAATGTCGTTGTTATCCCGTAAGGTGTCGATACCGTCATTCATGGCGATATAGCGCACCCCGTTTCTTGGGAAAAAGTCCTCAATCAAATGCCCGGTTTGCAGATAGTTACGCCCCAGTCGGCTGAGGTCTTTCGTGATAACAAGGTTGATTTGCCTGCGCTCAATGGATCTCAACATTCTCTGTAAATCAGGACGCTCCATATTAAGACCTGTGAAGCCATCGTCCTGATAGACTGCCACAACCTCCCATCCCTGCTTTTCGCAGTATTTTTCCAGCATATCACGCTGGTTTGCGATACTGGCACTTTCGCCTTGCAGGTCATCGTCCTTTGACAGTCTGCAATAGACCGCTGCACGATAGCCCCCGGCAAGTGCCGAACCGATTGTTCTGTATTCCATTTCGTTCATCATAGCCATTTACCCACACAATCCAGACGGTATCCGGCTCTTTTGAACCTCATCTTCATTATACTTCAATTCTTTCTTTTTAGCAAGATATTCTTTTGTATTTGACTTGCCGTATTTCTGGGAAATCAGGCTGACGAACACATCGGTGGCGTCCAGCTCCCCGTCAAATACAGTGGTCACATGAATCTCTGTTTTGTTTTTTGCCATAGGCAGTTATCCTCCATACATGAAAATAGCCAGACAGAGGGTGTCGGCAACGAAGTCCGGCAACGGGCTTCAAAAGACCTTGCAAACAATCTCAATCTGGCGGTGGTTACTATTTATACTTTTCTTTTATTTTTCTGTTGTTTTGGTTGTCATAGGGGAGAAAAGCCGATAGTTTCGGGTTTTTCCCCGGCAACCGGCTCGGCAACGGGATAGCAACGAAGTCGGCAACGGGCTGTCATTTTCAGAATGGAAGCTCCATCTGCTCCGTGACCTCCACAAAACCGTCCATAGATTTTTCGGGCGGGTTGTCGGTGTCCGTTGCCGGGATTTCACGCTCCCAGCCCTTTTGTCTGCCATATTCGGAAAACATTCTTGGGTTTGGGAAGTACCGCCAGCGGTCAATGCACTGGTTCATTATCTCGTTGATTTCCCGGATTTCCCATTGCTTCGGCTCGTCAAAGGTGTGATTTAAGGCTTCCTTGTAGAGCTGCTTGGAACAGACCGTTTCCCCGGTGTACTTATCAAGGTAAGCCTGTATCATCCCGGCTTTGGTGTCCTCCGGCATAAAATCCCGCTGGTGTTCTTTGAGATACCGCTGCATGGCTGGGCTGAATGACAGCTTGTACCTGCCGCTTCGGTAAATCTCCATTGCTTCCGCCCACATCTGGCTGATATAGGCTCTGGAAGCGGCTTCGTCCTCCAAAATGTGAACCTCGGCTTGCTCCGGGTACACCATGACCGGGATAAATCGGCGGTTGCCGGAACGGTCAAGGGGGAGAAAGTCAAGGGCGTTGGAAGTACCGCCGAACACGCACTGACGGGGACGGTCTGCCGGGTGGGTTTCATAGGGTATCTTATAAACCTCTTTCTGTCGGCTTAGAAAAGACTTGATTTCCTCAATGCTCTTGGCATTGGCGGTTGCCATCATTTCCGACATTTCAATTATCCAGTGACCTTGCAGCTTGCGGTACACGTTATCATCGTCCAGCTTCCGCAAATCATCGGAAAACCACTCGTCCCGGACTGCCAGCAGACGGAAGAAGGTGGACTTGCCAGCCCCCTGACCGCCTACCAGACACAGCATGATTTCAAACTTGCTTCCGGGCTTAAATGCCCTTGTAATCGCCCCCAAAAGAAACAGCTTTAGAGCTTCATAGGTGTAATCGTCCACATCCGCCCCCAGAAAGTGCCGCAGACAGAAGCGGATGCGCTCCGTCCCGTCCCATGCAAGGCTGTTCAGAAAATCCCGGATGGGGTGGTACTTATTCTCATTCGCCACAATCCCGATGGCGGTTTCAATCTTTTTCTCACTGGTCAGCCCGTAGGTTTCCTCCAGATAGAGAAGCAGATACTTCATGTCTGTATCGGTCAGGGCTGTGCTTTCTCTGTGAAAACCGATGGGCTTTATGATGTCCTTTCGGTCGGTCAGGATGTTATAGGCGATTGCCCCGGCAAGCACCGGGTCACGCTGGAATACGGTCAGGCAGTTCCGTATGCTCTGGCGGACACCGCCTTTCTCGGTGGTTTCCAGAGTTGCCTTTACTTCCTCAACGCTCTGGGGCGGCTGCATGGCGTTCATGGTGTTTTTTAGTTCTTGCTGCGTCTGCGGCGGCAAGCTCTGCCATTCGCTGTTCAAGCTGTATCACATCCTTTCCATGTTCCGTAATCAGTGAAGCGATTTCCTCCGTATCCCCAAACAGCAGCACATCCAGCAGATATTCCACATGGGCTTGCTTCTGCAAGGCTTCCACGAACCGGGGATGAAACGCTTCCTCCGGGGAGTGCGGGGCATAGTCGGTTTTCCATACCCGTAAGAGGTGTAGATAATCGGCAAGGACACGGAAGCAATGTGCCTTTGCTTCCCGGAACTGTTCTTCCGGGGATTTCTGCCGGGGCTTGGGCTTCCTTGCCCTGCCCGGTGGCTTCCAGTCCTCATAGGCAAGCCCGAAGTCACTCGCCAACTGTGCGGCGGCTTCCTTTTTCCCCAGCCCGTACAGGGCAGCTACAAAATCAATCACATCCCCATCTGCACCACATCCGAAGCAGTGGAAACGCTTGTCCAGCTTCATGCTGGGGGTCTTATCGTTGTGGAACGGGCAGCAAGCCATCCCGTTTCTGTTTACCCGGATTCCGTAATGCTCCGCAGCCTGTCTTGTCGTAACGGACTGCTTCACAGCTTCAAATACATTCAAATCAATTCCTCCTTGTAAAAAAGAAAAGGCACTTATCATTCTCAATCTGAAAATGGCAAGTGCCTGTTAAAGTTCCATATCCTGTTGTTTGTGTTTCGTCTGCGCCGGGGCGTTTTTCTGTGCTCTCTTCTCGTCAGCCTTATCCTGCAAGACTTCTTTGAGGGGCTGCTTCTTGGGCGGCTCTTTGCTTTCCTCTGTGCCGGGTGTGGCTTTCCGTACCCAGTAGCGGATGTCCCACAGCTTCTTCAAATCTTCCTGCACCTCGGTCAACGGTACTTTCAAGTCTGCGATTTCGTCCACAAGCTTCGCCTGTTCCTGCAAAAGCTCCTTTTTCGTGCTGTCCTTATCGTCCGGGTGCTTGGCAAGGTAGGCACTGGCTTTCTCAAACCGGGCAACCTCCGGGTGTTCCAGCTTGAATTTTTCCTTAGTTTTCTTGAAAAATATCTTCTGGTATTTCTCATAAACGGGCTTACATTCCTTACAGTCCGTCCGGGCGGCAAGGATAGCGTCAATCACGTTGCTGCGGGTTTCCTTTGGCTTCATCTGCTTTCGGTAGTCGGCGGCAGATTTCCCGGACGTTTCTATAAAGTTTTCCAAATCCTCCACGGTGGAAAGTCCCTTTCTCTGGAGATAGGACAGGGCTTCGCTGACTGCCTTTAAGTCTTTGGAAGTCCCCCGGCTTTGTCCCGCCCGTGTCCAGCTGCTCCGTTCTGCCTTTCGTATCTCCATATACTTCATCAGCAGATTGGGAAGAAAGACCGCTTCCTCCGCAGCTTTTTGGGCAAGCAGTTCATTCCGCTTTTCGCTAAGCTCCGCAATCCAGCCTTTGAGATTTTTAATAAGCTGCCGGATGGACTTCATCAAACTATTGGCGGCTTTGATTTCTCGGTTCAGGTTGCCGATGTTCGTCTGAATCCCACGCTTTTCCATCTGCCGGACAGCAGCCCCTTCATGGACGGTAGGGATAATATCAAGCCCCTGTCTTTCGTAAGAACGGAGATCTACTCGTTCCGGGCGGTTGTTGGCTTCCAGATAGCGGTTTTGGATGACCTCCCATTCATGCCGCCAGATTTCGCCATATTTGCGGTCGTTCCAGTCAACCGTATCTTCCTTGTGGCTTTTCCACCTGCCGGACGGGAGCTTGATTCGTTCCCCGTTCTTATCAAGTTCATAGACCTTGCGGCTCTTGGGAAGCCATTTCCCACGCTCATCCATTGCCCGCATGGTCAGCATGACATGGGCGTGTGGGTTTCCGTCCCCTTTGTCATGGATGGCAAAATCCACGCACATTCCTTTGGAAACAAACTGCTGGCGGCAGAAATCCCGTACAAGGGCGGCGTACTGGTCGGGCGGTATCTCTCTGGGAATGGAAAGCACCCACCGCCTTGCAAGCTGGGAGTTCCATTGCTTCTCAACAGCTTCGGCAGCGTTCCAGAGGGTGTTGCGGTCTGTGTACTCCAGGGGAGCGTTTGCCGGGAGCAGGATTTCATTGTGGACGATACCACGCTTTTCCGGGTAGTGTTTTACTTCCTGGTCATATTCACAGAACAGCTTTTCGCCGCTCTGGTAAGCAGCGGCGGCAACCGCAGACTGGCGGTGGCTGCGCTGCACAATAGAGATTTCGTTGTGTGGACAGGGCATTTTGTGTTCCTCCTTTCCGTTTTTGGACATAGAAAAAGCAGGATACCTTTTCAGATTTCCTGCTTGTTGTGCCGCTGGGGGCGGCGGGTATTTAGTAATACATTTACATAGTTTTGTGCAAGTACCAAAGTCGCACAATAAATACAATTTGTCCAATAGCATAAGCCCCAATAATAGTGAAACATGGGACTACTGTCATATATCCGGTGAAAATCAAAGCAAAAATAGAAACAGCAATCGTAACATTCATTACCTTGAAGCCACTTGCCATAGCAGCATTACTAAGCGAAATATTTCTCTCGTCATTTTCCTCTATTTCCATTTCTTTGGTTTTCTTAACGAACAAGTCGCACACACCAGATACAATCAGCAAAATTCCAATGAGAGATGTACCTACTACTATTAAGTCGGGACGTGGCACAGGTATTATTTCATGTACTCCCAAACCGTATGTTAGCAATCCTCCCAGTAGAATAATCATTCCTGTAACTGTCATTAAAATCAACAACCTTTTTTTCATAATCAATCCTCCTCGTAAATAAAAATTTCTTCAATACTCATGTTGAAATATCTGGCAATCTTAAATGCCAACTGAATAGATGGGTTATAGCGTCCGTTTTCCAAAGAGCCGATGGTCTGGCGTGATACTTCCAATGCATTTGCTAAATCTTCTTGCTTTATGCCTCGTTGCTTTCGTAATTCTTCCAGGCGATTTTTCATGTCATCCTCCTCTCTTATGGAAAGTTAACTTTCCATGCTTCCATTATATCACATAGTTCTTTTATGTCAAGTTAGCTTTCCATTTGCATTATATTTTATGAAACTTATCGGCTGGGAACAGCTTGCAACGCAAGGTGTCCCCAGATGGCAAGTCCACAAAAGGGTAGCTGGCGGCAGCCAGCGCAGGGGAAGCGTAGCGTCCCCTGTATGATTTGGAGCAGACCTTGACTGCGGAAAATCACAGCCCTCCGGCAAGGAGCCTTCGGAGAACGCAATGCACCAACCTCTGGGTGGTGTATAATTGCGCCCTTAGTAAACTAAGGGGTTTCCGGCTTCTCCCGTTCCAGCAGTTTTTTCAATAGTTCCTGCGTGTCCTGCCTGTGAAAAATGAGTTTCAACAACAGCATGACATCATCATCTGTCAGGCGTTCCGGCTCTTGCAGAAAACTTTCCAGCATACCGCCACGGGTACAGAGCCGGTGCGTTCGTTCCTTTCGGGTAAGCTGCTTTAACTGGTACTGCAATGCCTTTTCATCATTGATGGCTTTCCGCAGTTTCTTTTCGCTTTTCTCCAGCTCCCAGTTGAGTTTTTCCAGCTTTGAGGTCTCAGGCAAGGGCAGCGTCCTCCTTTCCCGGTATCAGCACATAAATCCGGTTTGGTTCTCCCACGCCCTGACGCACCCGCATGATAAGCCCAGCGGTTTCCAGTTCATTCAGAGAACGCTTGACCGTCATGGAGTTGCGGGACAGGACTGTAGCAATGGCTGTGACAGGGAAGCAGACAAACAGGATTCCGTTTTCGTCCTCCTGCCCTTTGGATAGCATAGCGTCCAGCATCCGGCAGTACATGACCTTTGCGGTGCTGCTGACTGGAAATCCTGTCAACGCTATGGGAAATGGCATACACGGCGGCAATGGTGTGTCTATCGTCATAAATTCAAAATTCATTCGGTGTGTTCCTCCTTTTTCTTTGCTCGTTTGGATAAATAACGGGGGCAGTCAACCACAACCGCCCGGAAGCTCTGCCTGCACCCATGCTGGCATTTCCGGCATAATTCGTTGTAAGTGACACGCCCCCGGTCATTGAGGTAAAAGGAAAGCTCATGCTTCCTCTTTTTGCTCATTCTCGGCATATTGCGCTTCCTCCCGTTTTTGTGTATGGTTTCGGGGCGATTTTCGGCAAAATTACGGTCATAGAGCCGCTTAAAATCTCCCGAAGTATCAGCGATAGGGTAGACTATCCCCCTATCAGATTGTCGTGTTTCGGTATCATTTCGGTGTCAGTTCGCCAGTTCTCCCCGGTGTCGTTCCTCCCCTGAATCTCACAGCGGCGTATCGCTCCCTTTGGTACGCTCGTTTCGGTCAGGGTTCCTCCATATCCCTGCCAAAAGTCATGGCGCTACATCGCCGGGGAAGCATATCCCACACAGGCTGGTCATTCGATTGGAATAATCCATCGATGAACTACCTGTATCATAGAACATTTTTGTGCCCTGTGCCGTATATCCACAAAGTAGGAATCAGGGGGAAAATCAGAAATTTCCACGATTGCGGAAAGTGTGATATAATCCAGTTAAACGGCAGAAATAAAACCACCGGAAAGGAGCGTGCGCCCATGAAAGTTGCAACAAGCATACAGGAACGCCTTTGGGAACTCCGCAAAGACAAAGGCTTAAATCTGGAAGAACTATCAAAGCTGACGGGCATTTCTAAATCAGCCCTTGGCAGTTATGAAAAAGAGGATTATAAGGAAATCAATCATGGCAACCTTATCACGCTGGCAGACTTCTATGGGGTTTCCGTCGATTATCTGCTGTGCCGGACAGAGAACAGGGAGCAGATCAACACGCCACTGACGGAGCTGCATTTGAACGATGAGATGGTGGCACTGCTGAAAAGCGGTCGGATTAACAACCGTCTGCTCTGCGAACTTGCCACCCATAAGGACTTTATCAAGTTTCTTGCGGACATTGAGATTTATGTGGACGGGATTGCCACCATGCAAATCCAAAATCTCAACTCCCTTGTTGATACCGTCCGGCATGAAATTATTGAACGGTATCGCCCCGGCGAAGATGACCCGCATTTGAAGGTGCTGCAAGCCGCACATATCAGTGATGATGAGTATTTCAGTCACATGGTTCTGGATGACCTCAACCTGATTATCCGGGATATTCGGGAATTCCACAAAAAGGACAGCGAGAGTGCGCCCCAAACTACCGTTGCCGATGAACTGAAAGAAAATCTGGAAGCGGTCGAAAATTTCAAGGGCAGTCGAGATGAAAAACTGGTTATCCTTTACTGCAAGCAGCTTGGTATCAACTATAAAAACCTGTCAGAAGAAGAATTTCGCTGGTTCATTCGTATTCTCAAAAAATCAAAGAAAATGGGAACGCCTATCAGCCAGAGGAAAAAACGGTAAAGGAAAACCGCTGTTGCATGGTTTGTTGGATTCCATGTAGCAGCGGTTTGTGCTGTGGTTATTATTTCATTCGTTTTCTTAATATTCGGCGATAATTTGTTTCTCCCTTTGGTGCGTCCTGTATAATTTCCAACACACCATCTTCAAGCATTTTATCAATGCGATTGGAAATCCATACATCACTAATTCCAAGTTGATATTTTCCTAAAACATTACCTATGACAATAGCCATTTTGAATTGCTCTGGCTGTTCCGCAATTTCACGAAGAATGAAACTATCATATATATCTTCTGAAACGCTTTGCAATTTACCATTTAACATTGCACGCAAAGGTGCATTTTCATTTTGAAGTTGATTCCATTTCATAGTACAAGCTGAAAGAAATACAGGATTAGCTTTCTCTTGTAGAGTTATATAGTTTCCCCATTCGCCAGGAGACACCTCGCCCCATGCTATTTTGGATGTCATAGTATTTTCTTTTCCATATTCCCATGTAGGTAACTTAACCAAATAAATTGTTGTCTGGCAGTTTAATGGTTGAAGTTGTTTCATAAGCCAATACATACCACAAAGCTCATCTGGATTATAGCTATACCAAATGCGAATTTCTTCCCCAGCTACATATCGTTCAATCACTGAGGTCAATGTAGTTTTAATTTTCTGTATTTTTTCTTCAACCTGATAATCTAAATCCTCTACAAAGCAGACAGACAGCATTTTCTTGAAAATATTTTTCCGCTGTTCGCCAATTCCATTATCAGAAATATCTCCCACACTAAGAACCATATCAAAACAATAAACATCACTGCTCTTGCCTCCCAATGGAATAGCATTCTCCCAAGCAATGCGTTCTTGTTCCTGTGCTTGAAGCTGTGCCTTTTTCATTTCATCTGAAGATGGAACACTCCCTTCTTCGTGCCTCATAAATATTGAAACAGCACTTCCTCTATACTTTCCCTTGCCGTAAGTTTGGGCAATTTTCAAACTTCCACAGGCACTTTCACCAAATACAATTTCAATCATCTTATATACCTCCGATTTAATTGCTCCCGTTATGAATAAATCATCTCATACAAAACAATTTCTTCTGCCCTGTTGTGAATGTTATTGCAACGCTGCACCCATTCCATTTGTCGGGTACACTTCAATTCCTCTGTCACGCCCTCGGTAGCTTTCATCTGCTCCATGATAGTGTCTAACCGTTTTTGTGCCTGTTCATTCAGGTCTGCAAGATATGTCAACAATTCTCCGGTCAGTATCAATGTATTCAATCTGGCTGGGTGGACTTCTCTTAAATATTCCCGGTGCATTCGTCCGTACTTTCCGATAGGGCGGTGTTCCTCCGGCAGTTTCAAGCCTGGAATGTAGTAATCTCCGACAAGGATATAATCAATTCCGTTTTCCGTTATTCTTGGTTTCAATTCGCTCATGTTCCTTACCTCCTGTGGAAGCAGGCTCGTCTGGTACTAACTCAATCACATCAGTAATCTCACAATTCAGAGTTTCACAGATACGGGCTAATGTATCCATGCTGATGTGCTTTCCCTCTTTGCTCATGTTGGCAATCATATTTGTTGTCATACCAGCGGCAAGCCTTAAATCCTCTTTTCTCATATCACGCTCTAACAGTGTGTGCCAGAGTGGTTTATAGCTGATGTGCATATTGTTTTCCTGCCTTTCTATCCATACCACCGGGGCGGCTGCCCCGGCAGGAACTTTTCTCTTATTATAGCACCAATCTTGTGAAATCACAATTTATTCTTGTAGCCTGCCGCTGATACCGTCTGGATTGTGCTTTTCCTTTCGTTTTTTGTTCCAACTAATTAGCCATAAGCTGCTTCATACCCTGGCTCTTGGCAGAGGGGTTATCGCCGCCGTAGCCTTCCATGAGGTTCACAGCACCCCACACGCCCAGACCGGCACCCAGTGCCACAACCAGAGTCTTCAGAACATCCACTGCACTATTAAAGAATTCCATAGTAATCTCCTTTGTTTTGAAAAAGCGACCCTGCACACCCCTGAAATCCGTTTGCAAAAAGCCGAAAACCACGGCGAAGGCTGATTTTCCGGTGTACCTGTTGGGTCAATGGGTAAAAAATAACCGCTCGTCTTATCAGGCGGGCGGGAGTGAATCGGCATCCACCATGATGAAGGTATCATCCGGGTGGATTTTTTCTTTTCGTTTCAAGAACTTCTCGATATCGAGTGCGTTCTTGGGGTCATAGTCGGAGGTGTACTTGTAGTTCGGGTGCTGGGTCAGGTCGTACTTGTCGCTCAAAAACGGGCGCACACCCCGCAGTTGCAGGATGCACTTGCCGCCATCCAGCACCGCCAGTTCATCCCGGCTCATAAGTTCGTGGCCGAGTTTTTGATAGTTGGTGCCATAGCTTGGGCTATTGCCACGGGTATCAGAATTGTTGTAGCTGTCGATGGTTTCCTTACCGAGTGCTTCGGCAAGATCTTTCAGGGTGGTAGGCTCGCTGCCGCCGAGAAAAATCTGGCTGTCCATGTTGCCCACGATGGTATCCGCATTGTCCTTGTAGATGGCTTTCAACTGGCTGCGGGTCTGCAAGACCAGACACGCCGAGATCTCACGGCTGCGGATAGTGGCCACCAGTTTTTCCAGTTGTGGAATCTGACCGATGTTAGCACACTCATCAATGAGGCACCGCACATGGATGGGCAGCTTACCGCCGTACACATCATCGGCTTTGTCGCAGAGCAGATTGAAAAGCTGGGTGTAGATCATAGAGATTAAGAAGTTGAATGTACTGTCGGTATCACTCATAATCAGGAACAATGCCGTTTTCCGGTCGCCCAGCTTGTCGAGTTCCAGTTCATCATACATGGTGGCATCCCGAACTTCCTGAATGTCGAATGGAGATAAACGGGCACCGCAGGAAATAAGGATCGACTTAGCCGTCTTGCCGGCAGCTAGCTTATAAAGTTTGTACTGCCGCACTGCAAAGGATTTTGGTTTTTTCTTACCCAGATCCTCAAACAACAGGTCTACCGGATTCTGATAGGTTTCATCATCTTCCGAAACCTGCATAGTGTTTAGCATTTCCAGCAATGTTGCAAAGTTTTGCTCTTCAACTGGGGCTTCATAATGCAGATAGGCAATCAGTGAAACCAGCAAAAGCCGTTCCGCTTTGTCCCAGAATGGGTCGCCGCCCTGACCTTCACCTTTGGTGTTGGTCATCA
>NZ_JBBMEO010000042.1:0-13675 GCF_040096515.1 Faecalibacterium tardum | reverse complement strand
GGAGTCCAGAGGTAGGGAGGGGGGAGTCGGAACACCCCTCCCTGCCTCTGGCCCAGCGGAGCGTCCCTGCACGCTTGCGGCAAGCAGAAAGGTACTCCCGCAGTGATGACTGGGGGAGTTCAGCGGACTGAACCCTCTCCGTCTTTGCTTCGCAAATCCACCTCCCCCGAAAGGGGGAGGTTTTGCTCTACTTACCGGAAGGTGCCGAAAAGCTCCCCCCTTCGGGGGAGCTGGCATCGAGCGCAGCGAGATGACTGAGAGGGTTATTCTCCGTCACCCTGCCCTATAAAAGGGCAAAACGACCCTCTGAAAATGTAAACATTGGCTAACTTTTACTTCAAAAAATAGAGTTAGTTATTGATGATTTTGATAAAAATGCAGGGCGATACCGGCATAAATTTTGTTTGTTCATATAAACTAACTATGAGATATGAAAAATCTATTGACAAGCCGGGTTAGCAGCGGTAAACTATCTACGCTGATAGTTACGGCTGACTAACCACCGCAGCATCACATATTTTTCAAGGGAAGGGGAGCACAGCGATGATGCCTTTGACGATGACAAAAGCAGGCGAGACCGTCACCATCCGCAGGATCAGCGGCAAGGACGAGGTGCGGCTGCATCTGGCCGAGCTGGGGTTCGTGGTTGGCAGCGAGGTGACCGTGGTCAACGAGATCGCGGGCAACCTGATCGTGCAGGTCAAGCAGAGCCGGCTGGCACTGGATAAGACCATGGCAAGCCGCATCATGGTGGACTGAGGCAGCGCCTTCCCGGTGCTGCATGAAATACTGCAAGGGAGGAACGAGTACGATGAAAACACTGAAAGACGTAAAGGTGGGCGAGACCGCCACCGTGGCACGGCTGCACGGCGAAGGCCCGGTGAAGCGCCGCATCATGGATATGGGCATCACCAAGGGGGTGCAGATCTATGTGCGCAAGGTGGCGCCGCTGGGCGACCCCATGGAGCTTACCGTGCGCAACTACGAGCTGAGCGTGCGCAAGGCCGACGCTGAGATGATCGAAGTGGTCTGATACGACTAAAAGGGAGGAAAGGTATCCGCAATGAGCATTAAAATTGCACTGGCCGGCAACCCGAACTGCGGCAAAACGACCCTGTTCAACAACCTGACCGGCTCCAACCAGTACGTGGGCAACTGGCCCGGCGTGACCGTGGAAAAAAAGGAAGGCAAACTCAAGGGCGACAAGGACGTGATCATTCAGGATCTGCCCGGCATCTACTCGCTGTCCCCCTACACGCTGGAAGAGGTGGTCTCCCGTACTTACCTTGTAAAGGAAAAGCCCGACGCCATCCTGAACATCATCGACGGCACCAACATCGAGCGCAACCTGTACCTGACCACCCAGCTGATCGAGCTGGGCATCCCGGTGGTCATGGCTGTGAACATGATCGACTTGGTGCGCAAGAACGGCGATAAGATCGACCTGAAGAAGCTGAGCGCAGAGCTGGGCTGTCAGGCAGTGGAGATCAGCGCCCTGAAGGGCGAGGGCACCGAGGCAGCCGCCAAGGCTGCGGTGGCAGCTGCCAAGGCCGGCAAGACCGGCGAGCTGCCCCATGTGTTCACCGGCAGTGTGGAGCACGCCATTGCCCACATCGAAGAGTCCATTCAGGGCAAGGTGGACGACCGTTTCCTGCGCTGGTACGCTGTCAAGCTGTTCGAGCGGGACGACAAGGTGCTGGAAGAGCTGAAGCTGGACAAGGCACTGGTGGACCACATCGACGAGCACATTCAGGACTGCGAAAAAGAGATGGACGATGACGCCGAGAGCATTATCACCAACCAGCGCTACGCCTACATCAACACCGTGGTGGGCAAGGCTGTCAAGAAGAAAGCCCGCGTGGAGCACCTGACCGTTTCCGATAAGATCGACCGGATCGTTACCAACCGTGTGCTGGCACTGCCCATCTTTGCAGTGGTGATGTACCTGATGTACTCCCTGTCCATGGGCACCTCCATTGCGGACGGCGGCTGGGCCATCGGTACCTTTGCCACCGACTGGACCAACGATGTGCTGTTCGGTGAGATCGTTCCCAATGCGCTGGGCGGCTTTTTGGAGAGCATCGGCGTGGCGGGCTGGCTGTACGGCCTGATCATGGACGGCATCGTGGCCGGTGTGGGCGCGGTGCTGGGCTTTGTGCCCCAGATGCTGGTGCTGTTCTTCCTGCTGTCCATTCTGGAGGATGTGGGCTATATGTCCCGCGTGGCCTTTATCATGGACCGTATCTTCCGCAAGTTCGGCCTTTCCGGCAAGAGCTTTATCCCGGTGCTGGTGGGCACCGGCTGCGGCGTGCCGGGCGTTATGGCAAGCCGTACCATCGAGAACGAGCGTGATCGCCGCATGACCATCATGACCACCTGCTTCATCCCCTGCGGCGCAAAGATGCCCATCATCGGCCTGATCGCCGGTGCACTGTTCGGCGGTTCTTCGCTGGTGGCAGTGTCTGCCTACTTCATCGGCATGGCAGCCATCATCTGCTCCGGCATCATGCTGAAAAAGACCAAGCTCTTCGCAGGTGATCCCGCTCCCTTCGTGATGGAGCTGCCCGCCTACCATGTGCCCGCATGGGGCAACGTGCTGCGGGCAACCTGGGAGCGCGGCTGGTCCTTCATCAAGCGCGCAGGCTCTGTGATTTTGCTCGCTACCGTTGTGCTGTGGTTTATGCAGGGCTTCGGCTTCGAGAACGGTGCCTTCGGTATGGTCGAGGATCAGGACAACTCCGTGCTGGCTGCTATCGCTACCAAGGTCGCATGGATCTTTGCACCTCTGGGCTTCGGCAACTGGCGTGCAACCGTCGCTTCCGTCTCCGGCCTGATTGCAAAGGAGAACGTGGTTGGCACCTTCGGTGTTCTGTATCACTTCGGCGGCGAGCTTTCCGAGAACGGCGACGAGATCTGGGCTGCTGTTGCGAAGGACTACACCGCTCTGTCGGCTTACGCCTTCATGATCTTCAACCTGCTGTGCGCTCCCTGCTTCGCTGCTATGGGCGCCATCAAGCGCGAGATGAATAACGGCAAGTGGACGGCCATCGCCATTGGTTACATGTGTGCTCTGGCTTACTGCTCTGCGCTGGTGGTGTATCAGCTGGGCGGCCTTATCACCGGCGAGGTGCACTTCGGCCTGTTCACCGTGGTGGCTGTTGTGGTGCTGGCAGCGTTTATCTACCTGATGGTGCGCCCCAACAAGTACGCAAACAACAACGAAGTAAAGCTGGATACTTCCCGCATCTGATAGAAACGAAAGGGTGTGTACTGTATGACGGAATTTATTGCAACAAACTTTAATCTGCCCACCATCATCGTGGCAGCGCTGGTGTTCGGCGCGCTGGGCTGGGTCGTATGGCACACCCACAAGCACGGCGGCGGCTGCAGCTGCGGCGGCGATTGCAGCCACTGCAAGGGCTGCCACTGAGCATTGAACTAAGCATTGAACCGCAAGGAGCGCGGGCTGAAACTCTCGGCTCGCGCTCTTTTTTAAGTAAAATAAAGTTAGCTTGTGATAACACCGGGCAGGCCCCGGCGCGTAAAAAGGAGAGTGACCGGTATGCAGCTGACCGCAGCGCATCTGCGCTATCTGCTGGCCATCTACGAGGTAAGCCGCACCCATCTGGACATCAGCTCCCGCAGCATTGCGGAAAAGTTGGGGGTGACAAAGCCCTCGGTGGTGCGCATTCTGAACCTGCTCATGGAGCAGGGCATGATCGTAAAGGAGTACTACGGCAAAATTTACCTGACCGACCGCGGCATCTGGGTGGCAAAGCGGGTGCAGCAGGAGCTGGACGCCATTCTGGCGCACTTTCCGCCGGTGAGCGGGGAGCTGACGGACGAGGAGCAGTGGAACGCCGCCCTTGCTATGACGAGCGCCCTGCCCCAGCGCCTTTTTACCGCCGACTATGAGCGGATGGTGGAAGGGGAGAAAACTCCCTCAGTCAAAGCCTGACGGCTTTGCCAGCTCCCGTGGATACCCCCTCAGTCTTTGCTGCGCAAAGCCAGCTCCCCCAAGGGGACGCCTTTTGGTGCTGCCGCAAAGTTTCCCGCCATCGCTGAAGCCTTCACCCGCCGGGGGAAGGTGGCGCGTAGCGCCGGATGAGGGGCAGCACCCATTAGCCTTGCTGCGCCCTCTCAGTCACCTGCGGTGACAGCTCTCCCAAAGGGAGAGCCAAGAGCACTGCCAGAAACTTTCTCATTGCACCTAATACTTTAGTGATGAACTTTACGGCTTGGCTCCCCCCTTGGGGGAGCTGGCGCGGGAGCGCCTGAGAGGGCGAAACTGGCGAAACCGGGCACTTTGCGGTTTAGCCGGTAACTTTCCCGCCATCGCTGAAGCCGTCCCCTTGGGGAAGGTGTCATCGCCGTAGGCGATGACGGAAGGGGTTAGCTCCCCCTGAGAGGAAAGACTTCCCCCGCTCCGGGGGAAGATGTCGCGCAGCGACAAAAGGGGGAATCTGGCAAGCCCGACAGGGCTTGACTGAGAGGGTTCTCCCCGGCAAGGCTGAGTGTTCAAAAGTCCCCTATGACCCATAGAGTTTTGAACAATGTGGACATTCAGCCCCGGAAATACAGCATTCCGTACCCACAATGTTCAACCTGAACGATGTGAATACTTGACGTAGGATAGCTTCTTTTTACACACTGATCAAATATAAAAAGTTGTAATAGAGTTACTCATTGTTCAGGCTGGAAATGCCCGGCAACATTGTTCAGCCGGATAGCTTTAATTGTTGATTCAGGTTTTTGACCTCCGCACATACAGTTGATTCAGTAAGCTCTGGTCTGTACCAGTAATTTTTCTGGTTGGGCTGCATCCCAACGCGCAGCACCTTCAAGCCAAGCGCCACGCGGGCACGCCGCATGGTAGGGATAGAGATATCCCGCTCGGCGCACAGGCGGTACACCTCGCCCGCCTCTACCCAGCCCACAAAGGACAGCTGCTTTTCCAGCGCCTCGATGGCGTTGGCAAGGGCGGCAGAGGGGCGGCCATTGCCGGTGGCGGGGGTGCCCGCCTCCCGGATGATGGCGTCGGCGGTAAGGGTGCAGGGGCCGTCGTAGGCCACCGTGCCCTGCGGACAGATGCGGTAGCGCTGGCTTTCGCCGGGCTGACCAAGGCTGTTTTTGGCGTGGGCCACCACCCGCACCTCCGGGTGCTCCGGGTCCCGCCCGGCAATGAGGATGCTGCGGGCGGCGTTGCGGAAATCGCTGGAGCCAAGCAGACGGTCCAGTGCGCTGCACACCCCGGGGCCGGGCTTGCTCATGTGGCTGATGAGCAGCACCGCCATGTCCAGCTCCTTGGCAAGGGCACCCAGATGGTCCAGCAAGGGGCGCACCTGCTCGGCGCGGTTCATCTGCACCCCCTGCCCCAGATAGCTCTGGATGGGGTCGAACACCAGCAGCGCCGGGCGGTACACCCGGCACAGGGCGGCAAGCTCCTCGTCGCCCATGCTGTAACTGGCACCGTCCTGAAAATACAGCCGGTCAAGGTCTGCCCCCATGGCCTCGGCGCGGGGACGCAGCACCTTGTTGGGGTCGTTCTCGGCGGTAAGGTAGAGCACGGTGGCGGGGGGCTGCGGCGGGGTGTCCGGCGCAAAGGCAGCGCCCCGGGTAAGCCGGGCGCACACATCCAGCGCAAGGCTGGTCTTGCCCGCAGCGGACACGCCGCCCAGAATGCTTACCATGCCCCGGGGCAGGTAGGGCTGCACCAGATAGGCGGCACGCTCCGGCGCAAAGGCGCTGGCGGGACGGATGCGGAACCGCCCGCGCCCGGCCTTCTGTTTGGCTTCGGTTTCGGCGCGCTGCTCCTCGGCAAGGCCGGCCTGCACATACTGCTGGCGGGCGTTTGCCACAAAGCCCTCGATATCCTGCCCCATGCGCGCCCCGCAGTCGGTGAACCAGCTCTCCACCCGGCCGGTGTCCCGCAGCTGACGGCTGTACAGCTGCCCCCGCAGCAGCCGCAGGGCTTCCTCGCGGCGGTCTTTGTCCAGCGTATACACCAGCGTGGCGGTGTAATCGCTGAGCAATTGGGCATCCGGCGCGTGCTCCAGATGCTGGCACAGCTCCGTCCACACCTCGTGCTGGACGGCCTGCGCCTTGTCGTAGGCGGTACGGTACTTGTTTGCGTCCATGTAAAAACCTCCTTCGGACATAAAGTATCTACCCTTATCCTAAGGCGATGGACGCGGAAAAACCAGTGTGTACTTTTTGGGAGCCAGAGCGTATTATCGCGCACGAGATATACGAAACGTAAATACAAGCGCGGCAGCTGTAAACTAAAAACAAACGCAGCAGCGCACAACAACCTCCGCCGCACGGGAAAAATCTGCCAAAAGCTGGCAAAGTATTTCCCCCCGCATAATCCACCGAAAACGTGCGATTTTTTGGGGGGAGACAGCAAAAACCGGGCAGCCCGCGGGCTGCCCGGTTTTTGCGTATCCTTTTATTTCTTAACCGCCCGCAGGATGTGGTTGGCGATGTACTTATGCCCGCTCACGGTGGGGTGGGCATCGGTGGCGGTCATGGCAAAGGGGATGGGCACATAGGTCACGTTCTCGTTCTGGGCGGCAAGGCTCTTGCCAAGGGCGTTCAGCCGCCGGAACAGCTGCGTCCACTCCGGCAGTAGAGGCACGGGGTTGGTGTAGCCTACAAGGATGATTTGTGCGTCCGGGTTCAGCGCCCGCAGCTGGGCCACCACCTGCGGCATGTTGACGGCGGCGTCCTGATACGCCTGCTCGCAGATAGCGTCGGTGCCGCCGCCCAGCAAAAGCTGGGTAGTGGCTTTGCGCTCCTCGCGGGTAAGCCGCAGGCGGGAAAGGTCGCTGTTCAGTCGCTGCAAATTCTCAAAGCTGGGGGTACGCAGCACGCCGCTGACGAGGGTGGCTACCAGCTGCTCGCTTTTCCAGTTGGTGGCGTTGCCCAGCGCCACAAGGGCGGGTACCAGCGCATCGTTGGAGCCGACCTGCACGCTGATGATATCCGCACGCCGGATATAGTCCAGCATCTGGGGGTAGACGTAGTAGGTGCCCGCCAGCTGGTTCATCTGGGGCATTGCGCCGGTGTGCAGCATATCCGCAAGGTCGCCGGTGGTCAGGCCGGGCAGGCCAAGGTTGATGGCGTGCTGGCGGTCCAGCCCAAGGCCCTTGCCCACCAGCGAAACATAGCACTGCTCCGGGTAGCCCTCGAAGTTTGGGGCCACGTCCATGCCGATGGCGGCTTCGGTGTACTTGAAATCCGGCAGACCCACGCCGGAAACGATGCTGTCGCCCAGCGCCACATAGGTGCGCTGAGGATCGGCGGCAGGGGTGTCCGCAGCGGGGGCAGCTTCCTCAGTGGGGGCTTCCGCGTCCGGGGCAGCTGCCCCGGCGGGCTGCTCCTGCGCGGCGGGGGCGGCTTGCTCCGGCGGCAGGGCGTCGGGCTGCTGGGCAAAGGCAGGCACAGCCAGCAGAACCAGCGCAGCGGCGCTGCACAGCCATGCGGTAAAACGGGGATGTTTCATGGATGGTCCCTTCTTTCTCAAGGGAAGGCGGGTTTACCCCAGCTCCTCTTCCAGTTTGCGGTAGTCGGCCTTGCCGGCGGGGGTCATGGGCATTTCGGGGATGATCTTATAGGCCGAGGAGGCGGGCTGCACATACTCCGGCAGCTCCTCGCGGCACAGCTGGCGCAGCTCCCGCAGGATCTGGCGCTTTTTGCCGGTGGCGGCAGGGTCCAGCACCACAAAAACGAAGGGCAGACGTCCCTGGGTGTGGTCGGTATCGGCGCAGCCCACCACGCAGCACTGCTGCACCGCAGGGTGGCGGCTGATGACGTTTTCGATCATGGAGGGGAACACCTTGAAGCCGTCGTGCCGGATGATGATGCGCTTGATGCGGGCATCCAGATACACAAAGCCGTCCTCGTCCATGGAACCGATATCGCCGGTGTGCGCCCACAGCTGGCCGTCGGCGTGGCGGCGCAGCAGGTAGGCGGTCTCCTCGGGTTTGTTGTAGTAGCCCTTCATGGCGGTGGGGGTGCAGATGCAGATCTCACCGCGCTGACCGATGGGCAGCTCGGTCTCGGTGCCCGGCTCGAAAATGGAGACCACCGTGTTGACCATGGGGATGCCCACGCTGCCGGGCTTTGTCACGTTGCCGGCGGCAATGGTAGCCGCCGAGGATACCTCGGTCATGCCGTAGCCCTTTGCCAGCGGGAACTCCACCCCGTGGGCTTTGAGGAACTGGTTCACCGTCTGCTCCGCGCCCAGCGAGAGAGAATCGCCGCCGGCGGCGTAGTTGCGGATGAAGGAGAGGTCTTTGTTTTTCAGCAGCGGGTCGGCAGCCAGCTGCTGGTAGTGGGTGGGCACGCCGAACATGTGCGCGGGCTTGTGCTTCCACACCAGTGCGCCCAGCTTATCCGGGTCCAGATTGGGGATGATGATGACATGCAGCCCCATGACCAGCGGCATGTGGATGCCGCAGCTGTAACCGTAGGCGATGAAGGGCGGCATCACATTCAGCATCTTCTGTCCGCGATGGAACAGACGGCTCTGGGCGGCAAACTCCTGCGCAAGGGCGTTGAAGCAGTAGTCGGTCAGCATAACGCCCTTGGGCGAGCCGGTAGTGCCGCCGGTGTGCACCACCACGCAGGTGTGCTGGGGGTCGTAGGGCACGGCGGCGGGGCTGTGCCCCTTGCCCGCGTCAATAAAGTTTTTCCAGCGCAGCACGTTGGAGGCGTAGCGGTTTTTATCCGGGTTGGTCAGCTTGTAGCCCACGGCCTTGGCCAGCGGCAGGCTGTCGGCGGGGCTGAGCACCACCACCCGCTCCACGCTGGTGCGCTTTGCGGCCTGATGGCAGCGGGGGTACACCACGTTCAGGCAGATGAGCAGGCGGGACTCCACCTCCTCGATGTACTCCCGGATGCCCTCGGTGCTGTACCGGGGGTCCACCAGATTCAGGGTAGCGCCCAGCAGGTCGGCGGCGTAGAAGGCGTAGACCACCTCCGGGGTCATCACGCTGACCACCGTGATGATATCGCCCTTTTTCACCCCCAGCGCCTGCAGGGCGGCGGCGGTCTTTTTGACCTGTACGATCAGGTCGGCATAGCTGAACTTGCGGCCGTAGTATTCCAGCGCGGTGTCGCCCAGATGCCGCTCGTTGTTGCGGCAGATCAGCTCAAAGGCCGAGCACTCCGGCACGGTCTGGTGGATGTACTTTTCCTCATAATACTTCAGCCAAGGCTTTGCCTTGGAGGCATAGACCGGCTGCTTGGTGGTTTCCGTCATAGGATCAAAACCTTTCTTCACTTTTTCTTCTTTTCTCTTTTCAGGTCTGCTGCCCGGCGCAGCGGTTGCGGCAGACAAAAAAGGCAGCTTGCCATGGTGGAAAGCTGCCGGGATGCTGCTGCATCAGAGAAGGCAAAACCTCTCATTCAGTATTGTAGTAGAACCGCAGGGGAAAGTCAATAAACAAACCGTGCAACCGTAAAAAAGGGGAACGGAAACGCCCGCAGGTGTTTCTGTTCCCAAAAATTAAAAGATGCTTTCCGCGCTCCACCGCTCCGCCTCGGCGTCATTGCACAGCACCCAATGCCGCGGGCGCAATTCCCGCCACGCGGGGGGCGCGGCGGTGTAGTCGTGCATGGCGGGGTCGTAGACCAGCAGCTGCTTTTCCCGCTCCCGGCGCGGATCCGGCATGGGAATGGCAGACAGCAGGCTGCGGGTGTAGGGGTGCAGCGGGTGGGTGACCAGCTCCTCGGCGTCCGCCAGCTCCAGGATATTGCCCTTGCGGATGACGGCGATGCGGTCGGAAATATAACGCATCACCGAAAGGTCGTGGGCGATGAACAGGTAGGTGATGCCGCGCTGCTTTTGCAGCTGGCGCAGCAGGTTGAGCACCTGCGCCCGGATGGACATATCCAGCGCGCTGATGGGCTCGTCCGCCACGATGAACTCCGGCTCTACGATGAGCGCCCGGGCAATGCCGATGCGCTGGCGCTGCCCGCCGGAAAATTCATGGGGGAAGCGGGATGCAAACTCCGGCAGCAGACCTACGTCCAACAGCGCCTGCCGCACCTTCTCCTCCCGCTGCGCGGCGGAAAGCTCCGGGCGCACGTTCTGCAAGCCCTCGCCCACGATATAGCTTACCTTGGCGCGCTCGTTCAGGGAGGATTGCGGGTCCTGAAAGATCATCTGGATCTCCCGGGTGAGCTGCCTGTCCAGCGCGCGGGGAATTTTGCCGTTGATGCGCTGACCTTTGTACAAAATCTCGCCGCCGGTGGTGGGCAGAATGCGCAGAATGGCACGGCCAATGGTGGTCTTGCCGCTGCCGCTCTCGCCCACAAGACCGAAGGTCTCGCCCTTGTAGATGGTAAAGCTGGCGTTCTGCACCGCAGAGTACGCTTTGCGTCCGCTGCCGTAGGTCACCTGCAAATTTTTTACTTCCAGTAACGGCTCTGCCATATCACAGCCCCTCCTTTTGCAGCTTTTTCACCGCAGCGGGCGGCTCGATGTGGGGCGCACGGGGGTCCAGCAGCCATGTGCGCGCCTTGTGGGTGGGCGATACCGCAAAGTAGGGCGGTCGCTTGACAAAATCGATCTTGAGCGCCTGCGGGTTGCGGGGTGCAAAGGCGTCGCCGTGGATCTCGGCAAACAGGTTGGGCGGCGTGCCCGGGATGCTGAACAGGTCCTGCCCCTTCACGCCCATCTGGGGCATACTGGACAGCAGCGCCCATGTGTAGGGGTGGCGGGGGTCGTAGTAAATTTCGTCCGCTGTGCCGATCTCCACGATGTCGCCCGCGTACATCACCGCCACCCGGTCGGCAAGGTTTGCCACCACGCCAAGGTCGTGGGTGATCAGCACGATGGTCAGGTGGTATTTTTCCCGCATCTGCCGCAGCAGCTGTAAAATTTGCGCCTGAATGGTCACATCCAGCGCGGTGGTGGGCTCGTCGCAGAGCAGTATTTTGGGGTTGCAGGCCAGCGCAATGGCAATGACCACCCGCTGCCGCATGCCGCCGGAGAACTCGTGGGGATACTGCTTATACCGCAGCGCCGGGTCGGAGATGCCCACGTCCCGCAGGTATTCCAGCGTCTTTTCCCGCGCAGCAGCGCCCTTTAAGCCCTGATGCAGGGTGACGGCCTCGGTGATCTGCTCGCCGATGGTCTTGAGCGGGTTTAAGCTGGTCATGGGGTCCTGCATCACCATGGCGATCTCCCGCCCGCGGACGGTGAGCCACTCTTTTTCAGTCTTGAGCGCCGCAAGGTGCAGCGGGGCGCAGCCGGGGGTGGGGTAGTAGTCGATGCTGCCGCCGGTGATGCTGCCGTTCGCGTCCAAAAGGCCCATAAAGCTTTTGGTGAACACACTTTTGCCGGAGCCGCTCTCGCCCACAAGGGCCAGAACCTCGCCCCGGTAAAGGTCGAGGTCGATGTCCCGGATGGCGTGCAGGGTGCGCCCGCGCAGCCCGAACCGGATCTGCAAGCCGCGCACCGAGAGGATGGGGTCTTGGGTCATGGGGTATCCTCCTTATTGCAGATGGTTCTTGGGGTCGGCGGCGTCCGAGAAGGCGTTGCCGATCAGGTAAAAGGCGATGGTGACAAAGCTTAAAATCAGGGTGGGGTACAGCAGCTGATACCGCAGCCCCGCCTGCATCATCACCTTGCGGCCATCGTTTACCAGATTGCCCAGCGAGGGCGTTTCCACCGAGAGACCAAGGCCGATATAGGTGATGAACACCTCGTTGCCGATGGCTTCCGGGATGGTCAGCGCCATGCGCAGCATGATGACCGAAACCAGATACGGCAGCAGGTTGCGCAGCACGATGCGCAGCGTGGGCGTGCCGATGCAGCGGGAGGCAATGTTGTAGTCCCGGTCGCGGATAATTAAAATCTGGTTGCGGATGAACCGCGCCATCTCGATCCAGCCCTTGATGGACATGCCCAAGATCATTGTCCAGATGCTGGGGGTAGCCACATAGGAGATGAGAATGAGCACGATGGCGGTGGGAATGTTATCGAAGATGTTGTACAGCTCGGTGAACACAAAGTCCAGCCCGCGCACATAGCCCCACAGCACACCGGCGGTAATGCCCACGGCAGCCTCGATGACCGCCACGAAAAAGGCGATGGTCAGGCTGGTGCGCGCGCCCGCCCAGATGCGCGCCCACAGGTCCTGCCCGATGGAGTTGGAGCCCCAGAGAAAGCCCTGCTGCCCCGGGGCGATGTTGCGGTACTGGATGCCGGTGGCGGGGTCTACGGCGCAAAGATTCGGGTCTGCCTGCCCGGGCAGCAGCGGCTGCACAAAGGCGAACACCACCACCGCCGCCAGCGCTGCCAGCAGCGCCACGGCAAGCTTGTTCTTGAAAAAGGCACGGAAGGTGCTGCCCCAGTAGCTGTAACTGGTGCTGGCAGTGGCTTCGGCTTGCTGGCTGCTGAACCCGGCGGGGGTGAAAAGCTCCTCCTCCGGCAGGTCTGCCCACGCGGCGGGGCCGTCCTTTTGCAGGGTGTTCAGCTGCGCTTCCAGCTGACGGGAACACGCGCGTTTGAACATCAGCGGCCACCTTCCTTCCTGCCAAAATTGATGCGGGGGTCAATGAGCACCATTAAAATATCGCCCAGTATCAGCCCCACGATGCCCACGCAGGCGTACAGCAGCACGATGCCCTGCACCATGGTGTTGTCGTGGCGCTGCACACAGGTGACCAGCAGCCCGCCCATGCCGGGGATGCTGTACAGGCTCTCGATGTAGATGGAACCCACCACGGTATTGAGAAACGCCGAGGGAATATACTGCACCAGCGGCACCATGGCGTTGCGGAACACATGATGCAGCGCGATATCCCGCCCGCACACGCCCTTGGCGCGGGCAAGGCGAACGTAGTCCTTGTTGCTTTCGTCCACCATGTAGCGGCGCAGCCACATGGCGTAAAAGGCAAGGTTTGCAAGGCTCATGCTGCACACCGGCAGCACCCAGTACCGCCAGTTTGCGGCGTTGAACAAAAGCCCCACGCCCACCGCCGCCGTGCCGTACATCTGGATGTACAAAAAGTACACCGCAGCGGGCACAGCCTGGATCAGCACGATGAGCGCCGTGCCCAGCTTGTCCGGCCAGCGGCCCTTGTACTGCCCCATCACAAGCCCCAGCGGGATGCCCAGCACAAGGCTGAGCAGCATGGCCAGCACGCCCATCTGCACAGAGATGGGCAGCTTCTGCGCCAGTATTTGGGTGACCGGGGCGTTCACCTTATAGATATGGCTCACCCCAAGGTCGCCGTGCAGGGCGTTTTTCCAAAAGCGCCCCACCTGCACCGGCAGGGGGTCCAAAAGACCCATGGCTTGCAGCCCGGCCTGAATCTGCGCCTCGGACATCTTTTCGTAGTTTGCAAAGTAGCCTTCCACCGGCATGAGCCGCAGCAGGCAGAACACCAGTGTCACGATGATAAACAGCGTCAGCACCGAGCGCCCGATGCGCTTTGCAAGATATTGCACCATGGTGTGCACCTCTCTTTTTACTTGAAATACCGATAGATATAGCATACCGCAAATTGCCCTTTTTGGGAAGTGCTTTGTGGGCTTTTGCGGGAAAATGGGGAGAGGGACGATTTTGAATGGCCTCCGCTATGCTCTGGCCATGTTCAGCGGAAAGAATATTTATAATTTCGCGTTTGTCGCGCTCTGCGGAGCGCTCCAAACGCTATT
>NZ_JBBMEO010000041.1:0-14223 GCF_040096515.1 Faecalibacterium tardum | reverse complement strand
GCTTTGAAATGCGTGGTAAATTTTGCATCAGGTCAGCAGAGCCAGACGGAGCTGCGCCTTTACTTCGGGGTCTGCGTTCTTCAAAAGTTCCAGCAGAGCAGTCATGGAGATAGTCGGTTCGCCTGCGGCGGGTACAGCCTGCGGGCTGGGGCTTTCCTGTTTAGCATAGAACCCTTCCTCGAACTTCCTGCCCAGTTCTACACGAGAGGACTGCTGGATATGGGCATAGGTGTTCACCAGCATATCTGCCGTAGCGTGTCCTGTGGTGCCTTGAACGGCCTTCACATCGCCGCCGGAGATCATCAGCTGATAGGTGGCACTGGAATGCCGCAGACCGTGGAACACAATACGAGGGAACTCCGGGTGTGCATCCTGCCATTTGAGGAACTTTTTGCGAATCAGCACAGGCTCCACAGCCAGACCGTTGGGCAGACGGAACAGCATTCCGCTGTCATGGTAGCGTGTCGGGTCTTTCATCTCGTCTGCCTCCAGCTGATTCAGCCACTTCTTCAGTTCCTCTTTCAGAGCAGAGGTCATGAAGATGGTACGGCAGGAGGACACCGTTTTGGTGCTTTTCAGGATGAGGGAAGTGGTGCTGCGCTCCAACTTGTCCGGGAATACCTTGATGATGCAACCATCGTCCACCTGATTCAGGGCTTCTTTTCGCACCCGCTGCATGGACTTGTTGATACGGAAGGCTCCGATGCCATCTGCTGCGTCAAAATCGAGGTCTTCCGGGGTCAGACCTACGATCTCGCCCTCTCGCAGCGCACCAACCAGCGTGAGGTGGACTGCCAGATGCAGGATGGGGTCCTCCATGCTGTCCAGTGCCGCTCGCATTTCCTCTACCGTCCAAATGGTGCGCTCCTGCGTGGACTTCTTGGGGCTGTCCACGGGAACAGGGCTTTTGACAAGAATGCCCCACTCTACGGCATACTGGAACGCTGTTCCTAGCAGCCGATGCACTTCGTGGATGGTGGTGCCGGAAAGGAACCGCTGCTTCTGCTTTTCGGTCAGTTCCTGCTTCTTTCCCTCGACATACGAACCGCAGGGCGTTTTGCTCAGGGTCGTGTAGAGGTTCTCCATGTGGTAGGGTTTGAGCTTCTGCATCTCCATATCACCGATATAGGGGATAATCAGATTCTGGATGGTGGAAAGGTTGGATTCGTAGGTCTTGGGAGCCCACTTGTGTTTGCTGCACTGCTTGGGCAGCCAGTCCATGAGGAACTCTGCCACCGTCACCGAGGACGGAATCAGGAAGGTTCCAGCCGCCAGCTCATGCTCGATCTGTTTCTTACGGTTTGTTGCCTCCTCTTTGGTGGGAAAGCTTTCCCATTTGTCGCAGCTCTTGCCGTGCTCGTCCTGATAGGTGTAGCGGACGCTGTAAGAGTTGCCACGCTTCGTAATATATGCCATACTGTTTGCCTCCTTATCAAGCTGCCCGGTTGAGCCACGCATCGAAGCTGTCCTTCGGTACACGGATGCTTCCGCCTACCCGCAGAACACGGAATTCGGTGGTGTTGTTGCACAGGTTGTAGGCAGAGCGCAGGCTGATGGCCAGCATTCGTGCGATCTCTTCCACCGTGTACACCAGCTTCGTGGTTGCCGGGCTGTCAGTCGGAGACTTGACGGCATTGGTTTGAGTGACCGCTTCCATTGTAGTGGGATTTGAGGCCTTTTGCAAGGGCTTATTCGTATAATTTTCAGATTTCACAGTTTCGGTCATGTCAGGCCGATTCATATTCATAGGCAGACCTCCAATTCCTTGTAACCGAACGTCTGTAACCGGGCAGGAAAACTCTCTTTTTCTGTATGCAGGACATTCGGTGGACTTTATACTTTTTCTTATCTTTTTAAGGTTACATGGTTACAGAAAGCGGAAAACGCAGCAATCATGCGGATTTTTCGGTGCAACTGCGGCGTAACCGAATCTGTAACCAGACGTGTAACCGCTGTCCATCAGAAGGGAAAGCCCAGTTGCCTGACTTCCGCATCCGTTATTTCGGAGAAATCTTCAGCCCCGGTTTCGGGGCTGGTTACGCGCTCCCAGCCTTTCTGAACGCCGTACTTCGGGTAACGCTTGGCGGTTTTGTGCGCCTGCCAGCCTTGGATATCGCCGCGCGAAATTCCTGTGTTCATGATCTCGCAGATAGCACGGGTCTCCCACTCTGCCGGGATATTGGTGTTGCCCAGTGCTTCCGCATAGAGCTGCTTGGAACACACCCGGTCACCCGTGTAGTCCTCCAGAAAGGCATAGATCATACCAGCCTGCGCGTCCTCCTGCATGAAGTCCTGCTGATGGGCTTGCAGGGTTTCCTGCATGGCGGGGCTGAACGCCAGCTTGTAGTTGCCGCTGTTGTAGATGATCATGGCTTCTGCCCAGAGCTGGTCGATATAGGTGCGAGATTCCTCCTCATTGTCCAGAATGTGCACCTCAGCCAGCTCCGCATCCACCGGGATGGGGATGAAGCGGCGATTTGCCGTGCGGTCACGGGGCAAAAAATCCTGCCGGTTGGTCGTTCCAGCAAAGACACACTGGCGCAGACGGTCGGCAGGATGGGTCTCGTAGGGAACTTTATAGGTCTCCTTCTGCTTGCTGAGAAAACTCTTGATCTCCTCGATGCTCTTAGCATTGGCGGTGGCGATCATCTCCGACATTTCGATGATCCAGTGACCTTGCAGCTTGCGGTACACGTTGTCATCATCCAGCCGCCGCAGGTCATCCGAGAACCACTCATCCTTGACCGCCAGCAGCCGGAAGAAGGTGGACTTTCCTGCACCTTGCCCGCCCACCAGACAGAGCATGGTTTCAAATTTACATCCCGGCTGGAACACCCGCTTGATGGCTCCCAGCAGGAATATCTTCATAGCTTCGCAAGTGTACTCGTCCTCCGCAGCACCGAGAAAATGGTACAGGACATGGGGAATCCGTTCAGTCCCATCCCATTTTAGGCTGTTCAGGTAATCTCGGATGGGATGGTAGCGGTTCTCGTTTGCAACAATACGGATAGCAGATTCGATTTTCTTTTCGCTGGAGATGCCGTACTTCTCCATTCGCCGCAGGATATACTTCATATCGGTGTCGTTCAGCGTCTTACCAGATCTCGGCCAGCCCACGGGCTTTACAATGTCAATGCGCTCGCTCAACAGGTTCAGCCGGATGGCATCGGCAAGCACATGGTCGTTCTGCAGAATCGTGATGCAGTTTTGAATCGTCCGCTGGATCTCGCCGTTGGAGTGCTTGGTCAGCATTTCTTTTACGTCCGCAACGGTTCTGGGAGTACGTTCTTCGTTGACTTCTTTGCTCAATAAACATCACCTCGTGTTTCTGACTTTTCGGCGGTAGGCGGGACAGATGGCTTCCGCTGTGCCTGTTCTACCTGCAAGCGATTCAGCAGTTGCAGAACGGAATCCCGTGCTTTCTCCTTGACCTGTCCTTTGCCTTTCTGCCGAACTTCCGGCTTCAGCAGCTTCTCCTGCAAGCGGGTAGCGGTGGTCTGCATGGTCTTGAGAAACTTGTCCAGCACGGTGTCCAAACGGTGGGCGGCATATTCCCTCGTGGCTTTGGGAGCCTTGCGTTCCGGGGACAGCACCCACTTCTTCGTGTCCTCGATCATCCGCATATCTTCCTTGCGGGTCTCGGTGCGTACCACGTCCGTCACGACCTCCACCGCCTTGTCATAGGCCGCAGCCGAAACATTTTCCAGCAGGGTCTCCATATCCGAAACTTTCAGGGTCAACTCGTCCAGCTTGCTCTGCTGGGCGGCAAGCCGCTCCTTCTGCTTGGCAAGAATGAAATCCTGTTTTTCCAGATATTTGCGGTTGCCGTACTCCGCTTCTTCCTCTAATTCCAGCCCATGCCTTTTTGCAATCTCGAACAGCATTTTCCGACAGGCGACATCAAAGGTAATCTTGCGGTTGTTGCGGCGGCTGAGGGGCTTGTCCGGGTCGGGCAGGTTGAAGCCTAACGCTTCCAACGCCTTTTCCTGCTGGGGAGCCACCTCACCATATTTGTTCTCGCAGTCGAACACATGACGCTCATGGATGTGGGGTGTGCTTTCGTCCAGATGCAATGCCCAGTCCAGCACATGAACATGTTCGCCAAACTTGGTCTTGAACGCCTCGATGAACTCCGTGACGATGTTCAGCAAGTCCTCCGCCGAAGCGTGTTCATCCAGCGTTCCAAGTTGGTAGATGGTCTCTTCCGGGCAGGTCTTGCGGCTGGACAGCAGGTCGGGAATGGATCGGTTGCGCTCTGTGTGCCGGATCTTGGCGTTGCGCTCGTTTTGGCTTTCGACAAAGGCAGTGTAGTGGGTTTCATAGAATTGCCGTTCCACCTCCGAGAAAGTCGCCGCCAGATCATCCGGGTCGGGTGGAGCGAGAGCCGAACGAAAGCCGTGGAAGCAGTCCCAGTAGATGTTGCCCTTGGCTCGTTCCGGGTCGATGTGCTCACTGTTAGCAAGGTTGAAACTGCGGTCATTGTGTTTTGGGTTATAGGTGCCGTGGGCTCCGGCTCGTCCGTTGTGTCGTGTCAATTTCAGATAGACATCCCTCCGTTTCAACAGCTTGGCGTGGGAGAACGCAGCAGCGGAGCTGCTGGATCTGCCGCCGTTTTGCGCCAGATAATACCCAGTAGGATATGACGCACAGCATCATATCACTGGGCAAGGCGTTCCCCCTTGACTCCCTTCAACGGGCCATTTTGGCCCGTTGATTTTGGCAAGCTGGAGGTCAAAGATTGGCGAATTCCTGCCCACCAACTTGTCCGGCTTTTTCAGTTGGCCAAAATGACCAACTGATTCTGTTACGGGTAGAATCAGGTTGTCCTCTTGGCAACCTGATTTTCAACAGGCCTTGAAGCGTTACGGAAAAACGATGTGCTCATTTTGACCACTTGGTTTTCCGTAACAGGTCGATAAATTTCCGTTCCCTCATTCGTGAGGAACTGGGTTTCATTTGGCAGATGCGTTACACTTATCCAAGTGCTCATTTTGAGCACTTGCAGCATCTGTAACACGTTTTCGATAGTCTTTTTGCCGACAGGCGTTGCTGCAATAGCGGGCATCTGCACGTTTGGGCGTGAATTTCTCGCCGCAGCACTGGCAGACTAAATCTTGACGGCGCATTTGGCGGTATTCCCGCTGCCGCCGATTGTTGGCCTGATTGCCGCACCAGTAGCTATGACAGTATTTCTTGGTGTAGATTGTGGTGTAGAACACCCGACCGCAGCCGCCGCAGATGAGTTTGCGGATAGCGTATCCTCCGGTGGTAAAACCCGTTTCCTCATACGATTCTTTCAAATAATCCTGATTGTTCTGCTCCCATTCTTCGTTTGTCATATACATGGAGATACCCCTCCTTTCACTGGCGTTACGGAAAAACAATGTGGTCAATTTGACCACATTGTTTTCTGGTAACTGGGGAATCAACGTTTAGCCGTTCTCCCTGCATGGATTTCCTGCCCCCTTCCGGCGGCGTTTTCCGGCTCTCCTTCTCAGGGTCATCGCCGTGTATCCCATGCAGACGGTCATGCGGTTTTCAAGGTGCGGTGCTGGATTTGGCAATAAAAAATCGCCACACAACAACCTGAACCTGACCATCCCTTCTGGGATGGCCTTGGTTCGGGTTTGCTATGTAGCGATAAGAAAGTTAAAAACTTGCTCCGGCTCCTTCGGGAGCCGAGCTGGAACTCTAAGTAAATATGTTATATTAAATTGTTGGAATAGATTACCACAAAAATTGAGCCGTGTCAACAGGAATTTTTGAAAACAGGCTACTTTCGGCAGCTTGCAAGAAAAAATGATGGAAACTTTGGTAAAAAGAGAGGGCTGGATAGCTCGTTCTGTTTGCAACGGAATGCAAACTCGGAACTTTTCCGAGCAGAAAAACAACCGTCTGCTTCAAGTTGAGCTTGAAAACGGACGATCATTCTTGCAAAATGATTGTCAAATTTGGGAGGCGTTTTGAGCAGCCTCATAGTGCTAACAAGAGGTGTCTTCACACGTATATATATATATCATTTTTGCGTTGCAAAATACTTGTTGGGGAACACCCAAGCCCTTGAACTGCATCCGATGGATGCAGGCTGTACATTTTTGCAAAACGTTCTTTCGGTGCTCCGTATGAAGCACGGAAAACGAACCCATTGAGGGACAAAAGCATCAGATAGGGTCGGCAGACTCACCGGCTTCGATTTTTCCAAGGTACCGCCACAGGGTCGTGCGGCTGATGCCCAGCTGCCGGGCGGCGGCGGCGCGGTTGCCGCCGTGGGCGGCTACCGTCTGCTGCACCACCTCGCCGATGATGCTTTCCAGCGTGCGGGAGGTGTCGGTGCTGACCACCGCCGCCGGGTGCGCTGCCGGGGCGCTGCGCAGGCTGCGCTCCTTGGAGAGCAGGTCTGCCACGCTGCTGCTGCGGATGTAGGGGCCGTTCGTCAGGGTGGCAAGGGAGCGCAGAAGGTTTTTGAACTGGGTGTAGTTGTTCGGCCACGGGTACTGCCGCAGCATCTCGATGGCGCGGGGCTCAAAGCCGGAGAGCTGCTTGCCCAGCTCCAGATTCAGGCTGTTCAGGTACAAACTGGAAAGGGACGGGATCTCGTCCGACCGGCTGCGCAGCGGGGGCAGCTCCAGCGTCAGCGCACCCAGCCGCTCGATAAAGCGGCGGGTGACCGGGGAGACCGGCTCCTCCGGGCGCACCGAACGGGAGAACAGCAGCCGCACCCGGCGGGCAAGACCGGTCTCCTCGATGGCAGCCAGCAGCTCGGTGCTCCACTGCTCCGGGATGGCTTCAAAGTTCTGGAAGTAGACCGTGTTGCCGTTGGCGTTCAGGGGCGAGTTATAGTGGTTGAGCAGAAAATCCCATGATTTATCGTTCATCATGGCGCAGTTTGCCACCACGAGGGGGCGGTTCACCAGTGCGCTGTGCAGGTAGAGGTAGCGGGCGATCTGCTCTTTGCCGGTGCCCGGCTCGCCGCAGATGAACAGGGGCTGACGCACGGCGGCAAGGGCGTTGATCTCGGCGTCCTGCGTGCCCATGGCACCGCTCAGGCTGTAAAAG
The DNA here is from genome assembly GCF_040096515.1 of Faecalibacterium tardum. NCBI lineage: Bacteria > Bacillati > Bacillota > Clostridia > Eubacteriales > Oscillospiraceae > Faecalibacterium > Faecalibacterium tardum. Next base: position 7,167 of record NZ_JBBMEO010000041.1, on the reverse strand, counting down.
CTGTTGGAGAAAAGATACTCGCACTCGCCTTGGTTCAGCGACCGCAGCCCCGGGCGGCTGGAATGCAGCGGGATGCGGGAGGGCACGCAGTAGAACAGGTACCGCTGCACATTGTTCATCAGCAGCACCTGTGCTGTGATGCTGTACAGCTGGCTGCGCTCGGTGTAATAGAACTTTAAGCTGCCCGTGGTGGGGATCTCCCGCAGATGGGTCTGCAAACAGCGGTGCAGCTCCGGGGAGATGTCCTTCATATTATTATAGAACAGGCTGCCGTCCGGCTCCATCACCACGACCCTGCCGCCCTGCTCCTGCGTGATGCTGCGCAAAAACAGGTTCTCCTGCCGCAGCTGGCCGAACCATGTGCTGATGTTCACCGCCTGATCGATGGCGCTGTGCAGGCTCTCGATGCCGGAGGTGATCAGGAAGGCGTCAAAGCCCATCTCCCGGGCAATGGTGTGGGTGACCATGTCGCAGACCACCATCCGGTAGCCGCCCTGCTTGAGCCGCTCCAAGGTGTGGCGCACCTCCTCGGCGCTGCGGACGGTGAGGATGTCCAGATCAAAGTTCAGCAGGCTGCAAAGGGTGTGGGCGGGCTCGGTGATGCTGGGAAAGCCCACGATGGCGTACAGGCTGGTGTAGTTCTCTGCCAGTTTCATGGTGCGCAGCACATCATACACCGAGATATGGATATCCACCACCGGCAGGTCGGTCACCTGCCGGATCAGGGTGGCGGTGCCGCCGCGGGAGATGATGCAGTCGTAGCTGTTGGGGGCCATGCGCTGCACGATGGCCTGTCCCTCTTCCAGATCGCCGGTGTACACCTCCAACTCAACGTTGGGGTAGGCCTGCGCCGCCTGCTCCATGGCGGTGCGCATTCCGTCGTAGGGGGCAATGCCCAGAATGCGGGTGTGAGTCTCGACCATAAAACGTCCCTCCGTGTTTCTCTTTGAAACTATTATAAACGGTCTGGTTCAAAAAGAAAACAGAATATGGTTTCAAAATAGAACGTTTTTGCCAACAAAACAAAAAGAAAATTGAAAACGTGCTAAAATGAAACGATTTTCCCGCTTGCGCCGGGTGCATTCCCGCGGCGGATACGGCATAATGAAAGCACAAAAACAAGTGAGGGGGCACGAACAATGCTTCGCCTGCTGATGATTGCAGATGATTTTACGGGTGCGCTGGATACCGGCGTACAGCTTGCGGCACACGGCATCCCCACGCAGGTCGTGGTGGGTCAGGCAGACCTTTCCGCGTGCAGCAGCACCGTGCTGGTGGTGGATACCGAAACGCGGCATCTGCCCGCCGCAAAGGCTGCAAAGGCCGTTGAAGAGCTGACCCGCAGCGCGGTGGAAAACGGCGTGGGCTGCATCTATAAAAAGACGGATTCCGCCCTGCGCGGCAACATCGGCGCAGAGCTTGCCGCCCTGCTCAAAGCAAGCGGCGCACGCAATTTGCCCTTTCTGCCGGCCTTCCCGCAGATCGGACGCACCACAAAAAAAGGCGTCCACTACATCGACGGTGTGCCGGTGAACGAAAGCCCCTTCGGCATCGACCCCTTCGAACCGGTGCGCTGTGCCGAGGTGACAAAGCTGATCCATTTGCAGACTGAGATCCCCGCACAGAACCTGCGCCCCGGTGAGACGGCAGCGGACAAGACCGGCATTCTGGTGTATGACGCTGCAACCGCCGCAGATCTGGAAACCGCCGGGCGGCAGCTGTTCCAGAATGGAACACCCCCGGTGCTGGCAGGCTGTGCAGGCTTTGCCGCCTTTCTGCCGGAGCTGCTGGGGCTTTCGGACGGCAGCGTGGTCGAGACCCCGCAGCTGGACCCCCGGCTGCTGGTGCTCTGCGGCAGCGTGAACCCCATCACCCTGCGGCAGATGGACACCGCCGAAAAGGCAGGCTTTGCCCGCCTGCGGCTGACCCCCCGGCAGAAGCTGGAGCCCGGCTACTGGGCAAGCGCCGACGGCAAGGCTGCGCTGGCAGAAATTGAACAGATGCTGGCAGCAAACCCCCGCTGCATCATCGAGACGAATGACGCCGGGGGCAACCAGCTTACCGCCGATTACGCCGCCGCCCGGGGCATTGACTTGGACGGCATGCGGGTGGGCATTTCCGGCAGCGTCGGGCAGATGTTCGGGGCGCTGTTCGGCAGCGAACATCTGGGTACGCTGCTGCTCACCGGCGGCGACACCCTGCTGCAATGTATGAACAGCGTGGGCGCACGGGAGCTGGAACCGGTGTGCGAACTGGAAAGCGGCATCGTGCTGGCGCGGTTCACCTATCAGGGGCGCACCCGCTACGTCATTACCAAGTCCGGCGGCTTTGGGCAGGAGGATCTGCTGGTGGAGCTGGCAGACCGCATTGCAAAGCATTGAGAACAGAAGCAGACAGCCCTTTGCGGCTGGAACAGAAGATAAATGTAACAGAAGGAGAACGACCATGACCTATGCAAAACTGCCCGGCCTGACCTGGGACGGCACCGTGTACGAGAACGAGGAGATGGGCACACTGGAAGCCCTGCTGCCCACCGGCGGCTGGCCCACCGCCCACGCACCTGCCATGGTGGAGCTGCCCAACGGTGACCTGCTCTGCTGCTGGTTCGCCGGTACTTATGAGGGCAGCGCAGATGTGCACATCATCTGCTCGGTGCTGCCGCATGACGGTACCAAGTGGCTGGAGCCGGTGAATATCTCCGGCGACCCCACCCGCAGCGAGCAGAACCCCTCGCTGTTCTACGGCCCGGACAACGCCGTGTGGGCGATGTACACCGCCCAGCTGGACCGCGTAGAGGGTAAGGACAATATGCAGTTCACCGCTGTGGTGCGCTGCCAGAAGAGCACCGACGGCGGCAAAACATGGGGCGACTACACCACCGTGTTCCCGGAGGAAGGCACCTTCTGCCGCCAGCCCATTCAGGTGCTGTCCAACGGCCGCTGGATCTTTGCCAACTGGCTGTGCACCGACTCTGCCGAGGGTCTGTCCGGCGACCCCACCGCCTTCCGCATCTCGGACGATGAGGGCAAGACTTGGCGCATGGTCATGATGCCCGGCAGCAACGGCCACGTCCACGCCAATGTCATCGAGCTGGAACCGGGGCATCTGGTGGCCTTTATGCGCAACCGCGAGGCCTACCGCATCCACCGCAGCGAGTCCTTTGACTGGGGCGAGACTTGGACGGTGCCTGCACCCACCCCGCTGCCCAATAACAACTCCAGCATCAGCGCGGTCAAGCTGCAGAGCGGCCGCATCGCCATTGCCTATAACCCCACCTGCACCCCGAACCCTGTGCCCGGCAAGGCTGCATGGCCCGGCCTGCGCTGCCCGGTGGCGGTGGCGCTTTCGGAGGACGGCGGCCTGACCTTCCCCATCATCCGCTGGATGGAGCGCGGCGAGGGCTACATGGGCGATGAGAACAAGACCAACAACAAGCAGTACGAGTACCCCTACCTGATGCAGGGACGGGACGGCATGCTGCATCTGGCCTACGCTGCCCGCACCCGGCAGGGCATCAAGTACGTCCGCTTCTCGGAACAGGACGTGCTGGGCGCAAAGCGGGAGACCGTGGGTCTGTATAACCCCACCGCAGCCCAGAGCCGCTGAAAAAGCTTTTCGGAATTTCTATCCTTTTTATAGATCAGAACATCATTCAGGAGGTTGATCAGTATGTTGACCCAGTACAATCTTAAAATGCCGCACGCAGTTTATGGCGGCGAGAACGCCATGGACAATATCACCGCCATCATCAAGGCGCGCGGCGCAAAAAAGGTAGCCATGTTCACCGATAAGGGCATTGAGGGCGCAGGCCTGTTTGCCCTGCCGGAAGAGGCTGTCAAGGCCTCCGGCGCAGAGTACTATGTGCTGGACGAGCTGCCCCCGGAGCCCAGCTACATGGCTGTGCAGAAGCTGGTGGACGAGTTCAAGGTTTCCGGTGCAGACCTCATCGTGGCCTGCGGCGGCGGCTCCGTGATGGACGCTGCCAAGCTGGCAAGCGTGCTGGTGACCGACGCCTACGGCGTGAAGGAGCTGCTGGATAACCCCGGCATGGCACAGAAGTGCGTGCCCATTGTGCTGATCCCCACCACCGCCGGTACCGGCGCCGAGGTCACCCCCAACGCCATCGTGGCTGTGCCCGAAAAGGAGCTGAAGGTGGGCATCGTCAACGAGAACATGATCGCGGACTACGTCATTCTGGACGCCCGCATGATCAAGAACCTGCCCCGCAAGATCGCAGCCGCTACCGGCGTGGATGCACTGGCACACTGCATCGAGTGCTTTACCAGCAACAAGGCCAACCCCTTCAGCGATCTGTACGCACTGGAAGGCCTTGACCTGATCCTGAACAACATCGAAAAAGCCTGCGATGACCCCGAAGCCATGGCAGAGAAGAACCGGATGCAGATCGCAGCCTACTACGGCGGTCTGGCCATCACCGCTTCCGGCACCACCGCTGTGCACGCACTGAGCTACCCGCTGGGCGGCAAGTACCACATTGCACACGGCGTGTCCAACGCCATCCTGCTGGCACCGGTCATGCGCTTCAACAGCGAGCACCCCGCCGTGCGCGAGCGTCTGGCTGCCGCCTACGACCGCTGCTGCCACGAGGAAAAGACCTGCACCACCGTGGAGGAAAAGACTGCATGGATGATCGCCCGTCTGGAGCACATCGTCAAGCATCTGGATATCCCCACCAGCCTCAAGGAGTTCGGCGTGCCTGCCGAGGATCTGGAAGGTCTGGTCAACGCCGGTATGCAGGTACAGCGCCTGCTGGTGAACAATATGCGCCCCGTTACCGCCGCCGACGCACGCAAGCTGTATCAGGAAATCATGTAACAGAAAAGGAGTAAAGACTTATGAAGACCAGCGATATCAAGGGCATCATCCCTCCCGTAATCACCCCCATGAACAACGACCCTGAGCAGACGGTCAACCATCAGGCTCTGCGCGAGCAGGTGGAGCGCCTGCTGGCAGGCGGCGTGCACGGCATCTTCCCCATGGGCACCAACGGCGAAGCCTACGCCCTGTCCTTCCAGGAGAAGGAAGAGATCCTTGCCACTGTCATCGATCAGGTAAAGGGCCGCGTACCGGTCTACGCAGGCACCGGCTGCATCACCACCGCCGAGACCATCCGCCTGAGCAAGCGTGCCGAGGAGCTGGGCGCAGATGCACTGTCCGTCATCACCCCCAGCTTTGCACTGGCCTCCCAGAAGGAGCTGTACGACCACTACACCGCCGTGGCAAAGGCCGTGAACCTGCCCATCATCCTGTACAACATCCCCGCCCGCACCGGCAACAAGCTGCTGCCCGAGACCGTGCAGGCACTGTGCCGTGACGTGGAGAACATCGTAGGCGCAAAGGATTCCAGCGGCGATATCGAGAACCTAAAGGCCTACATCCGCCTGACCCGTGAGCTGGACAAGGAAGTTGCCATTCTGGCCGGCAACGACGGCGCCATCCTGACCTGCCTGAAAGAGGGCGGCGCAGGCGGCATTGCAGGCCGTGCCAACATCTGGCCGGAGACCGTTGCCAAGATCTACGATTGCTTCAAGGCCGGGGATCTGGAGGGCGCACAGGCTGCACAGGACGCCATTGCCATCCTGCAGCAGACCTTCAAGTACGGCAACCCCAACACCATCATCAAGACCGCCGTTGCCCTGCAGGGTCACCCCGTTGGCAAGTGCCGCGCACCCTTCAACTATGTGCCGGAAGAGGGCATGGAGGCCATCAAGAAGGTTCTGGCAGAGAACGAGGCCAAGGGTCTGCACTGAAACGCGCTGAAGCAAGGAGAAGGCTGCTATGAATAAACCCATTGTCGGTATTACCATGGGCGATCCCGCCGGTTCCGGCCCGGAGATCACCATCAAGGCTCTGGCTGACCCGGAGCAGTACAGCTACTGCCGCCCCATTGTGGTGGGCGATGTGAAGGTGATGGAGCAGGCCAAGAAGTTCGTTGGCCGCGAGGACATCGTCATCCACCGCTGCGAGAAGGTGTCGGATGCCCTGTTCACCCCCGGCACCATCGACGTGCTGCATCTGGATCTGATCGAGGACATCAGCAAGTTCGAGATAGCAAAGGTCAGCGTGGAGGGCGGCAACGCAGCCTTCCAGTGCGTGAAAAAGGTCATTGAGCTGGCCATGGCCGGTGAGGTGGATGCCACCTGTACCAACGCCCTGAACAAGGAAGCCATGAACAAGGCACTGGAGTACTACCACGGCGAAAAGTCGGACGGCTACACCCACTTCGACGGCCACACCGAGATCTACGCTACCTACACCCACACCAAAAAGTACACCATGATGCTGGCTCATCATGACCTGCGCGTGGTGCACGTTTCCACCCACGTTTCCCTGCGGGAAGCCTGCGACCGGGTCAAGAAGGATCGCGTGCTGGAGGTCATCGAGATCGCCAACAAGGCCTGCAAGGATATGGGCATCGAGAACCCCCGCATCGCTGTGGCAGGTCTGAACCCCCACTGCGGTGAGAACGGCCTGTTCGGCCGGGAGGAGATCGAGGAGATCACCCCCGCCATCGAGGCTGCCAAGGCCGAGGGCATTACCGGCGTTGTGGGCCCCTGCCCGCCGGACAGCGTGTTCTCGCAGGCCATCGGCGGCTGGTACGACATCGTGGTGTGCATGTACCACGATCAGGGTCACATCCCGCTCAAGACTGTGGGCTTTGTCTACGACCGCGAAAAGCAGGAGTGGAAGGCCGTGGAGGGCGTCAACGTCACGCTGGGTCTGCCCATCATCCGCGCCAGCGTGGATCACGGCACCGACTTCTACCACGCTGGTAAGGGCAACGGCAACGAGCTGAGCCTTGTCAACGCCATCAAGTATGCGGTCAAAATGACCGGCCGCGCCAACTAAGTTATCCCCATCCCAACCAATTCTTCATTTTCTTCCAGAGAGAGCCGCTGCACCCCGTACGGTGCGGCGGCTTTTTCTGGTTTTGGGGACGAACTCCCTCAGGGAGCGAACCCTCTCAGGCGCTTCCGTGCCAGATGAGGGGCAGCACCCGTTAGCCTTGCACGCCCTCTCAGGCGCTCCCGCGCCAGCTCTCCCAAGGGGAGAGCCAAGGTCTAAGGCTCGTTGCTAAAGTATTAGGTTCAATGAGGAAGTTTTCGGCAGTGCTCTTGGCTCTCCCTTTGGGAGAGCTGGCAAAGC